>DAHXOZ010000173.1 GCA_027364635.1 bacterium | reverse complement strand
TATAACGCTGAGTCAGATTTAACAGACTATTTACAATTGTATACCGACCTTGCCACCTAATAATTTCGTTCCTTATTTATCTACTCAAATCTTTTTTTAAGTGTCTAAAAACCAATACAAATCTGCGGTTACGGGAATATTGATGTTATTAGCTTTTACTATTGGCTGTACTAAAATTGATACTACTACGCTTGGTGAAAACCTGATACCCGCGGTTGATAATATCCACACATTTGACACCACTTATTCCATCACAGCAGTGAATTACGACAGCGCTCAATGTGATACAATTCAACGTGCAGATTTGCAGGCTTTGGGAATGATTTCAAACGATCCTTTATTTGGAACCACTCAGGCCAATATTTATACTGAATTTAAACCTGAGTATTTTCCATATAATTTTCCGGCAGCAGATGCCAATACCATTGAAATTGATTCTGCAGTAATAGTACTTCATTATTCGCATTCTTTTGGTGATACTAACATGCTGCAAAAGGTAAATGTTTACCAACTTTCCGATTCGTTTGATTTATCAAAGAATTTCTCAAGTTGCCAGGTGTTAGGATACGACAGTTCTGTTTTATTAGGCCAAAAATCTTATTATCCTTGGGTTCTAAAAGATTCTGTTCATGCTTATAATGAACAAGCGGCCAACCAGTTAAGAATTCCTGTTTCAAAATCTTTTATTCAAAATTTTATAAACGATTCGGCACAAATCTTCAGGAGTGATGCAGATTTTAAAAGTTATTTCAAAGGATTTGCAGTAGTGCCTGACAAGGCAACCGGTGGCCAGGCATTGAATTATTTTGATTTTACTACCTCCCGTTTATCCATATATATGCGGTATATGAAAAGCGGAGTGGCTGATACGAGCGTTGTTAATTTTGCTTTGTCCAATTCTTCGGGCTTGTCCAATTCCATCGTTCATGATTATGGATCTTCTGAAGTTGCGAATCATCTTTCACAACCCGCTTCCGGAGATAGCCTTGTTTTTATTCAAACTTCTCCCGGAAGTTATGCCCTTCTTACCATTCCGGCTCTTTCCGGTTTATCCAACAGGGTGATCAACAGCGCGGAAATTATTGTCGACCAGGTTTATTCTACTGATTCATATAACAACATTTTTACTCCTCCGGCAAACCTTTATGTTGAACTAAAGGATCCTTTTATTAATAACGGAGAGTACATTCCTATTCCATGTGATTTTAGTGCAAGTGAACTCCAAAACGGGTTTCAATATATGGGAGGGCAAATGATAAACACTACAAATTCATCCGGTCAGTCCATTGCAGAATATCATTTGAATATTACCAGGTATGTTCAGTCAATTGTTACCAAAGGGAAACAAGACTTTACGCTAAAACTGAGCGCTCCTCATTATGTTACCAATACTGCTACCTATTTAGATTGGTGCGGTCAGGGTATTGGGCCTTTTTCCAGCAAAAGAAATAGCATTGCAGATGGACGTGTTGAATTAAACGGCACAAATGATACGCCAACACATATCAGGCTGCATGTAATTTATTCTACTCTTTAATTTATTTCAAACAGATTTTTGCTTCCTGGTTTTATCAATACAAATTTAGGTTGTCATTCACCGTTAGATACATAAAACAGAAATCTGAATTATTTACTTGTTTACTGCTAATTGGTTTACTATTTTAATGCCGGGTAATTTATTTAGCCTAAAATATTTTATCTGTTAAGAAGATTCTATTTCCCGGGTGCAATAAATATGGCTAATGATAAAGAAGGCCACTGGAATTATATAAATGAAAGCACTCCCAGCGGAATTCCAGATAAAAAGGGGCTATCCAGCCTATTCAGGACAGCCCCTTTCTCGGTAACATCTCATTATGCATATTTTATGCAGGAACAGCAATGATTGGAATCCGGCTGTGATAGGCTAATTTTTTTGTATGGCTTGTTTTAAAAAGCTGGCTTAAAAAACTATGTTTTCGTGGAACGGTTATGATAGCATCCATTTCTTTTGTGTCAACAAAACTGCTGATTCCTTCTAAAAAATCATACGATCTTAAAAATGAAAACCGGGGATTATAGCTGGTCAGTTTTTCTTCCATTGCTTCTCTTTCAATTTTATATTCAGGTGTAAGTTCTACGTAATGCTCACTGTCAACATTTAATATCTCAAGTTGCGGATGGAAAATATCCAGAATCTTTTTTAAAGAAACAAACGGTGTGGTACGCGCAACATCCTTAAAATCTGAAGTGAAAACCACTTTTTTTAACCCGGTATATTGAGCTTCCGAAGGAATGATCATCACCGGGCAATCAATATTCCTGATGACATTTAATGTATTGGTTCCCATAAATACCTGCGAAATTCTTGAACTACCGGTAATACCCATCACTACCATATCTATTGAATTCCCCATTGTATAATCATAGATGCTTTCAACAAATGAACCTTCCTCAGCAACTACTGAAATATTATCTTTTCCTTCACTGATTTTTGATTTTACTTCGTTTAATTCGGCTTCAGAAACTTTTTGCCTTGAGCCCTCATCTTTTGAAGTTAAGGTAGCAAAACTAATGCGGCTGTAAACATGGTAAAGAATTACGGAAGCATCAGGAATATCTTTTGTTAACGCAACTGCATACCTCGCAGCATTAATTGAAGTGTCTGAAAAATCAACAGGGACTAAAAATTTTTTCATTAGTGGTCTTTTTGTGTTTATAATAATATAGTGGTGTAAAATAAGAAAATAGCTTCAAATTTAGATAAACATATTTGTAAATAAAATCAACTAAGCATGTATAATATGTTTCATAATAAAAATCTGTGAAAAATCTGTGTATAACTAAAAATCACATTGCAGTTCTACCAATATTTCTTTCTTCCATAACCAATATATTTGCCCTCAGGTGCTATATCCCGGTATAGCAGTCTTATAAAACCCAAAAAGTGAGATTAAAAAATTTAGAAATAAAAGGCTTTAAAAGTTTTGCTGATAAAACGGTTGTGAATTTCGATCACGGAATTACAGGAGTAATCGGCCCGAATGGTTGTGGTAAAAGTAATATTGTAGATAGTATCCGTTGGGTTATTGGCGAACAAAAGATAAGCCAGTTGAGGAGTGAAAACCTTGAAAGCCTGGTATTTAACGGTTCCAAAAACAGGAGTGCCAGCGGATTGGCTGAAGTAAGCCTCACTTTTGAAAATACGCGAAACCTCTTGCCAACCGAGTTCCAAACGGTAACCGTTACACGCAAATATTACAAGAACGGGGAAAGTGAATACAGGCTGAATGGCGTAAGCTGCCGCTTAAAAGATATTCACAATCTATTTATGGATACTGGTGTAAGCACTGACAGTTATGCCATCATTGAATTGGGAATGGTAGATGATATCATCAAAGACAAGGATTACAGCAGAAGAAGAATGCTGGAACAGGCTGCCGGTATTTCAATCTACAAAACCAGGAAGCGTGAAGCAAAATTAAAATTGGATGCAACAGAACAGGATCTTGCGCGAATTGAAGACTTGCTTTTTGAAATAAACAATCAGTTAAAAACGCTCGAAAGCCAGGCAAAAAAAGCAGAAAAATATTTTGAAATTAAAAAGGATTATCGTGAGCTGAGCATTGAACTGGCCAAAGCGGCTCTTGAAGGTTTTAATATTAGTTATAAAGAATTAAACGATCAACAAAAATCAGAGACTGATAAGCGTATCGGACTGGAAGCAAAAATAGCCACAGAAGAAGCTGAACTGGAAAAACAAAAGGCTGGTTTTATTGAGAAGGAAAGAATGCTTCAGCAGCAACAGCATAATTTTAATGAGATTAATAATACGGTAAGAGAAAAAGAAAATCAGAAAAATTTAAGCGCTCAGCGTTTACAATATCTACGCGAAAGAGAAACCAGCCTGAAAGATTTTTTATTAAAAGCTGAAGGGCAGGTGAAAGGGATTGAAGAAAGTATTCTTTTTTCGAAACAGCAAATAGCCGATGAAGAAGAGAGATTGACAGAACACAAAGAAAATCTGGTTGTTTTAAAAAATACTACTGAAGAAAAAAGAAATATTTATGATGCCAAAAGAACGGCAGTAGATGCTTTAAGGCAAACGCAAATGCAATTGCAGCGGAGTCATTTTGAAGCAGAAAAAAAAGTAGCCGTTGCTGATACTTCGATATTTAATTTACAGCGATCGATAGCACAAATAGAAGAAGAACAAAAATCGCGAACAGATAGTTTTGCTAATCTTGAAAAAGATAAAAAGGAAAAGGAGGATGAGTTAAATCAAAAGAAAAAAATACTTGAAGATTTAAGAAAGCATCACGAATATACCAAAGAGCAAATCCTTGAAACGCAATCTCAACTCGAGAAATTGAGAAGTGAGCTGGCTGAAGAAAATCGAAAACTGGATGCAAAACAAAATGAACACGATCTTCTGAAAAGTCTTATTGACAATATGGAAGGCTATCCTGAAAGCGTAAAATTTCTTCATAATAATAAATCTTGGAATTATACAGCGCCTGTTCTTTCTGATCTTATTTATGTGAAAGAAGAATACCGGGCAGCAGTTGAAAATGTGTTGGAACCTTACCTTAATTATTACGTGGTAGATAACCTTAAAGATGGCTTAACTGCGGTGCATCTATTGGACGAGCATAAAAAGGGAAAAGCGAATTTCTTTTTACTTGACCAGTTGAATTCAAACGAAAATAAATCGCACATTGCGTCAGTAGCTAATACTATTCCGGCTTTGAACGTGATTGAGATTGATGAAAAATATGCGCGCCTGGCCAATTACCTTTTGAGCAATGTATTTATTGCAGAGAATGAAGAAGCGTTTGAAAATAGCAATGGGTATATAATTCTTGAGAAAAGCGGTAAATATGTCAAAGGAAAATATTCGCTTACCGGTGGAAGTGTAGGTCTATTTGAGGGAAAGAAAATCGGGCGGGCTAAAAACCTGGAAAAATTATCGGAAAAAATTACGGCTCAAAAAGAAAAAGTAAATGCATTAAAATTAGTTATCAGTGATAAGTCGAATGCGGTGATTGCCTTCAACCAGCAATTAAAAGAAAATGCTATCCAGGAAACGCAGCAATCGATCAATGAATTGATCAATACCGTTTACGCTATTCAAAATAAAATAGAAAATATCCTTCATCAAAAAATGGTTTCAGATAAGAGGATTGAAGAGATGAAAGAGCAACTGGAAACTTACCAGGAAGATATTGAAGAAACACGTTCAACTTTACGCGGACTGGCAGAGGAAGTTGGAGAACATGATGAAAAGATGAAATTGGTGGGTGATGAATTTTTAAAAGCTGAGCAGGAATTTAATGAAGCCAATTCTTTATTCAACGACCATAATTTGCAACTAACGCGGCAGCAAAGCAAAGTGAATTCCATCAACCAGGAACTTGAATTTAAGAGCAGGCAACTCACTGATTTAAACACCCAGTCTGCTAACAGCAACCTGCAATTAAAAGAAACAGTTGAAAATATTACAGTTACTTCCGAAGAATTAAAAAAACTTGAACTGGAAGTGGTTTCCTTGTTAAAAAATAAAGAGATTGAGGAAAGGAAATTAAACGAAGCCGACCAGGCATATTACAATCTTAGAAACGGGTTGAATGAAAAGGAAAGTGAACTGCGACAGAAGCAAAAAGCAAAAGAACAAGCCGATCATTTTTTAAATGATATAAAAGACAAGCTGAATGAATTAAAACTGCAGGTTGCAGGAATGAAGGAGAGATTGAGTGTTGAGTTTAAGGTTGAGTTAGACACGATTCTTGATGAAGAAAGAAATACCGCCATTCCATTGGAAGAATTGCAGGAAAAGTGTGATCGGATGAAAAAGAGGTTGGAAAATATGGGGGAAATAAATCCAACAGCTATTGAAGCATTTTCTGAAATGAAAAAACGTTTTGATTTTATTGGCGAACAAAAAAATGACCTGGTGAACGCAAAAGAATCATTGATGCAAACCATCCAGGAAGTGGAAACCACGGCTAATCAAAAGTTTTTGGAAACCTTCAATAAGGTGAGAGAGAATTTTCAAAATGTTTTTAAAGCTTTGTTTACTGATGATGATACGGCTGATATGATTCTTGAGAATCCTGAAAATCTTGCTGATACAGGAATTGACATTATTGCAAAACCTAAAGGGAAAAGGCCAACAAGTATTACGCAATTAAGTGGCGGAGAAAAAACACTTACGGCAACTGCCTTGTTATTTGCAATTTATCTTATAAAACCCGCACCATTCTGTATACTTGATGAAGTAGATGCGCCGCTCGATGACGCTAATATTGGAAAGTTTACGCAAATGATCCGGAAGTTCAGCAAAGAATCTCAATTTATAATTGTTACTCACAATAAGATGACGATGGCTTCGGTAGATGTGATCTATGGTGTAACGATGCAGGAGCCTGGCGTAAGTAAATTAGTACCCGTTGATTTTAGGGGCCTCGATCACCAGTTTGTGAATTAATTTTTCGGTTAAGGTTTAGTTTAAATAGTCTCTAATTAAAAATGCCCCGATTTTTCGGGGCATAAATTTAACTATTATCAAAAAAACTAAAAAAAAAATTATGGATTTTGCGTATTTGAAGCGGCTGAAACCTGGGTTGGAGTTGCTTCAGGAGCAGGAGAAGTTGTAGTGGTGTTGTTTACTACATCTTTATCTTTCATTCCCGCTTCAATCTCACTTTTTACATGTTCTTTCGCATCATTGAACTCCCTCACCCCTCGACCAATTCCGCGCATAAGATCAGGAATTTTTTTGCCTCCGAAAAATAATAAGATAACTAATAGAATT
>DAHXOZ010000172.1 GCA_027364635.1 bacterium | reverse complement strand
ACCGTACTTAATTTTTCTTTCGATAAAATGCCTTTAATACTTTCGGGGATGGGAATTTTTTGCTGAATTACCGGTTCTACTACATCATAAAATTTTACAGGGTGGGCTGTTTCCAGGAGGTATCCTTTCTGTTGGGGATGCTCTTTCAAATAATTTTGCAAAGCGAGATAAGCAACAGCGCCATGAGGATCTAATAAATAATTTTCTTTCTCAAAAACTTCTTTTATCGTTTTTCTCGTTTCATCATCAGAAATGCTTACGCTGCTTAGTGTACTTTTCAACTCTTTAAATTGATGATGGAACAATTCGAGAATTCTTATAAAATTGCTTGGATCACCTACATCCATTGCGTTTGAAATGGTAGCGATGGCTTTTTTAGGTTCATATTTTTCAGTAGATAAAAAATCCGGAACCACTTTATTTGCATTGCACGCAGCGATAAAATGTTGTACAGCCAATCCTGAAATATGAGCTAATATTCCTGCGCAGATATTTCCGAAATTTCCGCTAGGCACACTGATCACCGGCGGATGGTTTTTATCTGCCCATTGTTTCCACGCAAATAAATAATAAAACTGTTGCGGTAACCAGCGTGCCACATTGATTGAATTGGCAGAGGTAAGAAATAATTTTTCGTTTAAATATTCGTCAGAAAAAGCCTGCTTTACCATTTGCTGGCAATCATCAAAATTTCCTTTTACTTCAATTGCGTGAATATTATTTCCTAAGGTAACTAATTGTTTTTCCTGCACGCTGCTCACTTTGCCGGAAGGATATAAGATCACTACTTCAACTCCTTCAACATTATAAAATCCATTCGCAACCGCACCGCCGGTATCACCTGAAGTGGCTACCAAAACGGTTATTTTTCGGTCATTGTTTTTTACAAAATATCCGAGGCAACGGCTCATAAATCTTGCGCCGATATCTTTGAAGGCAAGGGTAGGGCCGTGATACAATTCTAATGAAGAAATATTCTCCGTTATTGTTTTTAAAGGGATTTCAAAATTGATTGTTTCGGCAACAATTCTTTTTAATTCATTCACAGGAATTTCATCTCCAATAAATGGTTCGATTATTTTAAAAGCAATTTCTTCGTTTGAATAATTTTCAATGTCAGCATAAAACCCGGCATCATGTTTTGGAATAATTTCAGGAAAGTATAAACCTTTATCAGGCGCCAAACCTTTGATGGTGGCTTCTTTGAAAGTTGCAGCAGGAGCGGTTTTATTGAGACTAAAATACTTCATTATTTGTTGGTTTACTGTGCTTCCACAATTTTTACGCCTTCAGGATTGATGGCTGTTACATAGGTTTTATAATCAACACCGATTTTTTCATAAATATCTTTCATGATCTTTTCGATCCTGTTTGCAGTTTTTTCCTCTTTACTCAACATAAAAATGGATGGCCCTGAACCTGAAATTCCGCCACCAATACTTCCGGCTTCCTTGCATTTTAATTTAACTTCATCGAATCCCGGAATCAAAATACTTCGTACCGGCTCGATGATCACATCTTCCATCGAACGGCCGATCAGATCAAAATCATTTTTCATAAAACCCATGATCAATCCGCCAATATTTCCCCATTGTTTGATGGCATTTTTTAACTGAACTTCTTTACGCAAAATTTGCCGTGAATCAGAAGTGCGTACTTCTATTTGCGGATGAACGATCGTTATAAAAAGATCAGGCGCATTGAGCGGAATAATATCCAAAGGAAAAATAGAACGTATTAAAGTAACGCCACCAAAGATGCAGGGAGAAACATTGTCGGCATGTTTTACACCTCCGGCAATTTTTTCGCCGTTCATTGCAAACCGCACTAGGTCTTCATTTGAAAAAATATTTCCCAATAAGTGATTGGCGGCTACAACGGCGCCTGCCGAACTTGCAGCGCTGGAACCAAGGCCACTGCCGGGTTTTATGTGCTTATGAATCGTTAAATGAAAACCAACCGGTTTTTTATATTCTTCCATCAACGCGAGTAAGGCGGCCCCTGAAACATTTTTTTCCGGTTCTTCAGGCAAGTTGTATTCGTCGGTATGTTTAATCACGATTCCCGGCGCATCGGTTAAAGAAAGTGTCATTTCATCGAAAGGCGCTTTTAATGCCATTCCAAGAATATCAAATCCGCAAACCAGATTGGCAATCGTTGCGGGAGCCAAAACTTTTATTTCTTTCATTACTATTTTGTTTAAATCCTTACTGCCCTGATGATATCAGCGAATACGCCGGATGCGGTTACGTCTGCGCCGGCACCGGCTCCTTTTACGACCAATGGCTGGCCTGTGTAACGATTGGTGTAAAAAACAACAACGTTGTCTTTTCCGTAAAGGTGATAAAAATCGTGGCTTGAATCTACCTGCTGCAAACCAACACTTGCTTTTCCATTTTCATAAGTGGCCACAAATTTTAATTTCTTTCCGGCTTTGTTAGCCTCGTCCAAAATACTTTTGAAATGGGTTTCATACTTTTCCATGCAATTATAGAAATCATCGACAGAACCTTCCATGCATTCAGGTGGCATAAACGAATTGTTGGTGATGTCTTCCATATCTATTTTTTCACCGGATTCGCGTGCAAGGATCATGATTTTTCTCACCACATCCACACCGCTTAAATCGAGCCGCGGATCGGGTTCTGTAAAACCTTCGTCCTGGGCTTGTCGTACCACATCAGAAAATGTTGCTTTGCCATCATAATTGTTGAAAACAAAGTTTAAAGTGCCGCTTAGCACCGCCTCAATTTTATTAACCTTATCACCGCTTAGCAACAGGTCGTTTAAAGTTCCGATAACGGGTAAACCTGCGCCGACATTGGTTTCAAAAAGAAAATGCACATTAAATTCACGCGCCAGGTTTTTTAATTTTTCATAATAACTATACGAAGAAGACGCGGCGATCTTGTTGCAGGCAACTACAGAAACACTCTTTTCTAAAATTTCTGCATAATGCTTTGCTACCTCTTTATTGGCGGTTACATCCACAAAAACGGAGTTACGCAAATTTTTTGTTTTAATGGTATTTACAAACTCTGCGAGGTTCATGGTATCGCCTTCCTGCAAAAGTTCTTTCCAGTTTTCCAAATCAATTCCATTACTGTTGAATAACATTTTTCGGCTGTTGGCTATGCCTACAACTCTTAGGGACAAACGCAGATTCTTTTGAAGATAACTATTTTGCTGAAGCAATTGTGAAAGCAACCTTGAGCCAACATTTCCAACTCCGACGACAAATAAATTCACCTGCTTATAGGTGGTTTCAAAAAATTCTTCATGCAGTACATTGACGGCTTTTTTTACATCATTGGTAGAAATGACTGCCGAAATATTTCTTTCAGAAGATCCTTGCGAAATTGCTCTCACATTGATACCGTTTTTACCCAGGGCACTAAACATTTTTCCACTGATGCCGGGATGACTTTTCATTTTATCGCCAACCAATGCAATGATCGCCAAATCTTTTTCCACGATTAACGGTTCAACTACCAACCTTTCGATTTCTAAAGCAAAAGCAGCATCCACGGCTAATTTTGCTTTTTCAGCAGCGGCTTCTTCGATGCCTACACAAATTGAATGTTCTGAAGAACTTTGCGTAATTAAAATCACGTTTATTTGTTCGTTGGCTAAGGTTTCAAATAATCTTTTTGAGAAACCGGGCACTCCAGCCATTCCACTACCTTCAAGACTGAGTAAAGCGATCTTATTGATGCTGGAAATTCCGCGAACGCTATTACTGCTTTTTTTTGTTGCGGTGTTTTCGTTTTCAATTAAAGTACCGTGGTGCTCAGGATTGAAAGTGCTTTTCACCCAAACAGGAATATTTTTTCTCATAACCGGCTGAATCGTTGGAGGATAAACGACTTTGGCACCAAAATGCGAAAGTTCCATTGCTTCGCGATATAGTACATTCGGAATTATTTTGGCATTGGAAACCAATCGTGGGTCAGCAGTCATCATGCCGCTTACATCCGTCCATATTTCAAGCGCAGTCGCATCAACTGCTGCCGCAATAATAGATGCGGTGTAATCAGAACCGCCTCTTCCTAAAGTAGTAGTGATGCCATTTTTATCTGAAGCAATAAATCCGGGAACGATAAAAAATGTTTCAGTTGCATCATGAAAGAAGGAATGAATTTTTGGATTGGACACATCAAAATTCACCACCGCGTTTTCAAAGTTTGAATTGGTGATTATAATTTTACGTGCGTCTACCCACTTATTTTTAAACCCAATCGATTCAAATTTTGCGGCAATAATTTGTGAGGATAATAATTCCCCATAACTCATTATCCTGTCTTTCGTTCTGGATGTAAGCTCCTGCAATAAAAATACGCCATTACAGATATCCTCAATCTCATTGCAATGTTGTTTTACCATGCTCAGCACCCGGCTTTGCTGCGCTATAGGAATTAATTGCTTGGTCATTTCCAGGTGGCGGGTTTCAATTTTTTGCAATTCTTCTTTGTATTGATCATTACCTTCAGAAGCTAATACAATGCTGTTTAAAAGCGCATCTGTGGTACCTCCTAAAGCAGACACCACCACAATTAATTTCTCTTTTTTCAAACGATCTTCCAAAATAGAAACGATCTTATTGATGTTTTCAGCGTTTGCTACCGATGAGCCGCCAAATTTTAAAACACGCATATTTTTCTAACTATTAAATTTATTGATGGAATTATTTTTCCCGAAGGTACGCAGCGAAAGCCCAATGGATGATATGGAAATGTACAACCCTTATCGGGTTGTAGTAATGGTTGTTGCCGGAATGCAAAAAGTTGCAAAAGAAGTAGCAATAATATGGGAAAACTTTTGTTTCATTTTTTTAGAGGAAGCGAAGTTAATGCAGAATATTCAAAATTTACTATAGAAGAATAAATTTTTTTTGAAGAATCAGTTGAAATATTAGAATCTTTCAATGAAAAGAAAGGAAATTTATGAGTCAATGAAATGAACAGTAAACTTACAAATTTTCAACATTTTTATTTTGTTTCAAAAAGAAAACAGGCGCACATAAATGTACGCCTGCAAAAGTATTTGTTGAAGTTTTATTGTTTCCAAATATTATCATCAGGCGTGTAATCCATAAAAATGCCGCCATCCAATGCGACAGATTTTATGATTTTATTAGTTGATATCTTCAATACCTGTTCTTTCTCATTTTTTTTCCAGACAGCAGGTGTTTCATGCATGATAGCGGTTTGACCGTCTGCGTAAGAAATTTTTACATCAAAAGGAATAGCAAATCCACCCGCGTTTTTTATGTTCACCATATAAAAACCTTTTTCTTTTTTTACAGTGTCAATTTTAAGGTCAATATAATTGTTGGTAAAAAACCAGTTGTGAAAAAACCAGTTTAAATTTTGTCCTGAACCGGTACTCATGCAATTGAAATAATCCCACGGAATCGGATGTTTTCCATGCCATGCATTCATATAAAAATGTAACGCTTTTTTAAAAGTAGCATCGCCCAAATAATCTTTTAAAGCCAGATAACTTAGAGAAGCTTTTCCATAAGAATTGTTTCCATATCCTGCGCCGCTTTCCTGGTTCGACATGGTAATGATTGGTTGGTCTTCATCTGTTGAAGGATCATTAATGTAATGTTGGATGCGGAATCTTTTATAAACAGAATCAGTATGCGATTTCCCGTTTTCCTCTAACCCGATGAGGTATTCATAAGTGGTTGCCCAACCCTCATCCATAAACGCATATCTTTTTTCGTTGATGCCCATGTAAAATGGAAAATACGTGTGGGCTATTTCATGATCCTGTACCATTTGTGCAAACTTAAAATCTTGCTTGCCAAAACGCCTGGTATCACTGACTGTAGCGTCATTAACCATCATCGGGTATTCCATGTCTGCATGGCCCTGGAAGGCTGTCATTTTAGGGAATGGATAAGGAACGCCCGGCCATTGAGTTGAGAAAAATTTCAAAGCGTTTTGTGCAAATTCTACTGAATGATGAAAGTCTGCCGCAGTGTCGTTATATGCTGCCTGAACACTTGAACGGCGATTGGTTTTCGGATCTACCACAACGCTTGCTCCATCCCATACATAATGGTTGCTTACAGCATAACAAACATCAGTAATGTGATCAGCACTGAACTTCCAGGTATTCCAATCATTTTGTTGGGTTACTTTACCATCCAGCATTTCCTGCAAATTTGCAATATGAATTACTTTGTCTGACGTGTAAGAATCTTTCAACCTTTTTGCAAAAGTGGGTTGCAAAACTTCATCAGGATTTTGGAGATCGCCGGTGGCCCACACCACATAGTTCTTTGGCACTTTTACTGCCAGTTGGTAATCGTTGAAATCGTTGTAAAATTCCTGACCGCCGTTATGGGGCAATACATCCCAGCCATTGTAATCATCATAAACCGATATGCGGGGATAACTGTAGGCAACATAAAAAGTGGCGCTATCAACCTGGCCTTCACGCCCATCTTGTTTTGATAAAGGATAATTCCACGAAATATTTACGTTTGCTGATGAATGGGGAAGCAAAGGTTCTTTCAATCTTACTACTCCCACGGTTCCCCAACTTTTACTGTTCACACTATAATCCTGGTTGTTTACAGAAAAAGAGGTAATGTCTAATCCTGTGGTAAAAAAATTATCACTCGTTTGCCCGGTTCGCGGTGATTCAGGCTTATGAACATTGTTTACAAACCGGATCACTAAAACTTTCAGCGTATCGGGACTGTTGTTTGAATACACAATGTTTTCAACTCCTGACACCACCTTTGTTTCCGGAGTTACTGTTTCATTGATGTCATATTTCCCGTCGTTCTGCCAATAATTTTTCCCC
>DAHXOZ010000171.1 GCA_027364635.1 bacterium | reverse complement strand
AATTGTCTTTTTAATATTGATAGTGTTTGAAAGCGACAATAAATGGGCAGTGTACGACAAATTTTATTCACTTTACTTTCTCTTATTTCTTTTGCAGAATAGCTTTGTGGCAAAGTATTCAAGAACATCAAAACACAAAAATAATTAGTAGCTTAACAGCCTTAAACTTCAGAAATGAAAAAAATAATTTTGAAACTTTCACTATTAGTAACCTTAATTGTATTGGTAAAAAGCTTTGCTGTTGCACAAACAGATAATGCTTACAAACCTTTCAGGCATATTGTTATTATCACCTTTAAACCGGGCGCGTCACCTGATAGTATTAAAGCCCTTGATCATGTTTACTAGGATCTTGCCAAAAGCCCGTTCGTTAAAGATTTTGAATGGGGTGTGAATGTTTCGGCGCGAGATCCAAACACGCTTAAACATGTGTATAATACTACGTTCGCTTCTGAAGAAGATATGAAAAGCTACGCTAAGATTCCTGAATATAAAAGGCTCTTCCAAATTTCGCTTCCTATTGCCGACGACGTAACTGTTGCTGACTATACGATCAAAAAGTAAGCGTTTTCGGGGTTGATAAAAATTCTCCCTTATCTTCATTTTTATTTTACGAAATATGAAAATTGCGTTAGCCTCGCCACCATTTCCAAAATCTATTGAAGATGGTTTGTATCAAATTGATAAATTAGTTACGGATGCAAAACAGCAAAATGCAGAAATTATTTGCTTCCCCGAATCCTATCTTCCCGGCTACCCTGCTGAAGAATTTACTGTTGAAAAATCTTCACCCGAAAATATGCAGGCAGCTCTGAATAAAGTTTGTGCCATAGCAGCAGCGAATGCAATTGCTGTTATAATACCTATGGATTGGTTTAATGCCAGGGGAATTTTAAATGTGGCATTTGTTATTTCGCAAACAGGCGAAGTATTGGGGTATCAAACAAAAAATCAATTAGATCCAACCGAAGACAACACATGGATTCCCGGAACTGAAAGGAATATTTTCGAAGTAAATAATGTAAAGTTGGGTATTACTATTTGCCATGAAGGATTCCGTTACCCCGAATCTGTAAGATGGGCAGCAATGAACGATGCAAAAATTGTTTTTCATCCGCAGTGTACAGCCAGCAACAGAAAGGGCCCGCAACTGAGTGAATGGGGCGGCAAAGACAATCCCTATTATGAAAAAGCGATGGTGATGAGGGCAATGGAAAACACTATTTATTTTGCAAGTGTAAATTATGCGATGCGTTTCCAGGAATCTGCAACTTCGTTAATAGCACCGGATGGAAAATGCGTGATACATCAAACTTATGGCGAGGAAGGAATCATCGTAGCAGACATAGACACTCCGCTCGCTTCGGGTTTATTGGCGAAAAGATTCAAACCCGGTTTGTACACAAATGAAATAAAAGGATTTTAATTATATATTTTTTTGAATCCACTGAAACTATAAGAGAAAACGGCCGGTATTACTGTTAAACCGGAAAACTGTATATCCCTTGCCACTATTTTTTGTAGAATAAATCCCTCAAAACTTCAGGTTTAATTAAAGTCTTTATACTTACTTTTTGTTGGCATACAGCTTGTATTTCTTTAAAGAAAGAGGCAATGACAACTCAACATAAAAAGCATCGAATGTGGAAAAGCGTTTAGCGGCAAGCCGATAGATAATGAAGTTTAGGCTACCTCCTGCTGGTGCTTAAGAAGATGGCGGAACGTCTCTTCCGGATAAAAGTGATCGTGAAGAAAGCGAAATGGATGAGTACGAGACTGATGAAATTGAATGGCAAGATCCTGTTTGATAATTTGATAAAAAATTCGGAACAGCATCTTCTTTAAGGCCATAGAAATTGTTGACATTTCTATGGCCTTTTCTTTTTAGTTCTGGATATTAAAATGATATTCTACTTTTAAATGAATCCTGTATCTTAGGTTGCAATCTTTTTATTTTTGCAAAAGCATTGCTGTGCAAATTCCTATCAGTTTTATCGTCCTGGTATTTTACGCAGCAATTTTTACCTCGAAAATATGCCGAATGTTGGCAAAAGTTTAGTACCCGGAATTTTTTATTTATAAATCAAAAGAGTACTTAACTTTAATTTATCATTAAAAAACTAAATTATGCAACGTATAAAAATTGGCCTGTTGGCTATTACAACTCTTATGAGTGCTTCTTTCGTTTATGCACAAAGCGCTGATGAGATCATCAATCATTATGTCGATGCCATAGGCGGAAAAGATAACCTTAGCAAGGTCACTTCCGTTTCTATGGATGCTTCTTCACAGGTGATGGGAAATGATAATCCTGTGGTGGTAGATATTATTAATGGAAAGGCTTATAAAAGCGTAACTGATTTTAACGGGCAACAATTTGTAAGAGCTTATACCGATAAAGGCGGCTGGACTATCAATCCTTTTGCCGGCGGCAGTGATCCTGTTGCTTTATCTCCTGAAGAATACAAATCGGTGAAAGAAGATATGTATGTAGGCGGCGCTTTATACGATTATGCCGTTAATCATAAAGGCACTGCAGCGCTGGAAGGCACTGATGGCGGCGCTTACAAAATAAAATATACTTCTCCGGATAGTATCGAATCTACCTATTACATTGATACTGCTTCATACCTTCTCACCAAAATGATGAGGCAGGGACAAATGCAGGGCCAGACAGTAGAGGTAAACACCACTCTGTCTGATTACAAAAAAACGCCCGAAGGCATTTCAATTCCCTACACGACCAATGTTGATTTTGGCGGCAATTTTTCAATGAGCACTACCATCAAAAAAGTGGAGATCAACAAAACCATCGATCCTTCTATTTTTGAAATGCCAAAATAAGAACGGTGTAAAATATAGTTTAGATTTTTTTAAAAAAGATCTGGCACAAACCATGGAACAGAAAATTAAAAAAGGTTTCCATGGTTTTTTATTTTCATAGCAGTAAAGCAACAAAAAATACCAATTCTTATTTCGTGCTTCACTTAAAAAATAAGAAATAATATCGAAAGAATATTTCCCCTCTTTTAATTTATTGTTATGAAATCATTATGATTATATCAATTTTTTGTAAACTAATTATATAGATCATCTTCCGAAGCAAATTTGTATTAAGTGTGAATTTGCAATGGTATTTATTGCATTAATCCACACTAATACGTGAAGTGTTTCCAGGCATTTTCGTAAGCAACTTCATTATTTAATTTTACTTATTATTCAGCATGCGATTATTGATAATTGAAGATGAAATAGAATTGTCAAAAAGTATTTGTGCTTACATGGAAAAAAATAATTTTATCTGTGAGGCTTCTTATGATTTTCCTGATGCGATTCAAAAAATTGAAGAAAAAAATTACGAATGCATCCTGCTGGATATAAACCTGCCAAAAGGTAATGGGCTACATCTTTTGAAGGAATTGAAAGGACTTGGCAAATCGGATGGTGTGCTTATAATCTCTGCTAAAAATTCTTTGAATGATAAAATAGAAGGGCTGAACCTTGGAGCCGATGATTACCTCACAAAGCCGTTCCACTTACCCGAACTTTCTGCACGCGTTGCTTCTATTTTGCGCAGAAAATATTTTGCAGGACAAAACCGTGTTGTAATGGATGAATTCACTATCGAAATCCAGGACAAAATAGTGCATGGAAAGAATGGAACCATTGATCTTACGAGAAAAGAATACGAGTTGCTCTTATATTTTACTGCGAATAAAAATAAGGTGGTAACTAAGGAAGCGATCGTTGAACATTTGTGGGGCGATCATATCGACATGAATGACAATTATGATTTTATTTATACTCACATAAAAAATCTTCGGAAAAAATTGATCCAAAATGGTTGCCGCGATTACATCAAAGCTGTATATGGCATGGGATATAAATTTAGCACAGATCCGGATGACCAAAGTACTAGCAAAACATGAAGCTGTTAACCAAATATTCCCTGGTTAATCTTATAATGATGGTGGCTATCTTTATAGTCTCCAGCCTGCTTTTATACAAGTTCTCCCAGCTAATTCTTATTCGTGAAATGAATGCTGACCTCACCGGCGTACAAAAAAAAGTGCAGGAATATGTGAAGCAACATAATGCCTTTCCCCAAGGGTTTCCTTTGGATGAGGAAGAGGTTAGTTATGTATCAACAGGTAGCCACGAAATAACACGCAACATTGAACTTACCCAACTCTTTAGCCAAAGGGAAAATAAAATGCACAATTTTATGAAGCTTGATTTTCCACTTTGGTTTAATAAAAATTGGTATAAAGTAACCATTGCCAAACCCATTGAAGGAATGCATCATCTTTCAAGGGCGCTGATCACGATATCCATCTCAACCCTTTTGTTTATTATTTTGATTTGGATTTTACTCAACAGCCTTTTATTAAAAAGGCTTTGGAGTCCTTTTTATGAATCCATGGATATCATGCGCAATTTTAAATTAGGTGAAACCGGGTCACTTGTTTTCCCAAAAACTTCAACGAATGAATTTTCATTTATGAATGACAACTTACTGCTTGCCACCGAAAAGGCCAAACAGGATTATCTTTTACTAAAGGAGTTTACCGAGAATGCTTCGCATGAAATGCAAACGCCCTTGTCTATCATCAGATCGAAACTTGATATGATAATACAGGAAGAAGAACTTTCGCAAAAGCAAAGTGAGCTGGCTAAAGAAGCGTATTCCTCCATAAAAAAATTATCAGGATTAAATAAATCTCTGCTGCTATTGGCTAAAATAGAAAACCAGCAATTCGACAATAAAGAGAAGATGAATCTTACAAAAAAAGTAGAAGAAAAAATTGAACAGTTCCGCGAACTTTGGCAAGGCAGTAACATAATTATTACATCTGTTTTACAAGAAAGCAGTTGTTTTATTAACCCCGAATTACTGGATATTCTACTCAATAATATATTCAGTAATGCCAGTAATCACAATATTCCTAATGGCTTTATTAAAATTAACCTTGCTAAGAATAAATTGATGGTTAGTAACACTGGCTCACCTACTCCGTTAGATGAAACAAAATTATTTACCCGTTTTTATAAAACGCCGGTTAACAGTAATCACAACGGTTTGGGGCTTTCTATCATTAAGCAAATTGCCAAAACTTCTGGTATTGATGTTATGTATAAATACACCGAAAATACTCATTCGTTTATCGTGAGCTTTTAGCAATTCTGTTTTTTTTCTGAAGTTATTATTACCATTCAATTAAGAAAACATCATCATTAGGTTAATTCCTTTTTCAGGGAAAATATTCATGGTTCGACATTATAAGTTTGCACCTCATTACCCACACCAAATGATAAAATAAATGAGTGCAAAAAAAAAGTCAGAAAAAAATAATATTGCTCCTAAACTCCGGATTGTCTTCATTACTTTTTCACTTACGCTCATTTTTTTAACGGTCATAGTGGCCTCATCTTTTTCGCAGGTAATAAAAGGAAAAGTGACCGACATACAAAACGGCGAACCTTTGGTTGATGCAACGGTAACTTTAAAAAGCACTTCTAAAAAATACAATACCAATAGTGGCCTTGATGGTTCTTTTGTTTTTAAAAACATTGAAGCAGGCACTTACACTGAGATCGTTCAATATGTGGGTTATGATGATGAGCAGATAAAAGCAGAAGCAAAAAAGGGCATTACTTTTCGCAACGATATCCGGTTAAAAGTGCACGCCGATAAATTGAATGCAGTTATTGTAAATGCCAATATGAATAAGGGTTCGGACCTAAGCGCGAGACGTATCGAAAGAATATCTTCTAATTTATTAAACATCATTTCTGCCAGGGCAATAGAGAATTCCCCGGACATAACGGTAGGTAATGTATTACAGAGAGCTGCGGGTGTTTCGCTGGTAAAAAACAGTTCGGGTGATGGAGAAAATGCGATCATCCGTGGCATGGCAGACCGGTATAATTATACAACCATCAACGGTGTAAAAATCCCCAGTCCTGATGACAAGACGCGTTCCATTCCCCTGGATATTTTTCCCGCTGATCTTTTGCAGAGATTAGAAGTGGTAAAATCACTTACGCCATCTATGGAAGGCGATGCAATTGGCGGCGTTACTAATATGGTGCTAAAGGAAGCTCCCGAACATTTGACTTACACAGTCAATAGTTCTTTAGGTTATAATAATTTTTTTAGCAGCCATACTTTTACCACTTTTGATCGTAGCGGTGCCCCATGGAAAACTCCTTATGAAATTCATGGATCCGGCTATGCACCGCAGCCTTCTGATTTTAATGTCAAATACCTGCAATATAAAACAGTCAGGTACCCGGTTAACGGATTTATAAACGGGAGTATCGGAGACAGGATAACCAGGAATTTCGGCTTTCTTGCTGCTTTTAGTTATCAGCATATATACAGAGGGAGCTCGTCTTTATTTTATCCGCCAAGCGGGCAGCCACAGCCAATACCTACAGCCAATACACCTGTATTTGGCCCACTCGAATACCGCACCTATAACAATCTCCAAAACAGGTTAGGTACTCACCTGGTACTAAACTATGATTTTAATGAGCATAACAAGATCAGTTTTTACACTGCCTTTTTTCAATTGGATCGAACAGAGCATAGGAACCTTCAGCAGGGATTGTCGCAATATTTACATTTATCAGGTCAGGATTATGTTTATGACCGGTCTCTGTTTCAAAGACAGATCATCTGGAGCAATAACTTGCAAGGTAAGCACCAGATCACTGATAAATTATCGGCAGATTGGTCGCTTGTATATTCTAAGGCCCAAAGCAAGACGCCTGTATGGATTGATCAGCAATATTCGGATATCATAAGTTATGACAATAGCGCCC
>DAHXOZ010000170.1 GCA_027364635.1 bacterium | reverse complement strand
AAAGATGATCAATAAAAACCTGGGAACTTCCATCCAAAATCGGTACTTCTTCGCCATTAATTTCAATTAGTGCATTATCAATCTGCATTCCCATTAAGGCCGCCATTAAATGTTCAATAGTGCCAATTCTTGCTCCATTTGCCTCAATAGTAGTACTCCTGTTTGTTTCAATCACATTATCAACATCAGCTTTCACAACCGGTTTACCCGGAAGGTCTACGCGTTGAAAATTAATACCGGTGCCAGGCTCAGCAGGCTTAATATTAATGGTAACAGACTGACCTGTATGGATACCGGCTCCTGAAATAGTAACAGCTTCTTTTAGGGTATGCTGGAAATGAATCTCTTTAGAATTAAATGGTTGTTCCATGAGCACGAAAGTATGAAAAGTAATTCTTTAAATTATCCCGGAGAGTTTGAAAATTAAAATTTAATGAGCTATACAAGTTAGTCGGTTATCTTTTCTTTTTTTAATTGTTCAATTAATAGTTCCAGGTTTTTAATCCTTTTTTCCAATTCAGGAAGATTCCTGCTTATAATCTGGCTACGCAATGCCTGACTGTAATCGTAGGCCGGAGAACCTGTAACTGCCGTATTTGGCTTTTTTATAGATTTACCCACACCACTTTGTGCATTAATTTTACTCCCGTCTGCAATTTGGATGTGCCCTACAATTCCTGCCTGCCCCCCGATCATTACATTTTTTCCAATTTTGGTACTGCCGCTTATTCCTGATTGTGCTGCAATCACAGTGTTCATTCCTACCTCCACGTTATGAGCTATCTGTATTAAATTATCCAGTTTGGCGCCGGCTTTTATAGTTGTTGATCCTATGGTTGAACGGTCAATTGTGGTATTGGCTCCTATTTCTACATCATCTTCAATCACTACATTTCCAATTTGAGGTACCTTTTTAAAGCTGCCATCTTTTTGAGGCGCATAGCCAAATCCATCGCCTCCGATAACACAACCTGCATGTATGGAAACATTTTTACCAATCTCACAATCGTGATGAATTTTAACACCGGGATACAGAATACTATTATCGCCAACAGTAACATTATCTCCAAGGAATACCTGGGGATAAATTTTAACACCTTTACCTATTTTAACATCTTTGCCTATGTAAGCAAATGCGCCCACAAATACATTTTCGCCCAAAGTAGCAGAAGAAGAAATATAAGATGGCTCTTGTATTCCGGTAAGATTGGCTTTGGCGATTTCTGAATAAGCAGTCAAAATAACAGCAAAAGAAGAGTACGCATCAGGTACACGAATAAGTGTTGCACTTAATTTTTTTTCAACTTCCAGTGAACTATTTATAATAATAACAGATGCCTTTGTAGAATAAAGGAATTCCTCATATTTAGGATTGGCCAAAAAAGCAAGTTGCCCTTCTGTAGCTTCTTCCAGTTTACCAAAAGATGACACCGCCATTTCCGGATCTCCTTCGATGGTTCCATTTATTAATTCAGCTATTTGTTTTGCTGTAAACTGCATCGGCCTTGCTGGTTTTTTGAATAAAAATTAAAATTAAACTATAATATGAGTTCAAGATTTATAAAACAAATGTAAAATTTTTTTACCGTGCCTAATAAACTTTGATTTATGAGGGCATTATCAACCCCGGAAATATCCTTTACTGAACCATCTTTAAACAAAATATTGATATGCTCAATTTTATGATTATACGTTTTGATCTCACTTTCGCCGGTAAATACCAGGTAAGATGCTTCATGATTATTTATTTGCAAGTATTCTTTTGCCAAATTAAGTTTTTCCTCCAGCATTTTTTTAGAAACCGGTTGCGCTGAATATCTAACCTTTAACAAATGCCGGTTCACCAGGCTTTTGGATAGGACTGATAAAATTTTATCAGGATGAGCTACCCAGGATTTTATCGAAAATAAAACATCATAGTCATCCATCGCACAAAAATCATCCAGGTATTCTTCTATTTTGCCACTTTGATATTCGTTGTGCAAAAAAATATTGAAAACCCGCGAAGGAGAAACTGCTTTGATTTCCCTGGCCCGCTCAATAATTTTCACAAGCATTTTTTCTGCACATAACACCGTTTTGTGAAGATAAACCTGCCAGTACATAAACCTGCGCGAAACCAAAAACTTTTCAATAGAATAAATGCCTTTTTCCTCTATCATTAACTCTCCTTCATGTACTGTGAGCATTTTGATGATACGATCATACCCAATTACGCCTTCTGTAACGCCGGTAAAAAAACTATCCCTGATCAGGTAATCCATCCTGTCTACATCCAACTGTCCGCTAATTAACTGGTGAAGGAATTTTTTTGAATACTTATTGGTAAAAATATCAATCGCCATTTGCAGGCTACCCTCAAATTCTTTATTAATTTTTTGCATAAGCAATAAAGAAATCTGCTCATGGCTTACCTCTTTTATTAATGTATTTTCAAGTGCATGAGAATAAGGTCCGTGGCCAATATCGTGCAATAGAATAGCAATTTTTGTAGCCTGCTCCTCTTTATCCGAAATAGCTATTCCTTTGCTTTTAAGCTCATGAAGAGCATTACTGATAAGGTGATACGCTCCTAAAGAATGATGCAGCCTGGAATGAACTGCGCCGGGGTAAACTAATTCGGCGAAAGCCATTTGGTGAATCCGGCGAAGCCTTTGATAATATGGATGAGAAATAATTCTATAAATAAGCTCATCATCAATTGTTATAAAGCCATAAACCGGGTCATTAATTATTTTTCTAAAAGGCATTTCTTCGGAATTGTTAAAAACATTTGCATTGCAGGCAAAGATAAATTTTGGGAGGGGAATAATTTATATTTGTATGAATGAGCCAAAAGGTAAAAAGAAAATATTAATTTTTTGATTAGCAGGATAAATAAAGATAAATGAACAGAGCAAAAATTTTATGGGTAGATGATGAGATGGAAAGCTTAAAGTCTCAAATTATGTTTCTCGAGCACAAAGGATATGATGTAAAATCTTTAAGCAACGGGCATGATGCAATTGATTATGTAAAAGAGAATATTGTTGACGTGGTGTTGCTTGACGAAAGTATGCCTGGCATTACCGGACTGGAAACTTTGCAGAAAGTAAAAGAAATCAATGCTCAAATTCCGATTGTTCTGATAACCAAAAATGAAACTGAGAATTTGATGGATGAAGCCATCGGTTCGCAAATAACTGATTACCTGATAAAACCAGTAAATCCTAACCAGGTTTGGCTTTCACTAAAAAAAATTATTGATAATAAAAGATTGGTCGCTGAGAAAACGACTTCTGCCTATCAACAACAATTCAGAGATTTATTTATGGTGCTCAATGACAATCCTGATTACAATCAATGGATGGAGATTTATAAGAAACTTGTTTATTGGGAACTTGAAATGAAAAAAAGTGACAGCCCTGAGATGCGGGAAGTCTTCCAATCACAAAAAAGTGAAGCCAACCTTGAATTTTATAAATACATCTCAAAAAATTATTCCAATTGGGTTACCAATCCTTCTGCAGATGCACCGATAATGAGTAATTCCCTTATGAAATTTAAGGTTTTTCCTCATGTAGAAAAAGGAACACCCACGTTTTTTGTATTAATTGACAATCTAAGATTTGATCAATGGAAAGCCGTTCAGCCTTTGTTTGCTGAAAATTTCAGAATACAGGAAGAAGAAACGTTTTATTCAATATTGCCTACAGCTACCCAATATAGCCGTAATGCAATTTTTGCAGGATTGTTGCCAATAGAGATTGAAAAACAATTTCCGGTTGAATGGAAAAATGACGATGAAGAAGGAGGAAAAAATCTATATGAAGAAACTTTTTTCCAGGCTCATTTAAAAAGACTTCATAAGAATGATTGGAAATATTCCTATACAAAAATTACCAATCACCAGGATGCACAAAAACTGGTGGACAATATCCATAATTACTTAAATAATGATATAAATATTATAGTTTACAATTTTGTAGACATGCTTAGCCATGCGCGTACAGAGATGGAAGTACTTAAAGAACTGGCAGCAGATGAAGTGAGTTACAGAAGTCTTACTGCTTCATGGTTTGAGCATTCTCCCCTGCACCAGGCCTTAAAAAGGATTGCTGATAAAAAAATAAATCTCATTGTGGCAACCGATCATGGAAGTGTGAGAGTAAATACGCCTCAAAAAGTAGTGGGAGATAAACAAACGACCGCAAACCTTCGTTATAAACATGGCCGCAATTTAAATTACGAACCAAAAGAAGTACTTGCATTTCGCGACCCGCGACAAGCAGGTTTACCGGTTCCTAATGTAAATTCTTCTTACATTTTTGCAAAGCAGGATGGCTATTTGTGTTACCCGAATAATTTCAATCATTTTGCCAATTATTATAAGAATACCTTTCAACACGGGGGCATTAGTCTTGAAGAAATGATTATCCCAATCATCAGGATGACCAGTAAATCCAATCCATAAAGAATCTGAAGAAATAAGAATCTGCGAAATTTGTTGTTTTACTACGATTTTATTTTGAACTATTAACCTGGGTAATCCTGGCAACATATTTTCCTAAAAGGTCAAATTCCAGGTTAACAGAATCATTTTCATGTAAGGATTGAAAATTTGTGTGCGTAAATGTATATGGAATAATCGCCACTGTAAAATGGTCGTTGGATACATTAAAAGCGGTCAGGCTAACACCGTTTACGCATATTGACCCTTTTTCGATTATAAGAGAAGCAAAATGTTCATCATATTTAAATGTAAATTCAATGCTTCCGTCTTTATTTATTTTATTTACACAAATACCGGTTCCATCAACATGCCCCTGCACAAGATGCCCATCCAGCCGGTCATTTAATTGCATTGAGGGTTCGAGGTTTATCAAATCACCTTTTTTCCACGATCCTGCATTTGTTTTTTTGAGTGTTTCATCAATTGCTGTTACACGGTAAATGTTATTAGCAATACTTTCAACGGTAAGGCAAATGCCATTATGAGCCAGGCTTTCATCAACCTGCAACGAAGAAGCTAACCCACTCTCAATATAAAAAGTACGGTTTGAACCAGCGGTTGAAACTTCTTTAATTTCACCTAATGCTTTTATGATACCAGTAAACATACCAAAGTTTTATTTTT
This sequence comes from bacterium, assembly GCA_027364635.1. Taxonomy (GTDB): domain Bacteria; phylum Bacteroidota; class Bacteroidia; order Chitinophagales; family Chitinophagaceae; genus Ginsengibacter. Next base: position 1,915 of record DAHXOZ010000170.1, on the reverse strand, counting down.
TTAAGAAAATTACTGCTTTTTAAATTCGGTATTTTAAAAAATTATTTTATCTTCGCACTCCTTTAAAAAAAACGTAAAATTTTATGTTGATAATTGATTCAAAAGATTGCGAAAATATTGATAAAGCGCTTAAAAAGTACAAGAAAAAATTTGAGAAGAGCCGTACTCTTTTAGAACTTCGCGATCGTCAATCTTTCACAAAACCTTCTGTAAAAAGACGTGGCCAGGTTTTGAAAGCTGTTTATAAACAGCAGATTGCAAGTGGCAAAATTGAAGTTTAAGTAGCTTAATCTACATTTAATATATTACTTCCGGTGAGTTTAAGTTTAGTAACTTTACACTTACCGGATTTTTTATGCCCAATTCAGAAACCGCTCCCATACAGGAATTTTTAGATTACCTCACTTTTCAAAAAAGGTACTCAAAGCATACCATTACCTCCTACAAAAACGATCTTACCGGTTTTTTTGATTTTGTTTTTTTAGAATATAAGATTAGTGAGATAAATGAAATAACGGCTTCTATTGTACGCACCTGGCTGGCTTCACTCAAAGAAAACAAGGCCTCTTCAAAAACGATTAACCGGAAAATTTCTTCACTTAAGTCCTTTTTCAAATACCAGTTAAAGCTAAATAAGATAATAATAAGTCCTGTAGCCACGGTTTCATCACTTAAAGTAAGCCGGCGCCTTCCCTCGTTTATCGAACAAAAGGATATTGAGACTTTATTAACTCATGATTATTTTGAGGAAGACTTTGAAGGGAAAACCAATTCTTTAATTTTTGAACTATTGTATCAAACGGGTATCCGCCGTAGTGAATTAATAAATTTAAAAGAAAAAGATATTGATAAAAATTCCGGCACCATTAAAGTATTGGGAAAAGGAAATAAAGAAAGGATTATTCCTGTAAATAACAGTTTGTTGAAAATAATTGATGAATATATTACTGAAAAGGAAAATGAATTTCCGGAAATGTCAGCAGATTTACTACTGGTAAGTAAAAAAGGAAAAGCCTTAAATCCAAAATACGTATATAATATTGTAAGAAATAATCTTGCAGAAGTTTCTACCAATCAAAGAAAAAGCCCACATGTTCTCCGTCATAGTTTTGCAACCCACCTCACCAATAACGGCGCCCAGATAAATGCCATTAAGGAATTATTGGGGCACAGTAGCCTGGCTGCTACCCAGATTTACACGCACAATACCATAGAAAAATTAAAAGAAGTACACAAGCAGGCTCATCCAAAATCATGAAATAAATTATAAAATTTCCGGGAATTCATTTTGAAAAACCAACGGTTAATTGTAACTTCATATTGGTAAAAAAATGTTTCATTTCGAAAATTTCGCTCTGTTGAAAACCTCTGATTTTTATTCCATAAATTTTATTCCTCACTTAATAAATATACGACTACTATGAACGTAAACATTCAAAGTCTGCACTTCGAAGCAGATTCAAAATTGGTAGCATTGATTGAAAAAAAAGTTTCCAAACTTTCACAATTTCATGAACGGATAACGAAGGTGGATGTTTTTTTAAAGCTGGATAATGTAGCTCACAACATCAAGGACAAGGTTGCAGAAATAAAAGTTCATGTTCCGAAACATGATTTATTTGTAAAACATTCTTCAAAATCTTTTGAAGAAAGCTTTGATATAGCATTAGATTCAGTAATTAATCAAATAAAAAGAAAAAAGGAAAAAATGGTGGCTTAAGGATTTAAACTCCACAAAATACATGGCCTCCGTTTAACCGCGGAGGCTTTTTATTACAGAAGATTCATTCACTTTAAAAAGAGGCTAATATTGTGTTTTCATTTGCAATAAATTTTTCTTGGCTAATTAATATTTTGATGTGCTAAGAGTAGTAATGTGCTAATCTGTAAAGAAAGAAGTCTTTATCCCTTACGC
>DAHXOZ010000016.1 GCA_027364635.1 bacterium | reverse complement strand
AATGTATTGGTAGTAGGTGCAGCTAATTCAGCTATTGATGCAACTTTGGAAACGTGGCGAAAGGGCGCAAATGTGACAATGGTAATCCGGGGTGATAAAATAAGCGACCGCGTTAAATACTGGGTAAAACCTGATATTGATAACCGGATAAAAGAAGGTTCTATAAAAGCGTATTTTAATTCAGAAATTAAAGAAATAAAAGAACATGAAGTAGATATTGCAACGCCAGAGGGAATTGTAACAATTGAAAATGATTGGGTGCTTGCCATGACGGGATACAAACCCAATCTTGAGTTTCTAAGGCATGCAGGCATTAAATTATCAGATGATGATGTGTGTAAACCCGATTATAGTGAAAAGAATTATGAAAGCAATGTAAAAGGAATTTACCTCGCAGGGGTTATCTGTGGAGGAATGAATACACACCGGCTTTTTATTGAAAACTCAAGGGAGCATGCAGAAAAAATAATAAAGGATATCGTTACAAAAAGGAAAAAGATGAAGCACTAACGCTTACTTTTTTTTTCTCTTTCCATAATTGCATGGTATTTTTTTTCATTGGTAACATAGGTAAAATGAGTAGAAAAAAAACCGATGGTTATTGCAATGCCTAATAGTAAATAAATGAGATTCTGGCCACCAGTTTGCCAGAGGTTTGTAAATAACTTTAAAAGGAAAAAAATAACCAGGAAAGAAACTACAGACCATGCCATTGAAAATAACAAATAATATTTCCATTTGGGGCCGCTTTTCTGATCACGCCATTGTTCAATAAAGCGTCTTTCAGCATTGGTGATCATAGATTGTATTTATTTTTTTGTGATTTTATGGTTGCAGTAAACAAACAATTAGTAAGGATTTTTATTCAGCCGGCAGAAGATCATTTCATCATCCATAATTCATTATTCATCATTGGCCTCTCATTCAGCCATCATTTCTTTTGCTACATTTATAATTTCCTCAACATTTGGCTTGCTAAAATAATCGCCATCACTTCCATATGATGGTCGGTGCTCTTTTGAGCAAAGCGTTCTTGGCGAAACATCCAGCCAGCGATATCCGCCCTGCTCTTCCATCACTTTATTGAACATAAACGCTGAAGCCCCGCCCGGTACATCTTCATCAATGAAGAGAATACGATTGGTTTTCTTCAAAGAATCTAGTATAGAATGTTGAATGTCAAAAGGCAAAAGTGTTTGTACATCTACCACCTCACAACTGATATTCATTTTTTCCAGTTTTTCTACTGCTTCCATAATGAGGCGCAACACTGACCCGTATGAAACGATGGTAATATCAGTTCCTTCTCTAATAATTTCAGGAACGCCCAAAGGTACCCGGTATTCCAACAAATTGGATGGAAGTTTTTCTTTAAGCCGGTAGCCATTCAAACATTCAATCATCAAAGCCGGATCATTACTTTGTAAAAGCGTATTATACATTCCAACCGCCTGAGTCATGTTTCGCGGAACACAAACGTACATGCCTCGCAATGCATTTATGATCATTCCCATCGGCGATCCGCTGTGCCAAATCCCTTCCAGCCGATGACCTCTTGTACGCACAATTATCGGAACACTTTGTTGCCCTTTAGTTCTGAAATGAGTAGTACATACATCATCGCTCAGGGGTTCTAAACCGAAGAGTAAATAGTCGAGATATTGAATTTCAGCAATGGGCCTTAAGCCACGTAAGGCCAAACCTATTCCCTGTCCCATGATGGTAAGTTCGCGGATGCCTGTATCAAATATCCGTTCTTCGCCATACTTAGCCTGTAACCCACTGAAACCCTGGTTTACATCGCCAATGTGTCCAAGGTCCTCACCAAATGCAATTACCTTTTTATTAGCAGCAAACAACTGGTCAAAATATTGATTGAGAACTTCAAATCCATTCACCAATTCTGCATCTTCAGGAATTATAGCCGGTACGGCAGCAACTTTCAATGCAGATTTGGGACCTTCATTATACAGGTAAGTATCAAATATTTCTTTGTTTTTCAGTTTTAATTTTTCATAAAAATTTTTTACTTCCTCGATAGTATCATTTGAAGAAGCATTGTTAATTACAAAAGCCAATGTTTTCATCACATCACGGCGCAATGGCTCACGCAATGAAGTAAGTTCTTTAATACATTTTTGAAGTTCTTCGTTATATTCTATAGAAGAAGTATATTTTTCCAACAGTTTCACCGTTTCAGCTACCTGGTTTTTTATCGGAGTAATATATTTGTGCCAAGCATGTTGCTTACTGGTTTTTACAAAGTGTTTCGCGTTATTTTCAATCTCATTTAATTCATCTTCATCAGCAAGTGAATTGGCAATGATCCAATCACGCATTTGCTTTTTACAGTCCCACTCTTTTTCCCATTCGAGCCTGGCGGGGCCTTTATAACGTTCATGGCTACCTGAAGTAGAATGTCCTTGTGGCTGTGTCAGTTCTTCCACATGAAACAAAGCAGGCGTATGGGTTTCACGGATATTTTTAATTGCCTCATCCAATATCTCGCACATACCTGAATAATCCCATCCTTTCAGTTTGTAAATATTTATACCGTTGGTATCCTCTTTTTTTTGCAAACCACTCATTGCTTTTGAAATAGAGGATTTTGTTGTTTGATATTTTTTGGGAACAGAAATTCCATACCCGTCATCCCAAACAAAAACAGCAAGCGGAATTTGTAAAACCCCGGCAGCATTCATGGCTTCCCAAAAATGGCCTTCAGAAGTTGCGGCATCGCCAATGGTGCAAAAGCAAACTTCATTACCATGATTACTTAAATTTTCCAGATCGTGTAAAATTCCTACTTGCCTGAAAACTTTGGAAGCAAAAGCAAGCCCAAAAGCCCGCGGCATCTGACCGGAAGTAGGCGCTATATCAGCTGAAATATTTTTTCTATGTGCCAGGTCAAGCCAATTTCCATTTTCATCTACAAATTTTGTTGCAAAGTGTGAGTTCATCTGTCTTCCGGCACTAAAAGGATCATTCTTTATATCAGGATCAGCATATAATTGCGCAAAAAATTGCTCTATAGTGGCCATTCCGCTGGCAAACATAAAAGTCTGGTCCCTGTAATATCCGGCCCTGAAATCCCCGGGCATAAAGAATTTGGCCATAGCAACCTGCGCCACTTCTTTGCCTCCTCCAAAAATGCCAAACTTGGCTTTCCCGGTAAGTACTTCCTTTCTGCTTAATAAACTTGTTTCACGGCTTTCGCACACCACTCTGTAATCTTTTAAAACCTCCTCCCTGAACTTTTCAAATGAAAGGTTTTCCAAAAGGCTTTCTTCACTGATTTGATTGGTATCCATACCCGCAAAAATATTAATTATGATTGATGAATGTTAAAAATCTAAAAACGCTACCACAATTTGCAACCATATATGACGTTTTACTATCTTTGAAACCGTATTTACTTATAAAATGAAAAAACTATTTACAGTTATTTGTTTTCTTGCGTTTACTCTTTTGGCAAGCGCTCAAACAAGTGTTACTAAAGTAAGCAAAAAGAATAAAACAGCCACAACAAAATCTGCCACAACCGAAGTAATTTCTGAAAACCCATCAGAAAGCCTTACTTTAAAAGAAACCCAATTTGATTTTGGGAAAATCCCCCAGGGAAAACCTGTTACCCATATTTTTGAATTTACCAATACAGGCGCTGCACCTTTTGCGTTGAACAATGTTCAGGCTAGTTGTGGTTGCACTACTCCTGAATGGAATAAAGATACGGTAGCTGTAGGCCAAACTGCCGTAATAAAAGTTGGCTACAATGCAGCAAATGAAGGACCTTTTGACAAGCCGGTTACCATCACTTATAATGGCACTCAAACAAAACAAATAATTATAAAAGGAGAAGTTTGGAAAACACCTGTCACCTCCGCTCCTGTTAATACCGCTTTAAACACTTTAAAAAACGAACAATAAAATCTTAAACAAACCACATCATGAAAAAATTATTATTAGCAGTACTGGTACTATCATCTACTACTCTGTTTGCGCAAAAAAAGGCAGATGATATTGCAAGATTAAGTACAGAAACTTACGATTTTGGTAAAGTGAAACAAAATACTCCTCCAACAGCTACCATTACAGTTACTAATATTGGTACCGAGCCCTTAATTATAGAACAGGCAACCCCTTCCTGCGGATGTACAGTTTCTGATTATACAAAAGCGCCGATAGCGCCCGGAAAAACAGGAACCATCACAGCCACTTATAATGCAGCAGCATTAGGCCCGATCAACAAAACTCTCACCGTTAAATTTGCCGGTGCTGATGATCCCAAATTTGTAAAACTTACAGGTGAAGTATTAACTCCGGCAGCTTACGCTACTTACGAAGCGTCAAAAGCAAGCGCTAAAAAAAATTAGAAAGAAAATAAATAAGCTTATAACTTCAAACCTTTATACAACAAAAAAGCTCTTCAACATTGAAGGGCTTTTTTGTTGCATGAACTAAAAACATTGGAAAAGAAAACAAGAATCCTGGTTATTTGTAGGTTCACTGTAATTCTGCCAATCTCCAGACGAAAAAAGTTTTAAAAAAATTTGGTGGTTTTTGAAAAATATCTCCTATTTTTATCTCCTCAAAAAATAAGTCCCCCTGTAGAAACAGGGGAACTCTTTAACGTATTGCTTGATATGAGACTCTTTAAATAAACTTTGCGCTGATTCACAGCTTTCTCAAATCCAATCTTCCACTTTTTAAATGAGCAGTTATTTATAACTCATTTGTTACACAAACTTAAGATCACAAATCGTACCACCATAATTAAGTTTATGTTACTAATATCATAGCAGACTGTATTATTTTTTTATGAAACCCTTTGTTTACAATACTTTCAGAAGAAAACTTTTATGATGCCCAATAACTTTTTACCACTACATTTTTAGAAAATATTAGCATTTGCAGCCATTAAAATATTTACCAAAATAACAATCAACACTCTTTGGAGATGCATATTTACCCTTGCACTGAGGCCATTCAGGAAAAAAATTCCCGAAACAAAATATGGGGGGTTAAAACTTTGGGGGGCTTTTGCCCGGGCTATCAATCCTTTCAACTACATCAGCGGTGCCGGGATCATTAGAAGGATTTATTTACACCACCATCCCGTTTAACAAAATGACTACAACGTATTTCCCTGCCGCATTAAAATGTGCCGGTATTTATTAAAGATGCCGTTTTTGGTAACAAATCCAAGGTAAACATTATTAGCGCCTGTAACAGGAAGAATACGTTTATCCTGGCTGTCCATTATTTGCATCACATCATACATAGAGGTATTTATATTGATCACCCTGTCCGGAGGTTGGGCAATATCTCTTATAGGGCGGTTTCGGTCTTCCGGTTTATTACTCACGAGCAGCTCCAGTAAATGATCGCTAAATAAAACTCCGGCTAATACCCCATCTTTATCAACTACCGGAAATATATTTTTTGTGGTATGAACAATATCGGCGCTCCTGCTGGAAGGTGTATCATCGGGCCTAAGAATTACAAAATCTTTTTCGATAAGATATTTCAATTTAATTCTTCTTAAAACTCCATGGTCTTTGTTTTCCTGTGATACCAAATTTCCATGTGCGGCAAGATCAAAAGTGTAAATTGAATATTTTACAATTCCCTTATTAATAAAATAAGAAATGGCCGAAACCATCATTAAAGGCACCATCATTACATAACCGCCGGTGATCTCCGCGGCCAGAAAAATCCCTGTTAATGGCGCATGCATTACACCGCTGATTGAGGCAGCCATGCCGGCGATGATAAAATTGGTAATGTTTAAATGCACCATCCCTGTTTGATTCATACCAAATGAAAAAACAAAACCTAATAATCCACCTACAACCACACTCGGGCCAAACATGCCGCCATTACCGCCACTTCCCATCGTAATAATAGAAGCAAAAGTTTTGCCGATGAGCGTAAAAATGGCAAATATTAAAAGTGCCCATGACAAATCCTGGTATTCTGAAAAGAGACTATTGGCAAGCAATGATTTAAAATTACCGTCCAATAATTTTTGAATCGTGATGTATCCTTCGCCATATAGTGCAGGAAGCAAAGCGATCATGATTCCTAATGAAATACCTCCAATTAAAACCTTACTGTATTGATTTTTTATTTTGTCGAAAACATTTCCCAACCTGGTATTTAACTTGCTAAAATAGACAGAATAAATTCCAACAATTATACCCAAAACAATATAATACCAAAAAGCATCCATGAGCCAGCCGCCGCGTGCAACCAAAACAAAAAGAGGCTCTTTATAAATCATTTGAGAAATAACAGAAGAAAAAGCCGAGGCAATTAATAAAGGAATAACTGCAGGTATAGAAAATTCCGGCATGATCACTTCAATGGCGAAGATCATTCCTGCCACCGGACTGTTGAAGGCGCCTGAAATTCCGGCAGCAGCGCCACAGGCGAGTAACAGCGTGGTTTCCCTGTAATTCAATCCAAAAAAGCGTCCAATATTGGAGCCGATTGCTGCACCACTGGCAACAGCGGGTGCTTCTAATCCGGCAGAACCGCCAAGGCCAACGGTGAGTGCGCTGGAAATAACCTGGCTATAAATATTGTGAAAATCAAGTTTGCTTGAATTATGCGAAATATTGTAAATGATAGATGAAATTCCATGTTGAAATTTACTTCTCCTGATAAATGTCCGGATATATAAAACCGTAAGTAAAATACCAATAAGCGGAAAGAATAAATAGAGGTATAACTTATATTTCCAATGAAGATCATTTATCAGGAAACTGGCTACATAATGCGTTAATTCTTTTAATACCGAGGAAGCGATACCTCCCATAATACCTACCACCGAAGCCGCTATAATTAAAAAATTAGAATTGGAAATTCTTCGTTTACGCCATTGATTGATTACTTCAATATATTTGAGCAGCTTTTCGTACATTTTTTAGCTCAGGAAAACAAATTTTAGGTTAAAATATGCGCGAAGGTAATTACAAAAAACATATGATAAAAAGAAACTGCTGCAACCAAAGAACAGCAGAGAATTACAACATTTCGTTAAGAAAATAAACAAATTCTTAAACAACCGTCAGGTGATAATTCGTTAGATTTAATAGTTAATCACGCTACACTCAAAATAAAAATTTAGACTATTTGTTTGTTTACTGACTAAAAGTAAGTAATACGAAATGCAAAAAAATTGAAGATAAAAGTTTACATTTAATCTCCCTTATATTCTGATATTCACTAATGTTAAGCTGTCGGCCCAGTTAACCTTTTATTAATTTTTTAACTTTTCGCGGTTTTGAAATAGCGGATATTGGTAGTATAAAAATTGTAGCAGAGTTTTTGTTTATAACAATAATCGTTTCAATTAAATTATGCTTACACCACATTTACAAAAAAAACTTGATGAAAAATGGAATAATTGCTGGCCGGTTAGCGATTTAAGGCCTTTGGCTCTTCTTGACCTTATCAGTTATCTTTTTTTCATTAAAAAATTAGACGACTGGGAATTAATACATCAAAGAGTAAAAACTGCAGGTGCTGATAATTTTATTTACACAAAAGAAATTGAAGAATTTACCTGGAGTAAATTACAAAAACTAAACGCAAGAGAAATTCAGCAGCTTTTTAATAAAGAACATGGCGTGATTGATTTGATGAAGAATTATGCAAATCTTAATGCCTTGTATAGTGATTTTTTCAAAGCGCCATTATTGATAGACCCAACGCCAAAGCTGATCTTCAATGCTATTGAAATTATCAATATCATAGAAACAAGCGATAAAATAAGCCAGGGTTACATTATTGAATATCTATTTGATAAATCAAAAGTATCCGCCCAAAAAGAACAGGAATTTTTACCGGAGTACATTTGCAGGTTAATGGTTTCTATTGCTGAGCCGGAAACAAAAGATGCGATCTTAAATCTATCAGTTGGAAATGGAAACCTTTTAATTAATATTTACAGGCACCTTTACAATAATATTAATTCTGTTGGGCAATCACCTTCAAATATTTTTATTGAATCGAAAATAAACGGCATTGAATCTGATTTAATCAAACTACGCCTGGCTGCTATGAACCTGGTGCTTCACGGAATTAAAAATCCTAAAATCCGTTCTGCAACTACCGAAAACAAATTGCTTACAGAAAATCCGACACTCATTATTTCGAGTTTAATATTTTCAAACGACAATTCACTTACAGAAAAAAATAATACCGATACAGGTAAACTGGAAAAAGAAAATTTGTTATTAACAGAAATAGTTGAAACGCTTAAGCCCGGAGGTCGTGCTGTTATTCTTGTTCCACAGGTATTATTGAAAAGTGATAATCCCGGGATAATAAAAACAAGAAAAAATATAGTAGATCATTCCAGCCTCGAAGCAGTGATTACATTGGCAGCTAAAACCGAATCGGTTTACTCCGGTGCCGGCATCCTTTTTTTTAATAAATCAAAAACGGCCTCAGAAAATATCTGGTTTTGTAAATGGGGAAAATCCAAAAAGAAGACAATTAATGAATCTTTATCCGACAACAATTCTCAAAATGACGATTTTGAATTTAACGAACTAACAGAGATTTTAAATAAATGGAAAGACCGCAAAGACGAAAAGGATTTTTCGAATAACAGTTTTTTTATTTCGGCAAATTTTATAAAAACAAACCAATACAATTTAAGTTTCAATGATTATAAATTAATCAGGCAAAAACAGCCCTTGGATACAGAAACAGAAAGTATAAATACCGGCGAAACGGAAAAAATCCTGGCCGCAAAAAAAGAAAATTTACACGAGTTTTTTGAAGCAACTGCTCCTTTGCCTGAAGAGAAAAGAAAAAGAATGGTCGTTCCTGTTATTGCGGCAATTATCATTCTGATGCTTGGCGGAGCTGCCTATTATTGGTTTTATTTAAAAGACAATCATTCTTATAGTAAAAATAAAATAACCAATTCCATTTCTAATATTAATGTCAGCAATGCTTCCAAAGAGGCTCAGGCTAAAACATTACAAATGAAAAGTCCTGCAAATAAAACAGATAATGATCCTGCTCCGGATAACACAACAACCAAAAGCGCAGTAACTGAAAATTCTACAACTGAAAACACAACTTCAACTAACGAAAGTTCAAAAAAATATACCGTTATTAATAAAACCTGGTTTCATTTTGGGCCTGACCAGGGAAAAATAAAACCTGTTTTCCTAAATCCGAGAAAAGATGTGGTCTTAACTCCCCAGGCTGAGGAAAATGGGTTTGTATATGTGGTTTATGTAAACAGTAAAGGACAATCTACCCGGGGATGGCTGAATAAAAAAGACCTTGAACCCGTTGAATGATCAGTGCTTACGTCATTGCGTATATACATTACTGTTATTTGCTGTCCGGATTTAAAATCAATAAAATTTATTGCTTTACTGTAACAAATCCTAAATTAGCTTTCTAAAATTGAAACTTTGCTTTCAGTCAGTCAATTATTTATTTACCCGATAAAATCATTGCATGGAATTGCCATCCAATCAACATATATCACAGATCGCGGATTGCAGCACGACAGAAGATTTTTATTGATTGATAAAAATAACCGATTTCTCACACAAAGAGAATTTCCTAAAATGGCTTTGCTGCAAACAGCAATTGAAGAAGATAGCTTGTTCGTTTTTCATAAAGATTCTTCTAAAAACAAACTGGCTTTGCCCTTGGTGCCTCAACCATCTAATGAAAAAATTGTGGTGAAAATCTGGGAGGATGATTGCGAAGCACAATTCATCAGCCAACAAGCAGATGATTGGTTTTCGGGCCAACTCAACATAGATTGCAGATTGGTATATATGCCTGATTCTACTGAAAGACAAGTGGATAAAAAATATGCAATACATGATGACATTACTAATTTTTCAGATGGTTACCCAATACTGATTATTGGCCAGGCTTCATTGGATGATCTCAACAACCGTTTGACCGAATCGCTTCCAATCAACAGGTTTCGGCCTAATATCGTTTTTACAGGCGGTACGCCTTATGAAGAGGATGGAATGGAACATTTCAGGATTAATCATCTCGATTTTTATGGCGTAAAACCTTCTGCAAGATGCGTGGTAACAACCACCAACCAGGAAACCGGAATTGCAGGAAAGGAACCGTTGAAAACACTGGCTACTTATCGGGCAAAAAATAATAAAGTCTACTTCGGGCAAAATGTTTTGATGAAAGGCCAAGGAAAAATAAATGTGGGCGATCCGGTGGAAATTGTAAAGCAAAACCCAACCTCTTTTTTATCTTACTGAACTTTCTCTTTTAAATGAATTGCCTCAGCCATTCTTTGGCTTCAACATCATCAGTAAAAGTTTTGATAGGAATGGGCGGCGGTTTTAATGCGAAAAGAATATTCATTATAAATTTTGAAAGCCCCGGTTTTGAAATCATCGCCATTGCAGAGTAAATCAACGGTAATTGTTCAGTTGAAAACTCACGGGTTTTTTTATCCGGCACCGGCGAGTTTGAAAGATAAATTAATAAAGGCACTTTTTGATTTCAGGTGATCTCTTTCACCAAAGCCACATTTGCGGTTATATTTTTCACCGTTCGTTTCGGGCTTTTTGAAAGTGACACAAGCATTCCATCATCAAACCAGTAAGAAGCAATTTCGCCTTCATAAATTTTCCTATCAGTTGGTATAGTCATAGTCAAATAAAATTACAGAATTCTTTATTCACCAGTAAACCAACAAAAAATATCAATTCTTATTTTACTTTTATAGCCATTCATACAAAAAGAGATAAGTTGTTTGCAGGAATCTCCGTAAATTTATAGCTTCAAAAAATCAGGCATTATAATCAGCTCTTCACCTTTTTAAAATATAAGTTATGCCAGAATATACTTTAAATGTTAACAACAAAGATTACAAGATCGACGTAGACCCGCAAATGCCTTTGCTCTGGGCAATTCGTGATTTTGTAGGATTGAAAGGAACCAAATTTGGATGTGGAATTGCACAATGCGGCGCATGCACTGTTCACTTAGACGGAACGCCAATACGCTCGTGCAGCTTTCCTGCATCAGCCGCAGCGGGTAAAAAAATTACTACCATCGAAGGCATTTCTGAAAATATTGATCATGCCGTACAAAAAGCATGGATCGAAATGCAAGTGCCTCAATGCGGCTATTGCCAGTCGGGCCAAATAATGAGCGCAGTGGCTCTGCTTAAAAATAAACCTCATCCTACCGATGCTGATATTGATGCGGCTATGCAAGGAAACCTTTGCCGTTGTGGCACTTACCAACGAATCCGGAGTGCCATTCATCGGGCAGCCGAATTGGTGTAAAAAAAAGGAAGAACTCGAATTTTTTAACTTTTCAATTCTAATCATGGAACAAGTAATTTCAAAAATAGATCGCCGGAAATTTTTAAAATTTACCGGTATTACCGGCGCCGGCTTTATCATTGGACTTTCCCTGAAAGGAAAGGCAGGAGCAGTTTCAGTTGCCAAAGCAGGCGACGTGGCATCTTATGGATTGACTCCTTTTGTAATGATTGAAAAAAATGGAACCATTACCATCTTCAATCCAAAACCTGAAATGGGACAGGGAACTTTTCAATCCATTCCTTCTTTAATTGCAGAAGAACTGGAAGTGCCTCTTACAGGAGTTATCATTCAACAAACGGGCGGTGAAAAAAGATTTGGCCCCGGCCAGTCAGCGGGGGGAAGCAGTTCCGTTCGTGGCAGTTATTTCGAATTAAGAAAAGTGGGTGCTTCTGCCAAAGAAATGCTGGTACAGGCTGCTGCCAATCAATGGAAGGTTCCTGTTGAAGAATGTTATGCAGAAGATGCAAAAGTGTATCATAAACCTTCAGGCAAAAGCATAGGATATGGAGATTTGGCAGAAGCAGCAGCTAAACTGGAGGTTCCCAAAAATCCGAAACTAAAAGATCCGAAAGATTTTAAATTATTGGGCAAAAACACACCACGCCCTGATATTCCCCTAAAATCTTCAGGCAGGGCTGTTTTTGGCATTGATGTAGAAGTTCCGGGAATGGTATATGCTTCAGTTGCCCATTCGCCGGTGTTTGGAGCAAAATTGGTAAGTTATGATGATTCAGCAGCAAAAAAAGTAAAAGGTGTAATTGGTGTTGAAAAATGCCAGCGCATATTCGGCCCTTATACTTATGATTGTATTGCTGTGATTGGTGAAAATTATTGGGCTGCTATACAGGGGCGCAAGGCTCTTACCATAAAATGGGATAACCAGGGAAATGACAAATTCAATTCAAAAGATTATACACAGTACCTGCATGATTTGTCAAAGCAGGATGGCGCCATTGATAAAGAGGTTGGAGATTTTGATAAAGCCTATTCTGATGCGCCGGTAAAATTAGATGCATTTTATGAAACGCCCGTCGTTTCTCATTCGCCTATTGAACCAATGAATTGTGTAGCCAGTTGGACTGACGGAAATAAATTGGAAATTTGGGCATCAACTCAAGTGCCAGGTGGAATTATGAATGAATTCACCAAAAAATATAATATCCCCGAAGAAAATCTGACACTACATACTATGTTCAGCGGCGGCGCATTTGGCAGACGGTTGTACACAGATTTTGTAGGCGAAGCGGTACAACTTTCAAAAGCCATTGGAAAACCTGTAAAAGTATTATGGACACGTGAAGATGATACAGAACAAGGTCCTTTCCGCCCTATGACTTTTTCGGCACTCAAAGCTGGTTTATCGGCAGATGGAAAAACATTAGCCTTTCAGCATAAAGTAATCTCCCCGACAATCAGGTACAGCAAAAATTATGATAAAACAAAAACCGACGGTACCATGACCGAAGGGATCAGCGAGCAGAAATATGAATTTCCGAATATGAAAAACCTGTATGTTAATGCAGACTTCCATATTCCTGTGGCAGCGTGGCGTGCAGTTACAAGTACTACTCTTGCCTTTGCTCATGAAAGTTTTATTGATGAAATGGCTGTAAAAGCCAATAAAGATCCGATGGAATTCCGCCTTGGTTTATTGACCAAAGATTCCGATACAAAAACGGTTCTGCAAAAGTTGAAAGAAGTTTCCAATTGGGACAAACCATTGCCTGCCGGTTGGGGCCGCGGAGTAGCGCAATATGAATTTTTTGCCGGGCTTGCAGGCTACGTGATTGAAGTTTCTAAAAAAGGCAATGGAGTGAATATTGAAAAGGCTTATGCTGTCATCGACCTGGGAACAGTTGTAAATCCTGACATGGTAAAAGCGCAGGTAGAAGGCGCCGCCGTAATGGCTTTAACTGCCGCTATAAAAAGTGGAATTACCTTTGAAAACGGGCAAACTGTTCAAAAGAATTTTAACACCAACCAGTTAGTGCGCATCAATGAAATGCCGAAGGTAGAAGTACATATTCTTGCGAATGGCGGACCAAAAATAAAGGGAGTTGGAGAACCCGGTTTACCGCCTTTTGCGCCGGCTTTGTGCAATGCCATTTATGCCGCTACCGGCAAACGAATCAGGAAATTGCCATTTGATATTCACAATGTATGATGGTAAATCGTACATAAATTTGTATCCTAAATTATTGAAAATATGAAGAAGGCCTTAATAGCATCTGTTGCCTGTATAGGTATATTTTTTATCAGCTCGGCGTTTTATCAAAAATATGATCTTGCCAAAAGCATTGAGCGTGGCAAAGAAGTTTACACCACCTATTGCATCACTTGCCACATGGAAGCCGGGAATTCAACACCAGGTGTTTATCCGCCTTTGGCAAAATCAGATTACTTAAAAAAATCTATTAATACTTTGATTGATGTAGTGCTTAACGGTCAAACCGGCGAGATCGTTGTGAACGATACGACCTACAACGGGCAAATGCTTCCCCTCAATTATTTAACCGATGAGCAGATTGCAGATGTATTAAATTATACCCGCAATTCATTTGGCAATAAAATGAAAGAACCTGTTTTGCCGGAAAAAGTGAAAGAACTCCGGAAATAGAATTTCGAAGTAATGAGAGAAATAATTCATCTTATAAACGCTTTTGAAGAATCAAAGAAAAAGCGGATACAAGCGGCACTTGTAACTGTGGTTCATGTAAATGGATCTTCCTATAGACGGCCGGGCGCACGTATGTTGGTTACCGATGATGGAAAACTTACAGGTGCCATTAGCGGTGGATGTTTGGAAGGAGATGCATTACGAAAAGCAATGCTTGTTCTATCGCAGCAGCAATCAAAATTGGTCACCTATGATACAAGTAATGAAGAAGATGCTGGCATTGGCCTGCAGTTGGGTTGCGAAGGAATTATACAGGTCTTGTTTGAACCAATAAATGCTGTTAATGAAAACAATCCAATAGAATTATTAAAAAAAGCCGTTAGTAAAAGACAGGAAACTGTATTGGTTACTATTTTCTCTTTAGAAGATAAAAGAAATAATCAGCCAGGAACCACACTGCTTTTAGAGGAGAATGGAAAATTTTCAGGAAAGCTAATTTTTAAAGAATCAGAAGACCGAATTTTTAAAGACGCCCGAAAGTCATTAAAGCAAAAAAAATCATTCTTCAAAAATTATAGTTCTCAAAACAATTCTTTTACCGCTTTCATAGAATTCTTACCGCCTCCTGTCTCGCTGGTGATTATTGGTGCCGGAAATGATGCCATTCCAATGATGCAAATAGCCGATTCCATTGGTTGGGAAGTGAGAATTGCTGATGGCAGAAATACGCATGCAAAGCCTGATCGTTTTGTAAGTGCCTGCCAGGTGCTGGTGAGCAAGCCTGAAAAGGTATTGGAGCAAATTCCAATGGATGAGCAAACAGTATTTGTAATGATGACACATAATTACAATTATGATAAGGCGATGCTGAAAGCCTTGTTGCAAAAGGATGTTGAATATATCGGAATGCTCGGTCCTAAAAAGAAACTCGACAGAATGTTGAATGAATTGCAGGAAGAAGGAATTGCAATAACCCTTGATCAATTGAATAGAATATACGGACCTGCAGGATTGGAAATAGGTGCAGAAACACCAGAAGAAATTGCATTGAGCATCATTGCTGAAATTAAAAAAGTACTTGCTAAAAAAGAAGGTGGTTCATTACGAAATAAAAAAGATGTTATTCATTCACGTAAAGCCACTTTGATTGAAACCAAAGAATGGATCTAATCATCCCTTCTCAAAAAAGAAAAATACATTTTTTGTTTGTTTACTGGTAAATAATATTGATTCCTTTTAAAAAAATATTTGATCATTAACAACTATACTTTAAAAATATTAATTTTGTTTTAGAAATGAATTTAAAAAAAAGTGTTTAATTATATCCTTCTTAACAAGAACTCTGGTAATATTGTGAATTATTTCTCGTGATAACCCACTTTCAAAATAAAGCATATAGGTTTTTTGCATTCATTATTGCATTGCAAATTTTGAATATGAGCATAGATTGCCCAAGTGCAAGAATGCCTTCTTATGTACCTAATGCCGCTAATTTTAATTACGTAGATACTTTTGTTGAATTTATTGTTGAAGATATTTTGAAATATGATAATGCCATTCCCGAATCCAAAGACAGGCAACACAAGGAATGGCAAATGCAAAAACAATTTGAATTAGTTTGCCAGCAAATCGAACCTATCCGAATTTCCACCTCTTCTCTGATAAATAAGAAAATTTATATTGCATTCGTTAATAAATACTACTTCCGTTACATAAACGAGATCAATCCCCCTCCCCCAAAAACACTTTGATTTTGTTGCTATGCTTTAGCAATCTTTTTTCGTTGCTTTAAGCCCTTCATTTATTCATTCATTACATCTCCGATAGGCTGATTACTCTTTGAAAGAGAAATTTTTCATTGGGTATCAAATAATTTATTTAGCAAAATCAATTAAATGACAAAGATTTATCTGACCATTTTATTCATTTTATGTTTGGCAGATTCCAAAAGCCAGAACCTTAGTATAGACAGAACTCAGGATTCCCTGGTTATTACCATGAAGCAGGCTGAAGATTCTTTTCTCTCAAAAAACCTTTCACTGCTGTCTCAGAGGTACAGTATTGATTCAGCCAAAGCCACAGTAATTACTGCCGGTTTGTACAACAATCCGGAATTTGATTATTCAAATGGATTTTATAATACGCTTAGCCATCGGTTTTTTGAACCAGAAATCCAAATACAGGTTTCTCAATTAATCCTGCTTGCAAGAAAAAGAAATAAAGCGATAAATCTTGCCAGGTCAGGTGTTGATATCGCTCAGTTCCAATTTTATGACCTCCTTCGAACGCTCCGGTATATATTAAGAAATGATTTTTATAATATTTATTTCCTTGAACAATCCTCTAAATTATATGATTTGGAAATTTCTTCATTACAAAAATTAGTTCATGCATTTGAAGAACAGGTAAGCAAAGGGTACATGGCACCGATGGAAGTAATACGTCTTAAATCGCAACTATATTCACTACAGGCTGAATATGATGGATTGCAAACTAATATAAATAATATACAGGCTGAATTAAAACTAATCTTAAGAGTCTCCCCTGAAAAATATATTATTCCAAATCCGGACATTAAAATGTTGAATGAAAATGTAGTTTCCAATATGAATTACCAGCAATTAATTGATTCAGCACTTGCAAACCGCCCGGATTTAAAAGCGTTGAATGCAAGCATTATTTACAGTAACAATAACCTTACTCTTCAGCAAGCTTATGCAAAACCAGACATAACTGTAACTGCCAATTACGACAGGCTGGGCAGTTATGTAAAAAATTATAACGGCATTGGAATTGGTATCCCTCTTCCTTTTTTTAATCGTAACCAGGGAAATATAAGTAACGCCAGGATACAGGTGGAACAAAGTAAACTGCAATTGGAAAACGGACTTGACCAGGTGAAAAGTGAAGTTACCACCAATTATATTACAGCTTTGCGTTCGGAAAAATTATTACAAAGCTTTGATCCAAAATTTGATGAAGAAAATAAAAATTTAATTCAGGAGGTTACAGCAAATTATCAAAAGAAGAATATTACGATGCTTGAGTTTCTGGATTTTTATGATTCGTATAAAGAAAATATTCTACAACTTAATCAACTCCGGTTTAATAAAATGAGTGCATTGGAGCAGCTCAATTTTTCTATCGGAAAAATTGTTTTTAATAAATAATGTCTAATTAAAGAGAATCCCTCAATAAAAATATTCAAAACATGATTACCCATAAAATTTTTTTCCCTTTATTACTGGCAACTTCTATAATAACCTTCAGTTGCCGTGATTCAGGCCAGGAAGCACCAAAACAGAAATATGTTATAGCAGACTCTTTGTTGAAAACCCTCAAAATAGACAGCGTGATGAATTGCCCGCTTGTAAATTCGCTGACACTAACCGGCAAAGTAGCTTTTGACGAAGAAAAAGTAAACAGGATTTTCCCGATGGTCAGCGGCATCATTTCCGATGTAAATGTTCAACTGGGTGACTATGTAAAAAAAGGGCAAAAACTTGGAGTGATACGAAGTGGTGAAATGGCAGGTTATGGCAGTGACCTGGTTACTTCTAAAACCAATCTTCTCATAGCTGAGAAAAACAGGGATGCTGCTGAAGATATGTATAAGAGCGGCATGATGTCTGAAAAAGATTATATCACTGCCCAACAAATGTATAAACAAGCTCAATCGCAATTGTCGCGGGCCAGCGAGGTCCTCCAGATAAATGGTGGCAATAGTAATGGCGAGTTTGTTGTGCGTGCACCTATCAGTGGTTTTATAGTGGAGAAACAAGTGAATAACAACATGGCTATCCGAAGTGATAACAATAGTAATCTGTTTACCATTTCTGACCTGAAGAATGTATGGATTATTGCCAATGTGTATGAATCCAACATCAGCCAGGTGCGCCTTGGTGAGGAAGCCGAGGTAACGACATTATCCTATCCGGGAAGAGTATTTAAAGGTAAAGTTGATAAAGTATTAAATGTGCTGGATCCAACTAATAAAGTAATGAAGATAAGAGTGCAGCTACCCAATAATGATTATGCCCTAAAGCCTGAAATGTTTGCCAGCGTAAACGTTATCAATCAAAAGGATAGTAATGCCTTGTGTATCCCTTCCAGCGCTTTGATTTTTGATAACAGTGAATATTTTGTGTTGGTATACCATACCCCTTCTGACATAAGAATAATTCCGGTGAAGATAATTGGAACTAATGCAGATAAGAGCTATATATCAGGTGGTATTAATGTAGGTGATAAAGTGATTGCCTCCAATGCTTTATTAATTTATGAAGCTATGAACGATTAAAAAAAAACAGATGTTAAAGATACTCAAGGCTTTTATAGCCTTCTCCCTTAAAAGAAAATATTTTATACTATTTGCTACAGCTTGCTTGCTGGTAATTGGAATAATAACCTTCAGGAATATGCCAATTGAAGCATTCCCTGATGTAACCAATACTGAAATAACGATCATAACGCAATGGCCCGGAAGAAGCGCTGAAGAAATTGAAAAATTTATTACCATACCCATTGAAATCGCAATGAACCCGGTTCAGCGCAAGATAAGTTTACGCTCAACAAGCATTTTTGGTTTGTCGTATATAAAACTTGTTTTTGAAGACAATGTTACTAATGAGCAGGCAAGGATACAAGTAAATGATCTTATTTCAAATGCTGATCTGCCACAAGGCGTTTCTCCATCTATCCAGCCGCCGACAGGCCCCACCGGAGAAATATACAGGTATACTTTGGAAAGTAAAATAAGAAATCCGCGTGAACTAAAGACTTTACAGGACTGGGTGGTTGACCGGCAATTGAGATCGGTTCCCGGAGTAGCTGATGTTGTTAGTTTCGGCGGAGAAACCAAGGCTTTTGAAATAAGGGTAGATCCGGGAAAATTAAGTAATCTGGGTATAACACCACTTGATGTTTATAATGCCGTAACTAAAAGTAATATCAATATTGGAGGGGACGTAATTAATATAAATAACCAGGCTTACGTTGTACGCGGAATCGGCCTGTTAAATGATGTGAATGAAATAAAAAATATAATTGTACAAAATGTAAATGGGATTCCGGTATTGGTAAAAGATCTGGCGGATGTAGAAATTTCGAATTTGCCCCGGCTTGGACATGTAGGCAGAACCGATGCCATTGATTCAGCAGGAAAAAGAACCATTGTAAATAATGATGATGCAGTAGAAGCAATCATCTTAATGCGTAAGGGAGAAAATCCCACGAGGGTCATGGAGGCATTAAAAGCCAAAGTGGCAAAAGTAAATGCAGAGGTGTTACCATCTGATACTAAAATTGTTCCGTATTATGATAGGGAAGACCTTATCCATTTTGCTACCAATACAGTTTTACATAACCTGATAGAAGGCATATTACTTGTCACTTTAATAGTGTCGCTATTTATGTTTAACTGGCGGACGACATTAATTGTTTCTATAGTAATTCCCCTCTCTTTGTTATTTGCTTTTATTTGCCTCAGGCTAATGGGTATGTCAGCCAATCTTTTATCCCTGGGCGCCATTGACTTTGGGATCATAATTGATGGTGCAGTAGTAATGGTGGAGGGCATTTTTGTGGTACTCGATCAAAAGGCCAGAGATATGGGGATGGAGCGGTTCAATAAAGTATCAAAATTGGGATTATTAAAAAATAAAGGAGCTGAGTTGGGTAAGGCTATCTTCTTTGCCAAATTAATAATTATTGCTGCTTTACTACCCATTTTTTCCTTTCAAAAAGTAGAGGGAAAGCTATTTTCACCGCTTGCCTATACGCTTGGTTTTGCACTGCTAGGTGCTCTAATCATAACCTTAACTTTAGTACCGGTATTAATCAGTTTATTATTGAGAAAAAATATACGTGAGAAACATAATCCAATTGTTCATCACATAACCGGGTTTATGCTGAAGGGATTTGCTTTTACCACAAGGCATAAACGCACTTCTATTATTGTATCATTGGTTGTAATCGCTTTTGGGCTTTTTTCTTTTAAATTCCTGGGCTCGGAATTTCTTCCCGAGCTTGACGAAGGTTCAATTTATGTTAGAGTACAATTGCCTTATAGTATCTCGCTCGATAAATCTGTAGAAGTGGCTAACCTGGTGCGAAAAAAACTGATTCAGTTTCCTCAGGTTCAACATGTGGTTTCACAAACGGGAAGGCCTGATGACGGGACTGATGTGGCAGGCTTTTATAACAACGAATTCGATGTATTGCTTTACCCTGAGGATTCGTGGAAACCAAAAATCACCAAAGAAAAATTAGTGAGTGAGATGAATAAAAGTTTATCAGTTATTCCCGGAGCTGATCTCAATTTTTCACAACCAATCACAGATAATATTGAGGAAGCTGTGTCAGGTGTTAAGGGCTCTATTGCTGTAAAAATATTTGGTGATTCTCTTAATTATATGGAAGACAAAGCGGATGAAGTTTATAAGATTTTAAAAACAGTAAAAGGAATAAAAGACCTTGGAGTAATAAGAAATATTGGTCAACCTGAATTGGATATTGATCTTAACCAACAAAAAATGGCATTATATGGAGTGGCCACAGCCGACGCCAATGCGGTTATCGAAATGGCAATAGGGGGAAAAGCTGCATCCCAATTATATGAAGGCATTGAAAAATTTGATATCCGTATAAGGATACCTGAAGAATACCGGAAATCGGAAACGGATATTGGAAACCTTATGGTACCTACTGAAAGTGGATCCAAAGTGCCTGTAAAAGAAATTGCAAATATTACTACCAAAACCGGGCCTTGCCTTATTTTTAGAGATGCCAATCAAAGATATTCTGCTATAAAATTTTCTATAAGAGGTAGAGATATGGGTAGTACCATAAAGGAAGCTCAAGCCAAAATCGATAAGGCCATAAAGCTAAAAAACGGATATACAATGACATGGGAGGGTGATTTTGAAAATCAACAAAGGGCTGTAAAAAGATTGCAACAGGTAGTGCCAATAAGCCTTTTGCTTATTTTTCTTTTGCTTTTTTCCATGTTCGGAAATTTTAAGGATGCCGGCCTGGTTTTTCTCAATGTTCCATTCGCAATTGTTGGAGGTATTGCAGCCCTTTTTATTACAGGAACCAATTTTAGTATTTCTGCCGGAATTGGATTTATAGCTTTATTCGGTATTTGCATACTGTTTGGTGTTTTGTTAATAACAGAGTTCAAACATAATCTCGATATTAGAAAAAAAGGGCAACATCAATCACTTTATGCAGCAATAAGATTGGGAGTTAATTCAAGAGTAAGGCCCGTTATCATGACCGCTTTAATGGCAGCAATAGGGTTATTGCCTGCAGCAATTTCACATGGTATCGGTTCAGAAAGCTCAAGGCCTTTAGCAAGAGTGGTTATTGGCGGTATCATATGTGCGATGTTTTTTTCGCTTTTAATTTTCCCTCACTTTTTTGCGAGGGCTTATAGGAAATTTGATACACACCAAATTAATGATGACAATGAAAACCCGGATCTTTCCCAAACGCATAATGAGTTTTAAAATGAAAAAGAGCCGAAATTTAACCTTGGTTATTTTGCTATTTATCATTCCATCACTTAGCAATGCACAAAAAGCTAAAGAGCAGGGATTTTTACCTTACTCGGACACCTTTAACAGGCATCGTTTTCATATTGTATTAATAGGTGAAGCCGGGCTTACTACCCTTACTACCATTGGCTTACAATACCTTTGGTATAAAAAATTTCCTAAGAGCCATTTTCATTTTTTTAATGACAATGATGAATGGCTAAATATGGATAAGGTAGGCCATGCAACTTCGGCTTATAATATTGCTGCTTTCCAATACAATGTCATGCGATGGACAGGAATAAATCAAACATTGTCTTTATGGATCGGTATTGGAACTTCGCTTGCTTATATGTCAATGATAGAGATATCAGATGGATTTTCGTCCCAATGGGGGTTTTCCCCCGGAGATATGATGGCTAATGTAAGCGGTATTACAATATTTGGCGCGCAACAGGCCCTTTGGCATCAGCAACGGATAATGATGCAATACTCCTACCATCCTTCGATTTTTGCGAAATATAATCCGGGTGAATTAGGGAGTACTTTACCGGAGCGAATGCTAAAAGATTATAATGGACAGAGTTACTGGCTTTCTTTCAATCTTTCATCTTTTTTTCATAAAGTTAATTTTCCGAACTGGTTAACCGGAGATATTGGTTATGGAGCTTCAGGTATGACAGGTGCAGTTGTTAATCCCTCTTCGGTTGATGGTAAAGCAATACCTCTTTTCACAAGGCAAAGAAAGTTGTTTTTTGGAATAAGCGGGGCATTTTCTGCAAATAATTCTATTTCTTATCCATCGTGGCTAAATATTTTTAAAATGCCTTCACCTGCATTAGAATGGAATATTACAAACCATAAAATGGTTTTTTCTCCGCTTTATTATTGATTTGATGAAGACGAAAACCATGTTCAGTGCAAAACCAACAAATACTTTCCGGAAGTTTCAGATTGAATAACTTTCATAAACAGATCAGTAAATACGTTTTTAAATGATCACTTCACTTTTTTCCTTCGTTCCATCAGTTCGCGCCATGTGGTTAAAATAAATCCGTTATCCCTAAGGAATTTTTTAAACCCGGGATCAAGCATAGCCATCATATCCGCTTTTCTTTTATCACCGCTATCGCTGATTTCAGAAAATATGGAAGAAGGATCAGTGCAATGCATAATTACCATAGTTACACCGGGCTTTAATTGCAACATTGCTTTTTCGTACAAACCCACACGCCATTTGGTTAAAGCACCATCATTTTGGGCAATAGCCGCAGGAGGGTTCCAATCATAACTGCTGTTAACAAGATCATCAAGCACTGGTAATCCCCCATCCCAAATCATTTTACCCAAATGTTGAAAGTACCTGAGATTCTGTGACACCAGGTTCATCTCATTGCTTATGTAAGAATCATGGCCACCCGGAAACATTACCGGAATTTGTTTTTCAATGCCTAACTGAATATATTTTTCAAGAAATGCATTACTTGCAAATAAAGTTCCCATATGCGAATCCAGGTGAGTCGGATGAAACCCCATTTTTAGGGCTCGAGCCAGTTGAGCGCGAATCTCTTTGTCCACTTCCTCTGCGCTGGCATTTTTTACTACATCCGGAACATTGGACCACATAGCACCAGTAGAATCTGTTAAACCAGGGACAGCAGCTGCTCCTGCAAGTGGACCCCAACGATAATCTTTCCATTCAGAAGTAAGCGTGAGATGTAATCCGGCATCAATTCCTGGATGATCTTCAATATAACGGACTATCTGCGGCACCCAGGGGCAAGGCATCATTACACTCGTTGAATTAGCGACTCCCTTTTCAAAAACTTTTTCTATGCCACGATCAGAACTTAAAGACATGCCTGCATCATCCATATGAAGAATAATTACGCGGGCGTTTTTGGGAAAACCGAGTCGTTGCGCATAAGTGGTATCCTGGGCAATCCCGGGAAAATAAATAAGAGATAAAAAAAGAAAGAAAGTAAACGTTTTCATCAAAAATATTTATTGAAAATTAAGTAATCTTAATGACATAGTTTTATTTTACTACACCAGTTTTAAGTAGACTCCATTAGTCTCAGAATATTGTCTTTTTCTTTTAATGCAGTTTCATAGCCTATTTCAAATATCTGTTCAATATTTCTCATTCTAAACAACCCGAAACTGTTTAAAAGAGGTTCAATAAAAATATCACACAAATGCACCTTTGAATAAACTGAATTAGCAATGGCGAGATGAAAGCATCTTTCTATCATCACAGCTTTTGAAAATTTAATATTCATATCGGTTATAGTTCCTAATCGGTTTACATGCGATCCAATAATTTTATCGCAAAGATCAACCAGGGGTTCTACAGGAAAATTATCAAGCACTCCGCCATCAACCAATTTGCTGTTTTCGATTTGTACCGGTTCAAACAGAAACGGAAAAGAAGCAGAAGCTATTATAGGATTGATCAGTTCACCCGAAGAGAAAAAGATAGTTTTATTGTGCAAAAAATCTGTTGCATTAACATAAAGCGGAATCTTCAATGATTCGAATGAGTTTTCCGGAATATTTTCAATCAATATTTTCCTGATCGTTTCCATCGAAAACAAACCTTCTTTCCTCCACAATAAATTGGATATTCCAAAATAAGAATATTTTTTTGCCAGATCCAGAATTTCATCAGGCGTTTTTCCGTAAGAATATAAAGCGCCGAAAATAGCGCCGGAACTCACTCCTGAAATAGCATAAGGTTTTACCTGCAACTCATCCAGCACTTTTAAAAAGCCCAGATGCGCAAAACCTCTTGCACCACCACCGCTTAAAACGAGCCCTACCTTATTCATTTTTTTATAAAATTAAAAGACTCATTCATTTTCTCAACTGGCAGCCTTGAGGCGTTTGAAGTATTTATAAACTTCGATCCAGATCACAGAAACAAAGCCAACTAAAATGCAAACCAGCAATTGGTTAAAAAGTAATTTTTCAAACTTGAAAAAACCAATAATTCCCGGAATAGATATCATCAAAGCGAGCATCAGGATCGTCACAAAAATGATGAGTATTAATAAATAGTTTTTATAGCGAAGCGTTGTAAATAATGAATAATAAAACGAACGATTTACCAAAGAAAGAAAGATATTGGCAATGATTAGTGTGGTAAAAACCATTGTCCTGGTCAGCTCTTCATCATATCCTTTTGAAACAGCAAATTGGTAAATGCCTAACGTTCCCGCAGTAATAACAATTCCCTGCAAAATACTTAACTGCAACTCTTTCCATGAAAGGAAAGTATTGGTAAAAGGACGTGGTTTCTGTTGCATAAGATTGGCTTCTATTGGCTCGTTTTCATAAATGATTGAACAGGTTGGCCCCATAATCAGCTCGAGAAATATAACATGAACCGGCGTAAAAACTGCCGGATATATCCAGCCAAAAACCAGCGGTAAAAGCACCGTTAAAATGATCGGAATGTGGATGGATATTATATATTGAATCGCCTTTTTAAGGTTACTGTAAATTCTTCTTCCCATGGC
The DNA here is from genome assembly GCA_027364635.1 of bacterium. Lineage (GTDB taxonomy): Bacteria > Bacteroidota > Bacteroidia > Chitinophagales > Chitinophagaceae > Ginsengibacter. The sequence goes on along the minus strand of DAHXOZ010000016.1, from coordinate 7,684 downwards.
AATTGCGTCTACCATTTTTCCAAGGTCGTCATCGGCTAATACAAGTGATGACGCGCTTTTTGCAATATCCGAACCTTTTTCGCCCATGGCAATTCCGATGTTGGCTGCTTTAAGTGCAGGCGCATCATTTACACCATCGCCGGTCATTGCTACAATTTGCTGGCGATTTTTTAAAGCTGTTATTATTTTAAGTTTTGCCTCGGGAAACATTCTTGTAAAAATATTGATTCTCATTACATTTTCCTGCAGATCCTGGTCAGAGAAATTCATTAATTCTGCTCCGTCCAACGCATCTTCAGCCCCCCTGAAGCCCACCTGCCTTGCAATCGTTTCGGTGGTAGCTTTATTATCACCCGTGATGATCTTTACATTAATTCCTGCCTTATAAAAACTATCAAATACAACTTCAATGTTCTTTTTCGGAGGATCATAAAAAGACACCAAACCAATGAATTGAAAATTAAAATTCTCCTGTTCTTTTGGAAAATCGTTTCCGGGAAAAGAAGCATGTGCTACTCCTAAAACGCGGTAACCTTGTGCTGACAAAGCTTGCTCCTGGCGAACAATTTTTGCTTTTTCATCTTCCGCCAGTTCACAAACAGACAAAACTTTTTCAGCAGCTCCTTTGGCAGCAATTACCCGGTTCCCGTTTTTGTTTTCAAAAAGATGGGTCATCATGGGCGGACGGCCTGCCAACGGATATTCATGTATCATTTTATACCCGGGGCGCTCATCGGCGGAGACTATTCCCTTATAAGCTTCATGTAAAGCTTTTTCCATCGGGTCAAAGGGTAATGGTTCGCTTGCCCACATAGCCGTAGTAATTAAATCCAACACAGCTTCTTTATCTTCCTGCGAATCCAGGTATAAATGATCTTTTTCAAAAACATACAAGCCGGCAAGTTGCATTTTATTTTCAGTGATAGTGCCGGTTTTGTCTACGCAAATTACCGTAGCACTTCCAAGCGTTTCCACTGTTTTTGTTTGCTTTACTATGATTCCCATCTTCATAAGTCGCCAGGCACCCAACGCCATAAAAGTGGTAAAGGCAACCGGAATTTCTTCAGGCAAAACAGACATGGCCAATGTCAATGCTTTTAATAAACTATTCACCAGGCTTCGGGATTGAAAAAAATTAAAACCCCATACTATCAGAAAAACGATTAATCCTAGGATGGCCATCTTTTTCACAAAATTTCTTATCTGGATCTGGAGTGGCGTTTTTTCTTCTTCAATATTTTTTAGAGAACTTCCAATCCTTCCCAGTTCAGTCGCATTACCCACTTTGGTTACCCGTGCGATAGCCATTCCGCTGGTGACCAAAGTGCCGCTGAAGATCTTATTATTTTCATTTACAAACTTTTCTACTGCAAATGATTCACCTGTAAGAATCGATTCATTTACGGTAAAATCATTTGAATAAATAATTTCTGCATCGGCAGTTATCAAACTTCCTTCTTCAACAATAATAGCGTCATCCACCACCACCTCTTTGCTGATGATGGAAGAAATCATTCCGTTTCTTATTACTTTGGTTTGCGGCTGGGAAAGTTGCTTCAAAGCCGCAAGCGCATTGCGGCTTCTTGAATCCTGGTAAAGAGAAATAGCAGAAACCAATACGATGGCCGAAAGCATAAATATGGCATCTCCTTTGTCGCCTGAGACTAAATAGAGAATACCCGCTGCAAATAATAGAATGAGCATCGGCTCCTTAAGTGTATCAAGCAAGGCAGCTATAAAAGGACTTTTAGAAGATTGATCCAATTCATTTTTCCCGTGTTGCTTTCTGGAAAGCACAACCTGCTCATCTGAAAGCCCCTTTATATCAATGGGAAGCTTGGACATATATAGCTCAGTTTCAAATTTTAAAAAATTTAATTAATAATAAATGTACTTCCAATAAAGGATAAAAACATGAGGAGGCTCATATTTGGAAATGACAGTTATTCTTTTTTTCGAAACCGATACCGATGAAATTTGCTTATTCGTATTTATTTATATGAAAACAGTTTCTAAACCACTTTGAAAATATTTTTGAATTAAAGAGAATGAATTTCACAAACGATTTTAATAGCTCCTTACAAAATTTTAGCATAGTTGGAATCAATTACCGGAAAAGCGATATAAGCATCCGGGGAAAATTTTCTATTGCACCCGAGCAGTCAGTTAACCTGATACAGGAAGCAATCTCTAAAAAAGTAAAGGGATGCCTCGTTCTTTCAACCTGCAACAGAACAGAGCTTTACGGAATTTGCGATGATCCCCGGGAACTAACAGACCTGCTTTGCAGTTATACCCATGGCGACCCCAAAGATTTTGCGATGCAAGGTTATGTTTACAACGGACGGGCGGCCATAGAACATTTATTGAAAGTCGCTTCCGGACTGGATTCTCAGATTATCGGTGATTATGAAATCTTATCGCAATTAAAATATTCTGCCAGGCTTGCAAAAGAAAGTGGCGGTCTTAACAGTTTCATGGAACGGGTAATCAATTTTGCCTTACAGGCCTCAAAAGAAATCAAAACAAAAACAAAACTCAGTTCAGGAACCGTTTCAGTTTCTTATGCAGCAATCCAGATCATCAAAGAAAAAATCAAAAATTTAAGAAATAAAAAAGTACTATTAATCGGAACAGGAAAATTTGGAAATCAAATTGCAAAAAATCTAAAGGATTATTTGCCAGGGGCCAGCATTTCATTTTGTAACAGAACCGATGAAAAAGCTTACCTGCTTGCTGAGAAATATGATGCAGGTTTTGTTGCCTACAAAAATTTAGCTTCAGCTTGCAATGATGCTGATGTTATAATGGTAAGTTCTTCTTCTGAAAATCACATTGTGGTTCCCTCCTATTTCGTTTCTGAAAAATCAAGGCTGGTACTTGATCTTTCATCACCCCAAAATGCAGATCCGGCTATAAAAAATATACAGGGAATCACACTGATGGATGTGGATGAGGTTTCATTGATTCTTGACGAAACCATTTCTGCAAGAGAAGCTGAAGTACCTAAAGCTTTAAAAATAATTAATGACACCTTAAATGACCTGGAAGACTGGCATCGGCAACAGGCCAATAGCCCATTAATACAAAAAGTAAAATCGCAGTTGCTTGAATTAAATGAGGCATACCAAATTGAAGAGGATAAAGAAAAAATACATAAAGCGGTAGCTTCCCTTGCACTTGAATTAAAGCACTCAAAGAATAAAGGTTGTGAATGCATTAACGCGATAAACAGCTACCTTGAAAAAAATCTTGTCTTGGTCAATTAATATTTATAGCGGAAATATAAATCGGCAATTAAGAATAATAAGAATGTGATTCCTGGCGGCTTACCAGGATAATTTAATTAATACTATAACAATAATCGCCGCTTCACATCAACCATGAATTCATCACCACACAATTTCCACATCCCTGTAATGGGATTGGCTTTTACTATTGATTCTCCCATAAAAGTAGCCCGATATGGGATTTCATCAGCCATTTCTATAATGGAAGACCGGTTGACAGAAATGATGCGTAAACATTATTATCCTTTAATTAATGAAACTTATTTCCCTATAAGCACAAGAGAAGAAAATTATCGTGAAAAAAGGATTACGGATTACCTCAACCTCGTTGGCCGGATCGTATCCGAACAAATAGAAAAATTAAAAAATTCGGTTTTTGAAAATGGATCAGATATTGTAAAATATTTTGAAATGCTTCCTGAGGACGGAAAGTTGAAACAGCTATACAGGCAACTGACCGGAACAACAGATATAGCTGAAAAAGAAAAGCTCGTAGAAATTCTCAAAAATCAAATCCTTCCCGGAAGTATTGATGTTAACATCATGACGAAGCTTGATAAAGACAATTACAGTAAACAAGGAAATTTGGTCGAAAATGGTTCAGATGCTTTAGCTGCTTTAAAAGGATATGCAAAGAGTAACCTCAAAAATTCTTCTTTAATCTTTTCTGCCGGGCTCAACCCCCGGTTATATAATTACCTGGAAAAACTCAGCGAATTTGATGCGAATGATGATGGCGAATTTGAAAAGAAAATTGTAATCAAAGTAAGTGATTACCGCTCTGCATTGATCCAGGGAAAATACCTGGCTAAAAAAGGTAAATGGGTAAGTGAATTCAGAATAGAATCAGGATTAAACTGTGGAGGCCATGCGTTTGCAACGGAAGGATATTTAATGGGCCCCATTTTGGAAGAATTTAAAATGAAAAGAGAAGAACTTTCGCTCTCGTTATTTGAACTCTATAATAAAGCATTACAAGTAAGATCAGCCAAAACCTTTGATACCCCTCCTCCAATAAAAATAACAGTACAGGGCGGCATTGGCACTTACAAAGAATCGAAATTATTACAGGATTATTATCAAATAGACAGCACAGGCTGGGGCACGCCTTTTTTATTGGTGCCGGAGGCTACTACGGTTGACAATTCTACGATGGAAAAATTGGAAAAAGCCAAACAAGGTGACTTATTTTTAAGTAAAAATTCTCCATTGGGAGTTCCTTTTCATTATTTAAAAGGTACCACTTCCGACATTGAAAAAAAGGAAAGAATTGAAAGAGGGAAGCCGGGAAGCCCTTGCACAGAAAGGCATTTAGTGAACAATACTGAATTCACGGATGAACCAATCTGCACTGCATCTTCGAAATACCAGAAGCTAAAAATAAATCAATTAAAATCGTTGAATTTACCGCTAAATGAATATGAACAGCAACTAAAAGAGGTGCAGGAAAAAGAATGCCTTTGCATCGGCTTAAGTAATGCCGCAGCTACTAAATATGAACAACCATTTATAAAAAACCTTACCTCAGTAACCATTTGCCCCGGCCCTAATATTGCTTACTTTTCTAAAAAAGTTTCGCTAAAAGAAATGACCGATCATATTTATGGAAGAGCTGATATTATTGAAGATAACAACAGGCCTCACATGTTTATTAATGAACTGGTTATTTATATCAGTTACCTAAAGGAGCAGTTAATCAATGAGCCTGTTTCTGCCGAAAATCCTAAGAGAAATAAATACTACCATTCCTTTTATGAACAATTAAAGAATGGAATTAAATATTACAGGGATATGGCAAGTTCTTCTAACCCAATATTAGATGACATTGGAGAAAAATTTTATTACGGGCTTTCTGAAGCTGAATCACAATTGGACCAGCTTTTTGAAGGTCGCATTTTGCAAAATGATTCTTATTTATCTTCTACTTCCTCAAATTCAATTTCCTGATGCTTTTCAATTTTTGTGGATCTTGGAACAGCACACCCCCCTGCTCCGCAACAACCGGTATTGGTAAGAGATTGAAAGAGCAGGAACACAGACAAAAAACCTAGCAATGTATCATGAAACTGTATTGCCTGAATTCCTGCTACGATGCCTAATGCCAGTCTCACCCAACGCATAAAATTCCAGTTAGAAAATAATGTTTCCTTAATAGTTTCCATATATAGTACTTTAGAAAAAATGAAATTTAAGCCAATTCTGCTATTTCTTCTTCTTTATTGTTGAAAACCTGGACACCATTATAATTTACTTCCCAGGTTACAGGCAAAGCTTTCTTCAACATGCTACTCACACCACAATATTTTTCCTGTGAATCAGTAACAGCTTTCAAGGCGGCTTCTTTGTTTTCCTCCGGACCTTTAAAATCGTAAATTATATGAATCGAGGTATATTGAATAGGGGCAGTTTTACTGATTTCACCGGTAACTTTCATATCAAAATCATTCACTTCCTTTTGTGCTTTTCTTAAAATTGCCGCTACATCCATACCGGTGCAACCGGCAAGAGCGGTTAAAACAAATGGTTTAGGAATAGGCCCGTTATCTTCTCCCCCTACTTTTTCCGGCCCGTCCATTATAACTGTATGCCCGTTTACCAATGCATTAAACTGCATTTTACCCATCCATTGTACTTCAACTTCGTGTGCCATGACTTTAATTAAATTTTTTATTATGATTGAATTGATTTTTTTCTTGTTTTAATGCCGAGCAAATAATAGATCGGGCAAAAACTTATTAAGCTGGTGAGAACTAAAATTATAGCAACAATTAAAAGTACTATTGCTGTTGTGCCTGTAATCACATTCATGAAATACAGTATACCGATTGCGACTGCCGCAAGTATCCTTACGACCTTGTCAACCATTCCGAGATTTGCTTTCATTTTGTTTATATATATTTTAAATGAACTAAGATCAAAGATTATTTATCACTCTTTGTAATTTTTCACGCACCTGGTTAGCAACGGCGCCAAGAGAATCATTTTTTACACCTGACATTGAGGCAACCGGATCTACAGCGCTAACTTCGACGCTTCCATCTATATTTTCCTCAACGATCACGTTGCAAGGAAGCATCGTCCCGATCTTATCTGCTGATTGTAATGCCTGGTAAGCAAAATTTGGATTACAGGCACCAAGAATGCGGTATTTCTTAAAATCCACATCCAACTTCTTCTTTAAAGTATCCTGCACATCAATTTGAGTAAGTACACCAAAACCTTCTTTTTTAAGTTCTTCGGTTACGTGCGCTATGGCTGCATCAAAATCTTTATTTACGGTTTTTGAAAAATAATAACTCATGCTTTTTTTTATTTAATTACTAATGCAAAATTGCTAAAGGCCCATCTTTTATTCGGCTACTTATGTTACAGAGCCTTAACTTTTATCTTTAAATAAAAATCTTTAAAAATTGTTTGTTTACTATAAAAGCCTGTTTATCAAAGTTAACCAAGGGATAATGTTGTACTACCAACCAATATCATCCACCAGACTGATCTTGCTCATATTATTCGTTTTATATCACTGGTATTTTTGTTTCTTTCCTTAAAAAGAAAAGATTTCAACACTATAAAAAAAGAAATGACCAACTGCTACCATTGTGGCGATGATTGTATCACTTTAATTACTGAAGGCGATAAAAATTTCTGTTGCCAGGGGTGCCGCCAGGTGTATTTATTGTTGAACGAAAACAATTTATGCAGCTACTATAATTTTGATAAAAACCCGGGAATAAAAGTAAAAGGCAAATTTGCCAGTGAAAGATTTGCCTATCTCGAAGATGAATCCGTAATACAAAAGTTAGTAAGTTTTAAAAGCGACACACAAACCAATGTAACTTTTTCGTTGCCACAAATACATTGTTCGTCCTGTATTTTTTTATTGGAAAACCTGCATCGCATTAATGAAGGAATTATCAGTTCTCAAACCAATTTTCAACGCAAGGAAGTCTTTATCAGTTTTAATGAAAAAATGATTTCACTGCGCAAAGTAGTGGAGCTGCTTGCGTTTATCGGCTACGAACCATTTATCAGTCTGAATGATTCAAAAGAAAAAAAAGGAATAAAATTCGACAGAAAACAACTTTATAAAATTGGCATTGCCGGCTTTTGCTTTAGCAATATAATGATGCTCAGTTTCCCTGAATATTTTTCGCACGGATTGATTGATGAGCAAGGGCTGAAGCAAACTTTTTCCTGGCTTATTTTTGGTTTGTCATTACCGGTTTTATTTTACAGTGCAAGTGCCATTTTTAAATCAGCTTTTAAAGGTTTACAACAAAAGAATATCAATATTGATGTGCCACTTGCCCTTGCAATTGTTGTTTTTTTATTTTCAGGTTCGTTGTCAAAAAGAATTCTGACTGATGGGGTGTAATCATCATCATATTGACCAT
>DAHXOZ010000169.1 GCA_027364635.1 bacterium | reverse complement strand
CTGTTCCGGTAGTGTCTTTGAATGTTTCCGAATAATTTTTTGTAAAAGTTTTATTAAGGTTTAAATCAATCGTTAAATCCCTTACAGGTTCAAGTTGGGCAGAAACAGTAATTTTCTGATCAAAATTTTGAACAAACAAATCATTGAAATTAGAATCTCTTGTTATTAATCCGCGTCTGGCCGCATCATTAAGCCAGTTGCTGTCTGGCTGTCTGCCGAGAATAAAATCAAATCCGGGCGCCATACTTTTAAAATCCTGTCCTAACATTTTGGTGCTATCGGTATAGCCCGGCAATCGTGTATTACTTATTTGAGAAACTGATGCATTGACTGATTTTACACTTGTCAGTAGTTTGCCCAGTACACGCAAAACACCGGTTACCTCTGGAAGTTGCGTTGGTGCAACTTTGGAGGTTGCTACGTTTGGTTTTTTTCTCGCTGAAGTATCTGTTGGCTGCCTTGGCTGCAATGGCTGATCCAAAGCGCGCAACCACTTTGATTTGCTGTATAATCTTAAGAAATCAAGTTGTACCGTAGCATTTTCCTGTTGCCCGTTTTCTAAAAAATTGCCAAGGTTTACTGCCAGCCGCGAAGCGCCTATCCAGTTATAGGTGGCCGTATAATCAAGGTGCATATTTATCCAGTCAGTAAGAGGAAATTTCGATAATGGTACATTGTAAGAAAAATTAACCACCTGGTTGAACACAGTGTTTCTTCCACCGGAGAAAAAGTTTTGTTTTACGGTATCTCTTTTTGCTTTTGTATCTAGTCTTCCGTTCGGTTCATCAATTACCGCATTGTTCAAAGCGGAATAATCAAGAGTTAATGAATGGGTGAGTTCCCACCTTAAAATATAATTTCTGTTGAACGTAAAATATTTATCGAAGGTTTCAGGAGTTACAAATTTATCCTCGCCGATACTTCGTGGTTTTAAAACAGCAAACTGCCTGAACACATCGGCTTTAAAAGTAAGCTGAGATGGTACCGGGTTAATATTGAAATCCTTTATTAGGTCAAACCAATGCTTTTTTGTTTTTGTAAACATCTTTTTAAAGGGAGAGATGAATTTTGGCTGAGGCATAAAATTGTATCCCAGGCTTCCCTGTTGCTTGGTTACATTGTTATACTCTATAAGCGGATTGTGTGCTTCTGTTTTCGTATAAGTATAACTTACGTCCACATTTTCAATGTCCCACAATTGCGGCTTCTTATTGCTCGTTCGGTTTTTATGCACATTAGTAAAGCTGATCGTTTTGATAGAAGCGAAATCGATAGCATTATTTCTGATTGAATCTTTTGCAGCCTTCGTGGGCGCATTCTTTATTTTTTGTTTTAAAGTGATATCCATATCAAATGGATCGTATTGAGGAGTACTTGTTGTATTAGTGATACTGGCGTACAAAGGAATTGATAAGGCTGCACTTTTAGGTAAAAGCTTTCCTAATTCAAGATTGGCAGCCGCGTCAAACTGAGCAAAATTATCTTTAAACCTTTCACTGATACCCTGATCCAGGGTTCCGAAACCGGCGCTGTGGGTGTTGGCAGAAACCGAAATAGTTCCGAGATCTGAAAGATTCGCATCAACCCGGCCCAAAGAAGCCCAGCCACCTTTTTCATCCATTGATGAAAGACGCAATTCATTAAACCATAATTCGCCGCAGGCAGAAACTGCATTTGTATTTTCAACACCCATCAAAATTCCACCCACTTGTGCCAGATTTGGATTTCCCATGATCGCATAAGTTTGCCCGTTGGATTCAGCTTGTGAGTACAGAACATTGATTGGCGAATTGGATAAGTTTCGTTTTGTCTTTATATCAGTAAGAGCAGAAAGGTCAAGATCCAGGTTGTTGCTTTGAATCCATAAAGTATCATTGTAAGCCTGTGTATCAGGAGAAAGGCCTGTATTGAGTGGAGTGAGTTTTAAAGGGATTCTCACTTCATAATAATTGTTTACAAAATCACTTCCTATACGTATAACCGCAGTTAGATCGCCGTTATTGAGCGTGGTAGATTGATTTCTTTCTGCATGAATATACATTTGCAGTTTTCTAAACTGCCGAAGATCTTTATTGACAAAAGTCTGGAAGACTGCTTTACCGTCATTTTTGGCAAGATTGCAAAACTGCAAAGTAAGTGATTGCTCGTTTTGCAAAAGATTTACCCCGTTATTGCTTAAAGTCTGAACACGTTGAATAGCACTTGGAGTACGATAAGGCAAAGGGCTTCGCTTGTCATTTTCTTCAATATTTACTGCACCTACATTAAAATCATTTTCAGAAGTTGGAGAATAATTTCCTGATGAATCAAGTTTATATTGAAACTTTCTCCAGGTATTTCTTACCAGGCTCAGGGTTCCAAAACGGACTGTAACACTATCCTGGAAACCAGTTAAGAACATCCTCATAAAACGGATAGACTTAAAATCAGGAATATTTCCAACCTTTTTATTGTAAGAATCAATCGGTATTCTCAACTGGTACCACGTTTCATTCCTGTTGGTTCCATCCGGAAGTTGCCCCGTATTGATGACTTTTTTATCGATAATGTAATTGCTACCTACATTCATTTCGGGATCTGTGGGCGGTTTCAGGTCAACAATGTATTGAAAGTATTCTTCTGTTTCATTAAGCGTGTTGTCACGGTTAAGGTCTTCCTGGTCAGGATATAAAGTTGCAGCCGAAGAATATTGAGATTTATTATCCGCTATCGGAGAGTTTCCCTGTGGGTTATTAAAATACTTATAACGGGCCAGGATATCTGCTCCTTCGGCATCCAGTTTGGCTCCGCGATAATATTGATAGTCATCTGAAGAAGGATCTGCTAATGCATCCTGGTATACTTTAGAGTTCGTACCAAAATTGGCTGCCAAAATATCCAGGTAATCACTTCTTCTGAAAGATCTTTCTGCACTATCAGTCAAGCCATCAAAACCCACATCCTGGTAAGGCCTGTCAGCAGGATCTGTGCTGAACGCATTAGTAACCTGGATAGGGTTCCGCGGAACTAATCCCCAAACAGAAGTATCAACCTGTGCAGGCAAATTAGGGGTTGGCAAGCCATTTTCATAAAACCTTCTTGAATCTTTCAAAACATCTTCGGAGACATTGCCAAGATCAATATAAAATTGCCCTCCGGAACTTGTTGGATCATTAATAAAAGGATCCTGCACCCAACATTCAATGTATTGGATATTAGCGGTTTCAAAATCAGTTTGATCGAGACTTCGCATTAATCCACCCCACTTTGTTTTTGGGTTTAGAAATTTTCCGTTAGCATTGAGGTCTAATCTTGACGCATCATAATTATAGGGGCCCCGATCAGACGGGTAATAAGAAAGATCGAAAGTGATGAGTTGGTTTTGCCCAAAATCGGTAGTTCGTTGAGGAAAAATTTCTGATTGTGAAACGGCCCGGACTCTAGGATCAGAAAGCAGTTTTTTATTTCCTCTAAGTGGATTATTTATATTTTTTGGATCTTGCAAGGTAGGTTCAATCTGGTACCAGGCTATCCTTGCCCGGTTCATACCGTAAACGAGGCTATTGGATGAGTCAGCTTCCGGGAAAAGAAGGTTACCGTTTTTATCAGTTGCGCCATGAGGAGTAGAGGCAAGCGCCCAACTTATCGGAGGAAAACGAAGATCAATATCACTTTTACTTCCTTCAAAATCATCGATATAAACAACTCCGTTATTTCCTTTTCCAATCTGGGGGGCATGGCCCGGTTTCAAAAATGCCGCCTCTCCATAGGCGTTGATCGAAGAAGGAGCCGTAGAATTGTAAAAAGGAAGTTTATTCAAAATTTTGGTAAGGCGTGGCAAGTCTCTCCGATAACTACCATCTAACCCATACATAGTGTTTCTGATCGGATCTTCACCATAATCTACTTTTGTAAAAAAAGGCCTTTCACTCAGTCGAACCATTGTTCCTCCTAAAGACAATTGTTCCTTGGCTGTGTTTTTAGCAAGATAATCGAGCCGTAAGCCCATGTAACTTTTTTGCTGCAAACCAAAAGAAGCATTGTTTTCATAATTTACCTGTACAGGAATTCCTGAATTAATGATGGCCTGGTTGATTACTTTAATAGTTCCAAGATCATAATTGATGGTGTAATCAATATTTTCAGTTAATTGCCTTCCCCCCGCCGTGACAGTAACCGACCCCGGCGGAATGTTATAGCCAATACTTATATCTGAAGTAGACGTGGTTTTGGCAGTTCCTTCTAAAACAAACCGGTCGAGATTGGGAAATTGTTGTTGCGCAATCGTTTTTATGGAATCATACAACGGGTAATATAAACTATCTGCCCCTATTGCCGGATTGCTGAAAACTTTTGGAGCAAGAGACCTTCCGAAAGGTTCCAAAACGGGAAAGATGATCCTGCTATATTGGGATAAAACGGTATATCCTTCAATATAATCGAACACACCATCCGGTTGTGGATCGTTCTGGCTATTCAGTCTATCCAAATTGTCAAGCGTTAAAAGTGGAGTTCCCTGGTTTAAATCCCCGAAAGGCAAATATCTTTTTGCGCCAAGACCGGGCTGTTGATACAATACATTCAACTTAAAATCCTGCCTGTCCAAGGAACCATAACCTACACTGTAGACGTTTTTCATCATTAGTTGCCATATCGGAAGTTGGGGCCTTTGAGAAGTTGCTTTCAACAATTTTAAAAACAAAATCTTTTGATTGCTGGAAGAAGAATCCGGTGGCACATCCTGCGAAAATTCACCCACCTGGTAAATTTTCCCATTATAGGAATACTGGAAAGCAACCGCCAAAACTTCATCTGCCTGCAACGGTTGGCTTAATGATAAAAATCCTGCTCTTTTATTATAAATATATTGTGTTGAATCTAATTTTCTTGCAAAAGTTTTTTCAAAATCCTGCACAGGGTTAAGTCCCATACCTATCAACTGGCTATTGATAAGCGCAGAATTGCGGCTTCCGGATTTATTGATGATAGAAGAATATTCGCTATTGGTATTATTATCGGGCAAAGTGCCGGTTACTGTAAAATTGTGATAGGGGTTATTTTCTCCGAGATCCATCAAACCAACCACTTCCCGGGCGTCTGTAGTAGATCCGTTTTTATTAGTTACCCAAACTTCCAGCCTCAATATTTGAACCGGCGTAATAACGGCAGGCGCATTACTCATCACCTTATCATAATTCTTACGGAAGTATTGAGATAATAAAAAGTGCCGGTTTTCTTCATACTCATCGGCTTTAATTGTAAATTGAGTTGCCGCATTTCCCCCCTGTAAATTCATGGATTGCCGCTGTGATTTTTGATTGGCCAAAACTCCGGTAATAAATAATTTTCCAAACTGCAACTGGGTTTTTACACCAAATAATGATTGTGCGCCGGGTATCAGGTTACTCCTTAAAGGAAAGGATACATTTCCAGCTTCAAAACGTTTTAAAATCTCATCTTCTGTACCGGTATAATCCAATTTTAATTGGTTGGTAAAATCAAAATTGGCAAGTGTGTTATAACTAATCGGGAATTTCATTTTATCTCCAATATTGGCAAGAACATTAAGCTGAGCAGCCATATTAAAATCAAAGCCACCGTTCCTTCTTGCCCGTTCCGGCAGGGTCGGATTTTTTACATTTTGCCCCTGGTATCCGGCGGTAACATCAACATTTCCCTGTGGTTGAATATCAACTTTACCATTTCCAAAAAGTCGGTTAAACAGATTATCATAAACATTCAGTTTTGGTTTAATCTGCCCGCGATTGAGTATGCTAAGGGTATTGGCTCTTTTCTGAAAATAGCTGATCTCTGCTTTTTTTGCCTCCATGGCTCTGAATTGTTCAGCGGTATATGTGGCGGGGGTTCTGTAATAACGGCTTCCTACTTTTTCGTAAACCGTATATGTTTTTGTAATAGGATCATAAGCCACTGAATCGTTAATATTTGGCGGATTTTGAAAATCATAAATATTGGGCCTGGCAGAAAGAAAATCACCCCTTGTATCATGAATGGGAAAAGGTAAACTGTCGTTATTATGTATTGCCGAGGAATCCTGCGCTACGGCATGAGAAGGCATTACAATAGCTAATACTACTATTGCAAGTATCCAATATGATATCAACCTGATATAATTTGGCGCTTCTCTCTTTATGACCATTCCGGCAAATTATTTTAGGTAGATTTCTATCAAATGGCTTTTAATGCTTTTTTTATTAAGGTTTCGAGGGAATTAATTGAGGGTTCAGTCATTTTGATTTTTTTGATAGCCTGTTCAGCCATAGGTCTTGAAATTCCTAAAGCTATTAATGCATTTAACGCATCCTGGTCGAAAGTATTGCCAACTGATATATTTCCTGTTGAAGTTTGTGATATTTTTGAAACTTTGTCTTTTAATTCAAGCACCAATCGTTCAGCAGTCTTTCTTCCAATGCCTTTCACACTTTCTAATACAGACGTATGCTTCATTAAAATTGCATTACTGATTTCGTCCGGCTTCATACTGGACAACATCATCCTGGCTGTTGCTGCACCCACGCCCGAAACACTTATCAACAAGATAAACATTTCTTTTTCCAGAGAATCAAAAAATCCGTACAAAGTATGAGCATCTTCCTTAATCTGCAAATAGGTAAATAATTTCCCTTCATTTAAATGCTGTATTTGAGTATAAGTATTGAGGCTGATATTTACTTCATAACCAATGCCATTGACATCAACATAAACCACAGCAGGGTTTTTATAGGAAAATTTTCCGGACAGATATGCGATCATAACTTTTAAAGTGGCTCAAAAATAAGTAATTCGGCTTAATGAGGTGGATATTATTGGCTAAAAATAATTGAGGCGACAGATAAATATCCTTTTAAGAAACGCGAACTAACAGAAATATGTCTCTTTTGTTTGTTTACTGAAACTATAGAGTGAAGTTTTAAACTAAGCAAGTCTGTGACAAAGAGAGTTCGCCTATATCTCCCATTTCATACAATTATCTAATTATATTTGTATTTCGAATAAACAATAAAATATGGAAACAATCATTATTCATCCGAAGAATAAAGAACAGGC
>DAHXOZ010000168.1 GCA_027364635.1 bacterium | reverse complement strand
GCAAACAAATGATAAAGAAAAACTAACGGTTCAAAATCAACATCATAAAGTTTATTTTCATAAAATAGGTACACCGCAAAGCGAAGATGTATTGATTTATGAAGACAAAGATCATCCTTTAAGAGTAATAGGAGCATGGCTTACAGAAGATGAACATTTTTTGATTCTAAGTAAAAGCGAAGGAACCAGCGGTTCTGAAATTTGGGTAAAAGACATGCAAAATCAATCTCCAAAAAATGATTTTGTTTTGCTGGTAAAAGGTTTCGATACAGAATCAAACGTGATAGATAATGATGGTGATAAAATTTTGGTTCGTACCAATGCGGATGCACCTAACTACAAAGTAGTGTTAATTAATCCGAAGAATGCTGCAAGAGAAAATTGGGAAACCGTAATTCCTCAACGGAAAGAATTACTTGAATCAGTAGGAACTGCAGGAGGAAAATTGTTTCTTACTTATTTGCAGGATGCATCAAGCAGAGTATATCAAACGGATTATAAAGGTTATCATGCCCAACAAATTGAATTGCCTGGAATTGGTACTGCCTCTGGTTTTAGTGCACATAAGAAGGACAAAGAACTGTTTTATTCTTATTCATCATTCGATTATCCTGCTTCCATTTTCAGGTATGATATTGAAACAGGCACTTCCAGGCTTTTCAGGAAAAGTGAAGCAAAAATAAATGCAGATAATTACCAAACATTGCAATCGTTTTGTTTCAGCAAAGACGGTACAAAAGTGCCAATGTTTATAACTTATAAGAAGGGATTAAAAATGGACGGAAACAATCCTGTTTTGATGTACGGTTATGGCGGTTTCAATATTGCACTAACGCCGGGGTTTTCCATATCTAATGCTTTTTTCCTGGAACAGGGAGGTGTGTATGTTGTGGTTAATTTGCGCGGAGGTGATGAGTACGGCGAGGAATGGCATAAGGAAGGGATGTTGCAAAACAAACAAAATGTGTTTAATGATTTTATTGCAGCAGCACAATTCTTAATTGATAAAAAATATACTAATCCTTCTAAATTGGCCATGCGAGGCGGCAGCAACGGAGGTTTGCTGGTTGGTGCAGTGATGACACAAAGGCCTGATCTTTTTAAAGTGGCGATTCCGCAGGTAGGAGTGATGGATATGTTGCGTTATCATCTATTTACTATTGGATGGGCGTGGGCTACAGAATATGGAAGAAGTGACAAGAAAGAAGATTTCGAAAACCTCATAAAATATTCACCCTTGCAAAATTTAAAACCGGGTGTAAAATATCCTGCAACTTTAATCACCACTGCTGATCATGATGACAGGGTAGTACCGGCGCACAGTTTTAAATTTGCCGCTACTTTGCAGGCAGATAATGACGGAACCAATCCTACGCTGATTCGCATAGAAACCAAAGCCGGCCACGGCGCAGGAAAGCCCACCGACAAGCAAATTGATGAAGAAGCTGATATCTGGAGCTTTGTGATGTATAATCTGGGAATGGATTTTAAGTGACACAGCCCGGACCAAAAGTTAGCATCATAATTTAAACCTATTAAAAATATCTAACCCCTTGTTTGGAAATTGGAGATCAAAAAAAGATCGATGGCGCTTACGCCAACGGGAAATTGGCGTCACCGTGCTACCCTCCATCATTTACATAAAAATTTCAATTGTAAAGAATCAACAGAGATTGATCTTGCTTCTGTTCTAATACTACCTGATCACTAAACTGGAAGATATTTTCAATTTAGCAGTATATTTATACCATCCTAAAACAATTAATTAATATTTTCTGATGCAAAAAAAATCTTTTCTCTTCATTCCTGTACTCACTGGGCTGTTTCTTCTTTTAACCCTTCAAATAGTTGTGGTATCGGGCCAGCCATTAAATAAAGACAATATTCCCAATTCTAAAAATAACCATGCAGAACATCTGGCTCAGACGCCTCCTATGGGCTGGAATAGCTGGAATGCTTTTCATACGGATATTACAGAGCAAAAAATCAAGGATGCAGCCCGGGCTATGGTTTCCAGCGGGATGAAAGACGCAGGATATGAGTACATCAATATTGATGATGCATGGATGGACACTGTACGTGATGCGCAGGGCAGGTTACAGGCAGATCCCAAACAGTTTCCTCACGGCATCAAAGCTCTGGCTGATTATGTACACAGCCTGGGCCTAAAAATTGGCATCTATGAATCGGCAGGAACAAAGACATGTGCCGGTTTCCCGGGTAGCTTGTATCATGAAAAAACAGACGCAGAAAGTTTTGCTAAATGGGGTATTGATTACCTGAAGTTGGATAATTGCAATAATGAAGGAGTCGATTATTTGAAGCGCTATGAAGGAATGGAAAAAGCTTTACTTGCAACTGGGCGTCCGATAGTTTATAGCATCTGTGAGTGGGGGGTTAAAGATCCTTACCAGTGGGCACCGGCTATTAGTCAACTGTGGCGCACAACGGGAGACATTTCCGATAACTGGAACAGTATGATAGACATTGTTGACCAGCAGGTAGGCCTGGAGAAATACGCCGGCCCCGGGCATTGGAACGACCCGGATATGCTGGAAGTGGGTAATGGAGGAATGACTAATACCGAATACAGAACGCATTTCAGTTTGTGGGCCATTCTTGCAGCTCCGCTGATTGCCGGTAATGATTTACTTCATATGACGGAAAGTACCCGTGATATTTTGACTAACAAGGAAGTGATAGCAGTAAACCAGGATCCGTCCGGAAAACAGGGGTATAAAATTTCTGATGACGGAGACCAGGAAGTGTGGGTGAAACCAATGTCTGATGGCAGCTTTGCTGTACTGTTGTTAAACCGTGGCAAAGACCGTGCGTTTATGACAACTACCGTTGAAGAGGTGGGCTTGCCAAAAGCAACTTCTTATAAAGTAGTCAATCTTTGGGACCGGGGAAATCGTTGGCAGGCAGGAACATATTCTACTAATGATTTGATTCGTTCTTCTGTAGAGCCTCATGGCGTGGCTTTTTTTAGAGTGTGGCCCGAATCAAAATAATAACTTAGGGAGACCGGGATCATGGCTGTATTAGGTGATGGTTAACAACAAAAAGGTTTTTTTTAAATGAAAATACCCAAAAAAGGTTGTTTTACTGTGATCCTTCGAAAATAGAAATACGCACTGAATCTGACTTTTATTTATGTAGTGCTGGAAGTAGAGCTTGAATGCGATTACATTTGTTGTTTGCAAATAGATGTTTTTCATTTGAATACCTATCTATCCCCTCATGAATGTTTAGTCGAGCACATTGCTCTTTTTACTAAATCGTTTACGGGTTTTTTCCTCTTGAATATCAGTAAAGAAAGTCTTTGCTCATTAAGATATTGGTAAGGGAATTTTCATCTTCACGATGATAAAGGTAAGTGGGGGTAAGGGTTTCTCGCATAACAGCCTGCGTTTTATTTACTCTTTCAAAGAATTCCGCATCGCTTCCCATCGGTATATCATTGAATCCATTTAAAGAAACTGCTAAGAGTCTGCTTATGAAAAAAGTTCCACCAATAACGCATTCATTCAAAGAAATTAATTTGTTATAATTATTCCTGTCAGGTACAAATTGGTTGCCGGTTACTTTTATGCCGCCGTATAAAAATTGAGTGTCAGGATTATTCATCAAAAATGCCTTCCTGCTTTCCAAATGACCAGGGAGATATTCATCATCAGAGTCGAGAAAAGTAATGAATTTTCCTCTTGATAAAAAAATACCCGTATTCTTCGAAAGTGAATACCCGGCATTTTTTTGAAAAGTATATTTTATCCTCCTGTCATTTTCAATATAAGAGCTAATCTGCATTACAGTATTATCAGTACTTCCGTCATCAACAATGATAGCCTCCCAATCTGATTCATCCTGGGCAATTAAAGAATCAAGGGCGCGCTTTAACAAGGACGCTCTGTTATAAGTAGTAAGTATAATTGAAAAAAATGGTTCCCAGGATTGATTATATTGTAGAGTAGGCACAGTCATCTATTTTTTAAAATATTAATTACAAAATAACCCATAATTATCTATAAAAATTATTGTGCTTTCTAAAAAATGGTAATTATTTAGCGGGTTTTAATTTGATTTATTTCCTGCAGTTGTTGGCGTCCCAGCCATTACCTAAAATCGGTTTAAAAAGTAAAATCCTTTACTCCCTTTTCATAGAAAATTTGCCAAAGCCCATTTACACGCACATTCCTGCGCCAAAAATGCGCGTGAGTTTTATCATAAAATCTGCCAGATAGGGACATGCGCCCATTTTCAGCATTTAGTTTTTTAAGGTTTGTTATGGCAGCATCCAAGTTGGATTATGAAACCCCGTTTAATGAAATTCCAAGCAGAAAAATAGTTAATGCCGGTTTTAAATTTTTATTTCTAATTAAATGTTCAATTATTACCTATGGGTTATACAAAATTACAAAGTACTATTCCAATTTTTTGTTTTACATTTTTGGCCGTTGTTGGTGTTCGTGCTGATGACTTAGACGCAGGGCAATCACCAGCAACATTTATAAAATAAAAATACCAAATAAAAGTTGGTTTACTACAACTATCCACGGCACAGATACGCCAACGGTTCTTACTTTGGCTGCATATCTGCCTGCCAGGGCACTCTTTGGATCTCGCCCGTTAACAAAAAACTAAATATAAATGCAGCCCTTCTTTTAAGGTTTTAAATGCAGACTTGGCATGTGAATTGGATTTTCGTAATCAGGATTTTAAAGCATTAATCTTAAAATATTTTTTATGAAACAATTAATAATTTTTTTCCTTTTAACAGGAAGTTCTTTTACTCTATTAGCCCAAACTACCGGCAGCAACAATAGGAATTCAAATAGCATGAGCAAAAACGGGAATGTTTCAGGAACTGTTTATGCGTCGCTTCCGGTTTTAGAAAATAGTATCCCTGGTGCTGTAGTTTCAACAATAAAAGCAAAATTTGAAAATTCAGTTTATGACATTACCAGCATTAAAAGTTCTGCTGGCCAGCCAGTTTATGTTGTAAGAGTCGGGAATAATGGTATCTATAAAACTGAAATTGTAAATGCAGATGGAGGCGCTGTGCAGTAAGAACCGCGCTAAATTATCTGAATAAACATTGCTCAAAAATGGATCCTGAAATGGCTTGTGCATGCATAGGCCTTTTTTTTATGCTGTTGGTATACGTGCTGATGGATTAGACGCAGGGTAATCACCAACAACATTTACAAGTTAAAAATACCAAATAGAAGTTGGTTTACTGTTTCTCTTGTCAAATGGAACGCCCCGTGCCAAAGACGTTCCGGAAAAAAATTATTTGGTTACTCTTTTCATGCCGTTTATGATTCCGCCTTTTATCATATTTCCATATCCATTGCCAGGCAACAAGTGGATGAACGAATGCGCTAATTCAAAATTCCTTTTTGCATTGGCAAGGTCGTTCAGGTCTTCATAACCTTTAGCAATGTTTAGATATAAAGAAGGAAATGTTGCTTTCACAGTGTCATCATTTATTTTTAATGCCAACTGTAAAGCTGTTTCATCCCATTTCAATTTGTCGGCAGCACTTTTTTGATGCCGTGCTACATAATGAGCAGCAGTAAATTTTTCAAAATCATTTGTTGCTTCGTTCCAGGCCTGGAGAAAGAGTCTGCTGGCGTCGTCCGGTTTGCCTTTTCCTTCCATGTCCATGCCTTGAGCACAAAGTTTAACTACATTGTTATTTGGGTCAAATTCCATGTTATAATTATTTTGTCTTTTCGTAGCGAAAAAATAAAAATTCCCAATAAAAGTAGGTTTACTGTTCCATCTTTAAAAATAAAAACCGTTTCAAACAACGAAACGGTTTTTATTAATATTAATTAATGATAATTAAATAAGCGGTGGAACATCTTCCGGAATTTCATGAACATCCTCGCGGTCATCATAAGGATATTTATCCGGATTTCTTAAACGGCTATGATGGCGACTATATCCGAAATAAATTACGAAACCAATGATCAGCCAACCGAAAAGACGTACCCAGTTGGTCCAGCCCAATCCAAAGATCATGGCAGCACAAACTAAAATACCTAATGTGGAAACTACTTTCACTGCCGGAACTCTAAATCCTCTTGGTATCTCCGGATGTTTTACGCGCATGATCCAAACGCCGGCGCACACCAGGATAAAGGCAAAGAGCGTTCCGATACTTGTCATATCACCCACAATATCCCCGGGAATAAATGTAGCAAATGAACCAACCAACAAGAGGAAAATTAAATTTGATTTGTAGGGAGTTTTGAATTTCGGATGAATATCAGCGAACACTCTTGGTACCAACCCGTCTTTACTCATTGAATAAAATACCCTTGATTGACCCATAAGCATCACCAGGATTACTGATGAGAATCCTGCGAGAATCGCTATAGTCACTAAATCACTTAACCATTTAAAAGTGGGTACCCAAACGCCACCTACCATTGATCCACTCATGTGTTCGATGGCATATACAACAGAAGCTTCACTTCCTGTAGTTCTGAACTCCTCTACAGAAGCAATTCCTGTAAGTACATAAGAAAAAAGGATGTATAAAACGGTACAAATAATAAGTGACCCTAAGATACCAATCGGCATATCGCGGCTTGGGTTTTTTGTTTCCTGCGCTGCAGTAGAAACCGCATCAAAACCAATGAACGCAAAGAAGACGACCCCCGCCGCACCAAGGATTCCCAGTATTCCCCCATAGTGATAAGAAATTCCCATGTGATCGGTATAGATGGTGGGTGCAGGTATAAATGGGGTATGATTTTCAGGCTTCATATATTGCCAACCCACCACAATTACCACTATTACAATGGCAACTTTTAAAAGAACAATAATTCCGTTTACCACTGCCGACTCCTGCATGCCCCTGATCAATAATAGCGACAGGATAATCACAATGCCCAACGCGGGAAGATTTACGATTCCATGATGCAAGTGATCCGTCGAAACATTGAAGGGGGAGTGGCACCATTCATACGGGACCTGGACATGAAAAATTTCCAGGAACTTATTAAAATACTCTGCCCAGGCAATCGCTACGGTAGCGGCTCCCACACCATACTCGAGAACAAGGTCCCAGCCAATGATCCATGCAATAAATTCGCCCATGGTGGCATAAGAATACGTGTAGGCACTGCCGG
>DAHXOZ010000167.1 GCA_027364635.1 bacterium | reverse complement strand
GCCCTACTCCCACACACATAGTCGCTAACCCGTAACGCACTTCCCTTCTTTTCATTTCATCCAAGGAAAAGTTCGCTTGAAAAATTGTCGCAGCTTAGGTCTGCTTTTATAAAAGACGGAACGGTTACTGCAGGCAATTCTTCCGGAATCAACGACGGCGCCGCGATGTTATTGTTGGCTAATGAAGCCACTGTAAAAAAATATGATCTGAAACCAATGGCTAAAGTGGTAAGCATGGCGGTTGCAGGTGTTGACCCTGCCATCATGGGAATCGGACCGGTGGCGGCTACGGAAAAAGCATTAAAGCGTGCAGGCCTTACCGTTAGCGATCTTGATTTAATTGAGTTGAATGAAGCGTTTGCTTCGCAATCCATTGCATGCATTCACGATTTGGGGCTTGATCTTCAAAAAGTAAATGTGAACGGAGGTTCCATTGCTATCGGCCATCCATTGGGTTGCAGCGGTGCAAGGATTGCAACTACCTTGTTGTATGAAATGAAAAGAAGGGAAGTGCGTTACGGGTTAGCGACTATGTGTGTGGGAGTAGGGCAGGGAGCGGCGATGATTTTTGAGAAATGTTAGTTGGTTAATTGGTTAATTGTTAATTGTTAATTGGTTAATTGGTTAATTGGTTAATTGGTTGAATGGTTAATTGTTTAATTGGTTAATTGTTAATTGTTAATTGGTTGAATGGTTAATTGGTTAATTGGTTAAATGGTGGATACAGGATACTAAAAGTTAAATGCTGATACCTCATACCTCATACCTGCTACCTAATACCTAACTCTACCACACTTCATAAGCCAATAATTTATTTTCTTCTTTTATACGTCTTCCTTCCTTTATGGTAACATAGACTGCAGCAGCCACTACTGTTGCTGTTGCGAGGAAATAAAATGCTGTACAGCCTTTACTATTTTTTTTATTTTTATTTTTTTTCATCTCCCTGATTGAAAATTTATATTGCAATTTAAGAAAAGAGGCTATTAAAAAAAAGAGGTATTCTTAAGTTATCGTTATGATTTTATGTTGAGTGAAACGCTAGAAATAATAAACGGGTACTTCCTTTTATTTTAGTTGCCATAATAGTAAACAAACAAATAAAGCAAATTTTTGTTTTCTATTGTTTGAGAATATTTACCGGTAAAATAATTTCCCAGCGATTATATCCTGTTCCTCCAAATACATCTTTATCCAAAAGCCGGCTGTACCTTATACCAAAAGAAACATTTACTTCGTTCCACCATTTGGTATCAAAATTTATTTCTGTTCCTGTTGAACGAAAAGTTTGTGAGTAGGAAGTTTTGTTGGGATAAAAATCTTTTACTTCAGTATCATCATAAAATAAATTGGCCCTTACACGAAGTAAATAAAAGATATCGGCAAAACCCTTATCCGGAAAGGCTATTGGCAGATGATAATTCACACCCCATTTATACATTTGGTAAAAATTAACTGATTGATAACCGCGTGAAAAAGGAAACCCGCTTGAAAAATTGATTTGGTTCAAACTATCTTTTCGTAATAGGGCGCCATTTAAAACAATGCTGTGTGTTTTTGCAAAACCCGGAAAAAAAAGATTCCCGTTTGCCATAAACTGGTAACCATTTACATGTTGAACCGGCGTTTTATACGAGAGTGAAATGGTTTGCGCCCATGAAGGAAAAATTTGTTCGGAAGCTTTTTGTATCTCATGGCTAAACGACAAAAAATTGCTGATGTAACTATACGTGGAGGATAAAGTGTCTTTATATTTTCCCATGAAACTTCCCTGGCTGTAAACATATTGAGAACCGAAATTGAGATAAGTAAATGACCGGCCTTTGCTTAAATTTAGTGGGATATTAAATCCGCCGTAGGGTTCCAACTGATTGAAGTGTACTAACTGCTGATGAAACAAAGTGCTTCTGTCGATAAAATAATTTACACCCGCCGAGAGGTAGGGAAACCAACCGCCATACGTTGCATTAAACGTGAGCTCTTTATATTTTTCTGCGCGGTCGTAGGTGAAAGACAAATCAGATTGAAGGGTGTTTAAAATATTTTCACTTACAAGACTGAGTGTATACAGAGGATCGTTGACAGCAGGCTCAATGCTGTGGAAATTAAAAAGTTTAAAGCTTTTGCGGTATTTGCTTACAACGAAAGAATCATTGGGAACTTTATATAGCAGGCCTGCATTGCTTTTATCAATTACATTTACTCCGAAATTTGAAATCTTCTCCTCTAAATCATCTGTATTTATTTCCTTAAAACGGACAGATGATTTTAAAGCTTTTTGAATCCGGTAACCTTCGGCTGTAAAGCTGGTCCAGCCTATGTAAGCGGCATTTACAAAAGGATGGTATTTCCCTATTCCCTGTGGATTGGCAGCTTCAATAAGCCATAATTTTTGATCCAAAAAAGTATAGGCAAAAAGGTCGTCATTTTTTTTATAAGCGTAAGAGAAGTAAAGTGTATCATTAAAAATGCAGGGGAAACCCGCTACGTGATAGGTAAACGGAAGAAGGTATCTTGTCTCATTATTTTCAAGATTAATTTCTGCCAATGACATTTTACCTTCAGAGTTTCTTACTGCAGAAATTATTTTTTGGTTACCATAAAATTTGGGATAGGTGTAAAAAAGATGGCCGGGATTCGGAAGCTGTTTTATTAATTTTCCTGTGGTTGCATTAAGCAAACGAAGGTTGCATTCGCCTGTTGGTGGTTCATTTACTACAACTATCGTTTGGCCATCTTCACTTATATCCGGCGAAAAATATTTGCTCTTTTTTGAAAGCATTTGTTCATGACCGTTAGAAACGTCTATCATCTTAAGATTACTGTAATCGCGATAGCCCCAGCGACTATCAGGTTGATAAGAAGTATATACAATTTTACCGTTGCGGTAACTGAAATAATCGTTGAGTGTGTAATCTTCATCCCTGATCTTTTTCTCTGATTTTCCTTTTTGAATTATAAACTTTGGAATTTCCTTCGTTGTATTTTTTATATAAATGACGGATCCGTCTTCAGTAAACGAAGGAAATTGTTCATTTTTAAATTTGCCTGACGATGTTGCGGATGAAGGTTTGCTTTCTTCAAATTGGTTTTTGAAAAAATCAAAAGCATTGTTTCTAAAAGTTACATAATCTACTCCCGCATATTTTTTTATTGAATGTTGGAAAGGATAGATCAAACTTTTATAAGCAGCCGCATCATGAGTTACCTTCTTCCAAAAATCATCCCCATATTTTTCTCGCCCATACGAAACCAATAAATAGCCCAGGGCATAATGGTCGGGCACAAAATCTTTTAACGAGCCGTTCCTTAATTTCATCCAGTTGTAATTTTTGCCGGCTTTCCAGAGGGAGCGGTAAGCGTCAAAAAAAGCCGGTAAATGACCGCGGCCCTGGGCACTTAAATTGGTTTCATTATAAACCGCATCGCCTTCATAAAACCAATTAGGTATGGCGGCATTGTTTGCCAAAGCCTGGCCCTCTTCTCCAAAAATAATACGCATCATTTTTGAAAGGCCTACATTAAAATTGTTGTACTGTTCAACATGGCGATATTCATGAATCGTAAGCTGGTCAGGCCATGGCACACTTCCCATTTCAAAACTGTTTTGCTGAGGTGTCATATAAAATTCGCTGCGGAAAGGGCCTAAGGAAACGTACGCATTGGAAACAACTGTTTGGTTTTGAAGAACGATGTTTATTTTTTTTGATTGGTTGCCGATCGTCTTATCGGTCGGAATCCTTATATATGAGATAATATTTGTGATCCTCCTTGCCACCGAATCAAGGCCTTGAGGAAAAATTACCCTTGAGGAAGAAGTATTGATTTGCTTCCATTTTATGGATGCCGGATCCCCCGCAAATATTTGCGAAAAGGATTGGTTAAAGAGAAGGGTACAAAAAACTATGAACAGGGATCTTCTTAAATAAAACATGCTGTGTTTTCTGAAATAAAGATAGCAAAATGTATGAGCAGTTTGTCATCGCTTTCTGATTTCCTGTTTCTTAAAGAGGCAGCAGGATAAATTTTTGTGAAAAAGTTTCCGGAATATTTTAAGGAATAAAAAGCGAAAACAGGGGAAGATTAAAATAAAAAATGGTCAATGTTCATAATCCTGCAGTCTTACGTTTGAAATATACCGGTTTTTTCCCCTGATAAAAACAGTGGGTGTATCGCCGGTAAAGCTTTTAAAATCCCGTATCAAATGTGCCTGGTCAGCATAGCCGCAATGATAGGCAACGCTTGTTAAATTGATACTGTGGTTTTCATTGAGTAATCGTTGTACTTCGTTTAACCTGGTGATCCTGAGATAGTGTTTAGGGCTTATTCCAAGCTTTTCTTTAAATTCTCTTTCCAACTGACGCCGGCTGATAAATATCCGTTGTGGCAGTTCATCAACCCTGGTTACTTTTGTTTTTCGTATGAGTTCCGCTGCTACGTTTATATAGTTTAATTGAATTTTGTTCCGGGTTAAATTCCGGGTTAAATAGCTTTCGGCACGCCGGATCATTGCTGTAATATTTTTTTCTTCCCGTAACCTTTCACTGAAGTCCTGAAATTGATTGCCAATTACAAGCGACATATCCTCATAGGTCTCTTTAAACAAAGAAGCGGGTATTCCAAACGTTAAAGATCCCTTCCGGTTTAAACCGTATTGAAAACACTTTTACCGGGTGATTAAAGTGGACTTCATAAGGGTTTGAGAAAAGACCTATAATCATAAAGTCAGGCGAAGGAGACCATCCATAAGAATTGTAAAGTTCACAATGAACCTCATTGAGGTGGATAATAAGCTCGACACTTCCTTTTGGAACAACTTTGAGTGACAAAGGGTGGGTCGCGTTTGCATTAAAATTCCCTTCCCAAAAAACTTCAACAAATGGCTGAAGGCTTTCTGAAGGTTTATATTCAGTTATAGGAGAACCCATGATGAGCAACCATTATTATGGGTATAAAGTTATGATTTTACAATTGATTATCGAATTGGCTAATAAGGCAATGACTATGAATATACCGGCTCGTGTGTTGTTTCTACACGTAACTATTATTCTGTACCCCAAAGCTCTTTCATGACCACATTAAGGTCTTTCAGCGCCTGGTTGCAATCGCCATTAAAGGAAGCTCCATGCATCGTAGCAAGTGTTTTGGGATTAAGATCTGCCAGTGAATAAAGTAATTTTGAAGTTTTTGCGTGTAAGGTGAATAGTCCATCAAAGGGCCCTTTTCATAAGCAAGCAGCGAAGCTTTGTGTGATCCTAAAATATCTTTATCAGTAAGGCCAGCCCCATTTCCATTTTGGTGAAACAGGTCAGAGCACAATAAGGTTTTATTCGTTTGTTCGAACATCACTCCTGCATCCCATCCGTGAGGCAAATGGGGAGTTCTTATAAATTGAAAATTATATTTACCGGTATTTAAAACTGCATCTCCTGCCATCGCTTGAGCAGGCCTGATGGCAAAGTCGCTCATATTGACAAGAGCACCTGCTTCACTACAGACCGGGCGTGCCTGGGGCGCAATTTGCAGCCATTCATTAAGTGCTCCACATTCATCTACTTCAAAATGGCTAAAGCCGATCCACTTTATCCCTGAAGGAGCAATAATTTTACGTACTGCTTCACTCAGCTCAGGAAACATCAACCTCATTCCTGCATGAAAAAGCATTGGTTCATCATCTATTACCAGGAAATGATTGAATTGCAAATTGATCTTTTCTGCAAAGATTGAAATCCTGAATACATCAGGAGCGATTTCTGAAATTTTAGCCATTTGGATGGTTTTTATTCTTAATAAAAGATCATAAAACTGCGAACAAAGTTAGATGGGAGTAAAGGGTTAAAATTGTAAAAAAGCGACATTATACCAAAATGTAATTGAAAAATTATTTTCCGGAAATACAGTTTGAAGTGTCTGCTTCTAATCTTTCTATGAGTGATGCCACCATTCAAAAATTTAAATAAATACATTAGATGAATATCTTTTGTTTATTAATTTATACTTTTAGTACCTTAATGTCGTTTAAAATGGTATGTTTTCTTTTATCAGATCACCCATGAAAAAGTTATTTACTTTTATTTTCTTAGTCTTGATGGTATTCGGTTTTTCCTGTAAAAAAACGATCCAAAACCTGGATCAGTCTGTGTTGGAAAAATATTTTAAGAAGTATGTGATTGGGAGTGATTTTGTGGTAACACTTGCGAAAGATAGTACGTCTGATCTTACTTCCATGTACAGCGGATATAAATTTGTTCTTTTGGAAACCGATCTGTATCATGGCCCCTTAAAAGCTACCAACGGCTCAAATGAATATTATGGGACATGGGAAACCAATAGCGATTATAGCAAACTTGATATTTCTTTGCCTGATTCAATTGCGGGTTTTCCATTTTTATCGCGT
This sequence comes from bacterium, assembly GCA_027364635.1. GTDB lineage: Bacteria > Bacteroidota > Bacteroidia > Chitinophagales > Chitinophagaceae > Ginsengibacter. The sequence goes on along the minus strand of DAHXOZ010000167.1, from coordinate 861 downwards.
AGCTGGCGATTTACAAAAAAAACGAATCCCACCCTGGAACTGGCACCCTGGGGCAGTACAGATCCTATGGTGCTTTACATGACACGTCAATAGCTTTTTCTTTTTATTTAAAAAACTGAAAATCACCCCATTAATCTTTAGTAAAATACAGATACTTCTTTTGTTCTTTTCCCGGCAATAAAAGAGTGCTGTTTTCGTTTTAAGAAGGTTACTATTTTAGTGAATCCGGTTTTTTAAATATCCTTATCCTTGAAGACCCTAACCTTCTCTCATTTTTTGCAAAAGACCTGCAAGCATTTGGCTTTCATTTTCCTGTTTTTGCTTTCAGGATTTTTAGTAAAGGCACAATTAAAGGCTGATTTTAATGCTTCTCCCACAGCAGGCTGTGCACCTCTTGTCGTTCAATTTTCTGATGTATCTGCCGGAAACCCTTCTGCCTGGAAGTGGGATCTTGGTAACGGCACTACTTCCGTTTTGCAAAATCCATCCGTGGCATATTTTAACCCGGGTAATTATACGGTAAGGTTAACCATTAAAAATTCTTTGGGAATTGATTCGGTTACCAAAGTTCAATTTATTACGGTTTACTCTTCTCCTGACATTAATTTTACGGCTTCGGATGTAACCGGTTGTTTCCCTTTGACAACGCAATTTACCGATAGCAGTGTTGCAGGAAGTGGCAGTATCAGTGCCTGGCAATGGGATTTTGGTGATGGCAATTTCTCTAATGTTCAAAATCCGCAACATACTTATACCTCTGTTGGAAGCTTTAATGTGTCTTTGAGGGCTACCAACAGTTATGGATGTGTATCTTCAAAAACAGGAAAATGAAAGCCAAATGCTTGCAGGTCTTTTGCAAAA
>DAHXOZ010000166.1 GCA_027364635.1 bacterium | reverse complement strand
TGCATGCGCATAATCTTTCGCAGTTAAAGTGTCGGAACATTGCGCCATTGCTCCAATCGAAACAAGGGAAGCAAATATCCCATCATTGATTATATCTATCCCGGCCCGCAGGGCGGAAGTGTGGGAAGTTGGTCATTTGAAGCTTCGCGAGGCGACAACCAGGCGCTCGCTGAATTGGGATTTGTTGTAGTTGAAATTGAAGGAACGAGCAATCCGCTTCGCTCCAAAAGTTACCACGACATGAGCTACGGTCACATGTCAGAAAATACATTGCCCGACCAGGTGGCTGGTATACGTGAATTGGCCGAAAGGTATTCTTATATCGATACTACCAAAGTAGGCATTTGGGGGCACTCCGGCGGCGGTTTTGCTACTGCTGACGCGATGTTTACCTATCCTGATTTTTTTAAAGTAGGTATTGCAGAATCAGGCAATCACGACAATCGCAACTATGAAGATGACTGGGGTGAACGTTATATCGGCCTTTTAAAAACCGGCGCTGATGGCGTTTCCAATTATGAACCACAGGCCAACGAAATTTATGCAAAGAACCTGAAAGGTAAGCTGATGCTGGCTCACGGCATGATGGACGATAATGTACCTCCTTCAAATACGATGCTCGTAATAGAAGCATTGGAAAGAGCAAACAAAGATTACGATTTGGTAATTTTTCCCAACAGCCATCATGGTTACGGGCAATATTCGCTTTATATGATGCGCAAACGCTGGGATTATTTTGTAAAGAACCTGTTGGGAGAAATACCTCCCAAAGATTATGAATTTCATTATTCTTTCGGAAGGAGAAGGTGAATGAAGTGAGCAGGTATCAAAATAAAAATCTACTTTATTTATTTCTTTACTGCGACAGGCTATGATTTTTTTCCAGGAAGGAAATATCCAACCAGTAAGTTCTTTTTATCATCCAACCTGAATCAGTTTTATTATCAAAAGAATATTCTTAATTCCGGTAGTATGTCCGGAGAGGAATCTTTTTGCTCAATAAAATCGAAGTAGTTCTCATAAGGATTGACCGGATATTTATATTATTTTTTTTAAAGATTTTATTATTTCTATATTTATGTAATAAGGTCAATAAAACTTGTGGGATTAATAATTAAAAAGCATCAAGCTATTATAAAACTATCAGATGGGAAAAGAAAACGAGACTGGTTCTGTACCCAGAGCCAATTCTCAGATTACAGGATCTTTAATCAATAAAAGAAGGATAGAGTCAATTGATATTCTGCGGGGAATCGTAATGGTAATAATGGCGCTCGATCATGCGAGGGATTATTTTCATACAGCAGATGCGCCACTGGATCTTACAACGACAACTACTTTTTTATTTTTTACCAGATGGATCACTCATTACTGTGCGCCCATTTTTGTATTTCTTTCCGGTACTTCCATTTACCTGCAGAGTTTGAGGAAAACAAAAAAGATGCTTCAATCTTTTTTGATAAAGCGCGGGTTGTGGTTGATTTTTGTGGAAGCAGTTATTATTTCATTTGCCTGGACATTCAATCCCCATTACAATCTTATTATTTTCCAGGTCATCTGGGCTATTGGTATCAGTATGGTTTGTCTTGGTTTATTGATAAGGCTTCCATTTAATGTTATTCTCTCTATTGGGCTCATCATTGTTCTCGGGCATAATCTCCTTGATTTTCCTGAAGCTGCACCAGGATTTAAGGCCGGCTTTTGGTGGGATCTTTTTCATCACGGAAACTTTGCGATGTATCCTATCACATCCGGTCATGTATTAGTGATCTTATATCCATTTGTTCCGTGGACGGGACTTATGATGCTTGGATATTGTACCGGCAAATTCTTTTCATCGAAATATTCAGTTGAACAAAGAAGAAAAATTTTAATCAGGCTTGGAATTGCAGTGATATTATTTTTTATAGCATTGAGGTTGATAAATGTTTACGGAAATCCTGAACCCTGGAGCAGCCAAAAAAATGCATGGTTTACGGTACTTTCCTTTATTAACGTGCATAAATATCCGCCGTCACTATTATATATGTGCATGACGATAGGCCCGGCTTTTTTACTTTTGGCTTTTTTTGAAAAAGTACAAAATGGTTTTACAGAAAAGATCCGGATTTATGGAAGAGTACCATTCTTTTATTATGTGCTTCATATTTATCTTCTCCATTTAATATCTGCTGTGGTTTACCTGGCTCATGGGCATACTATAGCGCAGGCAACCACGCTTGGTCCCGGAGTTCCCTTTTATTTTTTGGCAGCAAATGACGGGTACAGCCTGTTTATCGTTTACGTAGTTTGGATTTCAGTGGTTATTGCTTTATATCCTTTATGCAAATGGTACAATGATTATAAAACCAATCACAGGGAAAAATGGTGGTTGAGCTATTTGTAAAAAAAGATATCGCGAACAGTAAACTAACAAAAAATGAAGATTCTTATTCTGCAATTCGTATTATTTCTATTTACTACCGTGCAATAATTTATCAATCGTAATGGGATAATATTGGTGTTCCAGTTTATGGATTTTATGCGCGAGGCTCTCAGCAGTCTCATTTTCATCTAGATTACATTTAGCCTGGAAGATGATTTTTCCATGGTCGTATATATCGTCAACAAAATGAATGGTGATGCCGCTTTCTTTTTCTTTTGCGTTGATTACAGCAGTATGAACAGCGTTTCCATACATACCTTTTCCTCCATAATCCGGTAATAGGGCCGGATGAATGTTGATTATCTTTTCAGGGAAATGCCGGATCAGGATTTTGGGAATTTTCCATAAAAAACCGGCAAGCACAACAAGGTTAGGATTGTATTTCTTTATTTCCGGCAGGTAACCTGTTTCGTTAAACCGGTCTTTTTGAATCAATAATACAGGAATTTGTTCGTTTGCTGCAATCTGCAAAACACCGGCTTTTGGATTATTGCAAACGATAAGCGCAACGTTGATTTTTTTATCTTTTTTGAAATAATTTATGATTTGTTGAGCATTGCTTCCTGCTCCTGAGGCAAAGATGATGATGTTATTTTCAGGCATTTTGGTTATGTGGCAATTGAAATATTTGTGTAATTTTTTTTGAAATTTTTTTTATTTTTTTCTGGGAAAATTGTTCACCTCAATCTGCAAAAAGGGCTATCTTAAATCCCGAATCTAAATATTTAAAAGAAAAAGATAAACAGCAGAGGCACATAATTTTATTCTTTTAAAAAAACCGGTAATTCAAAAATTAAAATATTTTTATTGTTAGCTACAGGATATAATTTTGATTTTCAAGTTTAAAAAATTCCGGTAATTTTTTTCTTTAAACCCTTATCCATAAAGGAATTTTAAAAATGGCTCTGATTATTTATGATTAATTCCAATAAAACCTGTAACTTTTGTCTTTAATTAAATATTTGTCAAAGATGAACTTTTTAAAATGATCCTGCAATCATTTTTACGAGAAAAAATAATTGCCTTTATCTAAATAATATTTAAATACTAAAAATTGTAACCGAAAGAAATTTTTATCAAATATTGCCGTAAATAAATTACTAATGATGAAAAAAAAAATTTAAGAATGTTAAGAATTTATCAACATGCTTTGTTACTTTTGCGGCCAACAATGTAATTATTCCATAATTCAAGATAGGTAAATAAGTGTATGAACCAAGTCAAAAGGCTTTTTACTAAAACATTCGCGGTTTTCATATTTCTAACTCTAATTTCTTCTCAGGGATTTTTGTATGCACAATCATCAAATGGGGAGGCTTTATTTAAAGCAAACTGCGCAAGTTGCCACAAACCAGATGAAAAATATGTAGGACCTGCACTAAAGGGCGCGCGTGACAGGGAACCTTCAAAAGATTGGGTATATAAATGGGTACATAATACTACCTCGATGGTCATGACCGATCCTTACGCTAAGAAACTTAAGGACGAAATGGGTGGGGTTGTAATGACTGAATTCCCTGATTTGTCTAATGCAGACATTGATGCAATTTTGCAATACGCCAATGATTACAAACCAGCCGGCTCCGCTACTACCACTACTCCAGGCGGTGCTACCAGTGTAAGTGCAACTCCTTCTTCTGATAACACCGTATTGTACGGGATACTTACTTTAATATTAGCAGTTGTAGGATTGATACTGTTACAGGTAAACAGCAACCTGAAAAAACTTACCGACGAAAAAGATGGAATCAAATCTCCGCAGCCTGTACCTTTTTACAGAAATAAAGCTTATTTACTACTATTAACTATTGTTCTTTTTATATTCGCCGGATATTTTCTGGTAGAAGGGGCAATGGGCTTGGGCCGCCAACAGGGCTACCAACCTAATCAACCTATTTATTTTGTTCATAAAGTTCATGCCGGAGTAAACCAGATCAGTTGCTTGTATTGCCACGGTGGTGCCCAGGACAGTAAACATGCTACGATTCCGGCAGTAAACGTTTGTATGAATTGCCATATGGCGGTGAAAGAATATACTGGAACGCCTATCATTAAAGATGACGGCAAAACACTAGACGCAAATGCAGAAATTCAGAAATTATATAAATATGCCGGGTGGAATCCTGATACCAAAACTTACGATAAGCCCGGCAAACCAATTGAATGGATAAAAATTCATAATCTACCTGATTTTGTTTATTTCAACCATTCACAACATGTAAAAGTTGGACGCGTTGCATGTCAAACCTGCCATGGGGAAATTCAAAACATGATCCAGGTAAAACAATTCTCAGACTTAAGCATGGGATGGTGCGTCAATTGCCACAGAACTACAAATGTTCAATTTAATGACGGAAAGGGAAATGGAAATAAATTTTACAGCATTTACGCAAAATTCCACCAGGATATCAAAGATAAAAAATACGATAGTGTAACTGTACAGATGATTGGCGGAACAGAATGTGGAAAATGTCATTATTAAAATATATTCCAGGCTCACAAAGAGGTTGGCTAAAACAAAAAGAAACAATATTGTTCATTTCTTAGATCTCTTGATTTAAGGTAATAATCCGCCGGGGCGGATGGATTAATATGAGTGAAAAAAAATACTGGCAGAATTTTGGGGAACTTAACCAATCGGAAGCTAATAAAAAAGCATCAAAAGATGAATTCAGGAAAGAACTTCCTTTTGAAGATTTAGCGGATGAAAATATTTTTAATGCTAAAACTCCAAGGAGAGATTTCCTGAAATATATGGGCTTTAGTACCGCTGCTGCAGCTATTGCTGCAAGTTGTGAAATGCCGGTTCGTAAAAGTATTCCTTTTCTTAACAAACCTGACGATATCATCGCAGGTATTCCAAATTACTACGCATCAACCTACCTAAGTGACGGAGATGCAGTTCCCGTTGTGGTAAAACAAAGAGAAGGGCGTCCTATCAAAATAGAAGGAAATGATCTTTCTTCTTTAACAGAGGGTGGTACATCAGCACAGGTTCAGGCTTCTGTTTTGGATCTTTATGATACAAGCCGCCTTCGCTATCCAATGGTGAATAAAAAGGAAGCTACTTTTGAAGCCATAGATAAAATGGTAGCAGACGGATTAGCTGCAAATGCAGGTAAACCCTTGGTATTATTGACAAGTTCCTATACTTCTGTTACCGGCCGCCAAATTATTAATGAAGTTTTAGCTAAATATCCGGGCAGCCGCCATGTGCAGTATGATGCAGTTTCATGTAGCGGAATGATTGAAGCCAACCAGGCTTCTTATGGAAAGAAAATGATTCCTGCTTATCGTTTTGATAAGGCAAAAGTGATTGTTAGCCTTGATGCAGATTTTCTTGGAAACTGGCTTAGTCCCGTTGTTATTTCAAACCAATATGCAGTAGGGAGAAGGATCAATGAAAAAAATCCTTCAATGAGCAGGCATATTCAGTTTGAAGGATTTTATAGTATGACCGGTGCTAATGCAGATGAAAGATATCTTCATAAACCATCTGAAACCGGTGCTATTGCACTTGCTCTTTTAGGTGCTTTAGGCGGAGGAACATCTGCTTCATTATCCGGAGATCTTGCTACTGCCGTTAAAAAAACTGCAGCAGAATTGATGGCGAATAAAGGAGCAGCCTTAGTAGTTTGTGGAAGTAATGATAAAAATATTCAGATTGTAGTAAATGCTATTAATGAAGCAATCGGTGCAAGTGGCAATACAATCGACTGGAACTCGCAAGTGAATTATCGCCAGGGAGTTGATTCCGATATGGTAACGCTTACCCAGGATTTAAACTCCGGTAATGTAGGCGCTTTAATCGTTTATGGCGCCAATCCCGTTTACAATTATTTTGATGCTCAAAAATTTGCTGAGGGATTAAAAAAATGTCCATTCACGCTTTCTTACAGTGAAAAAATGGATGAGACTACTGAGTTATGTAAATACGTAATCCCTTCTCATCATTGGCTGGAAAGCTGGGGTGATTCTGAACAACAAACAGGCTATATAAGTACAATACAGCCGCTGATTCATCCATTATTTAAAACAAGACAATTTGAGTCATCACTGTTAAAGCTAACCGGAAATCCAAGCGATTATGAAGCTTATTTCAGAGCATATTGGATAAAGAACCTGGGCGGACTTGATACATATGAAACCTTTTTACAGGATGGAGTATTGGAAAATTCAAAACTAAAAACTGAATCTATTGTAGTTAATCCATCTAATCTAACCTCAGGTATAGCAACTGCATTGGCAGCTCTGGGTACTGCTGATTCTATAGGTTCAGTATCTCCGGGTGCTTTTCCTTCACAGGCAATTAGCGACTCAACCATAACCATTGGTTCCAACACGAATGTTGCTGTTCCTGCAGTAACTGCTTTCTCCGCAAACGTGGCTGATGCTGCCGCAAAAGCCGGCGCGGTGAAAGGAAGCGAAATTGAATTGGTTTTGTATCAAAAAATTACCATGGGTACGGGGGCAAGGGCTGGAAATGCCTGGTTGCAGGAAGCCAGCGATCCAATGTCAAAAGCTACCTGGGATAACTATGTTATGATATCTCCTGAACTGGGAAAGAAACTTTTTGATATTGATATATTTAATCCCCGCCAATCTGATAAATACGAAATTCACCCGACTAAACCGGTGGTGAAACTTACCTCAAATGGAAAAACCATCGAGCTTGCAGCTATGATAACTCCGGGAATGCATCCTGATGTTGTGGCAGTGGCTGTTGGTTATGGACGTGAAAGCAATGATAAAACAAAAACACGCGGGCAAAGATGGATGGTAATACAATATGTAAAACAGCATCAGTTGGCAGTGGCAGCGGGTAAAGCATCTGCAACAGATTCAACAGGAACAAAAAGCTAATAAAAGAGTATGTCATTATTAAAATATGAATCGCAACTCCGGGAGC
>DAHXOZ010000165.1 GCA_027364635.1 bacterium | reverse complement strand
TTTAATCTGATGCAATATTACATTAAAATAATAAAATAATAAATTTTTTTCTTTTGAATGATAACTAAAAATCAGCCATTTTACCTCTTTAGTTAACGTTTCAGCAAGGATTAGACCAGAAAATTTATTTGTTACTTTATATTTGCGAATATAATAGAAAGAAATGTTTAATAAAAGGATTCGTATAAAAGAGGTATTAGAAAAAGAACCAAAAGCTAAAAAAACGGAAGAAAAAAAGAAAGTTGCTAAAAAGCCAAAAGAGGAAACTTTAGAAAAACCTGAATTGGATTTTGATCAATATGAAGAAGATGAAGATGATCATGTTGAGCGCCTAGCTGATCCTAAAACAATTGCGCCCGCGTTGATTGAATTGCTGAAAAATGAAGATGAGGAAGAAGAACTAATGCAGGAACCTCCTTCAAATGGTCATCAGTCTCATCAAAAGAATTTCCAGAAAAAAGAACCTGCGTTTAACATCGAATTTGACGGAATTATTCTTGCCGAAGGCGTTTTGGAAATGATGCCTGATGGATATGGGTTTTTAAGAAGCAGTGACTATAATTATTTATCATCGCCTGATGATGTGTATGTTTCTCCTTCTCAGATAAAACTATTCGGTTTAAAAACCGGTGATACAGTATATGGCTCAGTTCGGCCTCCAAAAGAAGGTGAAAAATATTTTGCATTATTAAAGGTCGAAACGATTAACGGCCGCGGCCCCGATGAAGTACGTGATCGTGTTCCGTTTGATTATCTTACTCCATTATTTCCATTTCAAAAACTGAATTTATTTTTAACACCCAATAATTTTTCAACAAGGATTATTGATTTGTTTACCCCAATAGGTAAAGGGCAACGTGGATTAATTGTTTCGCAGCCCAAAACCGGTAAAACTATGTTGCTGAAGGAAATTGCAAATGCAATTGCCGCCAATCATCCTGAATGTTATTTGATGATTGTGCTGGTAGATGAAAGACCTGAGGAAGTAACAGATATGGAAAGAAGTGTAAGGGCGGAAGTAATTGCTTCTACCTTTGATGAACCTGCTGAAAAGCATGTGAAGGTGAGCACTATGGCGTTGCAAAAAGCGAAACGCCTTGTAGAATGCGGTCATGACGTAGTGATATTATTAGATAGTATTACCCGTTTGGCAAGAGCGCATAATACGGTTTCTCCTGCAAGTGGTAAAGTTTTATCTGGTGGTGTGGAAGCTAATGCGATGCAAAAACCAAAACAATTCTTCGGTGCTGCTCGTAAAATAGAAAACGGGGGTTCACTTACCATTATCGCTACTGCTCTTGTTGATACCGGAAGCAAAATGGATGAAGTAATTTTTGAAGAGTTTAAAGGTACCGGTAACATGGAACTGCAACTTGACAGAAGGCTATCTAACAGAAGAATTTTCCCTGCTATTGATATCATTTCTTCTTCAACCCGCAGAGACGATCTGTTGCTTGACAAAGAAACACTTCAGAGAATGTGGGTATTGCGCAACCATATGGCCGATATGAATCCGGAAGAAGCTATTAATATACTGATGAAAAACATGAAAGGCACAAAAGACAATGCTGAATTCCTTGTATCTATGAACGGGTAAATGATTTCAAAAAAACTTTAAGGCAAAGAATAAACAGAAAGCTTTCCGTTTTTTAGTACGTAAATGCGGTGGTTAGCCAATTTTACAGCGGTATTATTTTTCAATTCTTCTGGTAATTTATAGGCAGTAGCATCAGGTATGGGCGGCACATATTTGTAAATATTTTCCCTGTCAAATCCATAAATTGTCTTTCCAAATACTTCTATATTGGTCCAGTTTAAAAAAGTGAGCCTACTTTTAAAACTTCCATAATAATCAAAAATGTAAACACCTTTTTGCGGATCATATAAATATACAAATCCATCCCTGTCAATTATTTTTGTCGGCTCCGGAACAGAATCAAAAAGTAATCGAAAATCAACCGTTTCCGAAAGAACATTTCCATTGTCATCAATCTTTTTTAATTTATTATCCTGCTCATCGTACAGCCAAATATTGTTATCATAAGAACTGGTAACAGCACGAACCTGAAAAATATTTTGCTTTCTCAGATTGATGGCTGTAACTACATTAAGGTATTTATCCAGTAAAACAATTGTAGAAAAATTTTGGTAAAACAAAATGGTTTTCCATGGGTTTTCCGCATCTACATAAGTCAATTTCCCATATTGAGTTACCTGGTTAAAAACCCCGACTGAGTCGCCTTGCTCGTTGTATTTTTTTAATTGGTTGCCAGGAGTAATAATGTAAAGGCCACCAATATTGTCAACAGTAAAAGAAGAAATGGGGTAATTAAATTGTTTAATAAAATGAAAAGAAGAATCTTTTTGAGCAAAAGCGGTAAAGGCAAAAACAACAGTAAAATAAATAACCAGAAACACGATTTTATTTCTCATGATTCATAATATTTGAGTGTGAGTGTTCCATTATCAAATATTGCGTAGCTATTGTATTTTATCCAATCTCCAAGATTAATATAAATGCTATCCTCTTTTAATTTATATACAATTGGCAAATGCCGATGGCCAAAAACAAAGAAATCGATGTGCTGTTTCTTTAGTGTTTGCTTAGCAAATACGATAAGCCACTCTTTTTCTTCACCCAAAAATTGTTCATCTTTCTTTCCTGCAGCAGCTCTGCTTTTCCTGCTAAAAAAATCTGCTATGTTAATACCGGTTGAGGGATGCAGCATTCCAAAAAGTTTCTGAGAAAATTGATTCCTGAAAACTTTTTTCATGAATTTATAGCGGTGGTCACCGGGGCCCAAACCGTCGCCGTGTCCGATTAAAAATTTCTTTCCGTTGAATTCAAATTCCTGTGGATCTTCATATACAGTGATATTGAGCTCTTTTTCAAAATAGCCGTTCATCCACATATCGTGATTGCCCACAAAAAAATGAATCATAATCCCATTATCGGTAAGCTCAGCCAGTTTACCCAAAATCCGTACAAATCCTTTGGGAACTACTTTTTTGTATTCAAACCAAAAGTCGAAAAGATCGCCAAGGATAAATATTACGGCAGCGTCTTTTTTAATTTCATCAAGAAACTGCACTACGCGCTTTTCGCGTGTGAGGCTGGATGCATAATCCGGGGCTCCGAGGTGAAAGTCAGAAAGAAAGTATATTTTTTTCCCGGCAGGTATTTGCATGATCTCTATAAAATTTGCAGACTTTTTAAATCTGGGAAATTATTTTTAAATAAAAAACAGGAATCTTAATTATTTGTTGGTTTACTGTAAAATAAAAATGGCTTTATCAAACTTCCTTTTTTTTATCAATCAAAAATAAATAAACTTCCTTAGGGCCATGCACACCGACTACTAATGTTTTTTCGATGTCGGCGGTACGGCTGGGTCCGGCTGCAAATGTGATAAATGAAGGAAGATTATTGCCGTATTTATTTTTCAATCCTTTTAAAGCATCACGGGTATCAAACACCAATTGATCAACATATGCAATGCAAATATGAACCGGGGCGTAAGCACTTACCGTGCGGCCACTTTCCTGTGCGCTGCTCATTACGATAGCGCCGGTTCTTGCGATAAGATAATGGCACGACGTGATGGCTGCGTCACAATCAGGCAAAGAAGATTGATTTACTTCAGGAAATTCTTCGGGCTTGAATAAATCTGAAAATTGTTTTTCAACGCAATAAACAGTAGACCATTTTTGTTGCCGTATCAATTCTTTTATTTGATTTTTGGCATCTGCTTCATTTATGCAAAAAGCAAATTTGCCAAGAAGTTTGGTAAATTCTTCGGCAAATAATATTTCCAATTCTTCGGCCTGGGGTTTAAAAACAGAAGAGGCTCCTTCACTTTTCGGAAAAGGCAAAGGCACCGGATTACTCAGTGCCTCTCTTATTCTTTTTAAAATTTTTTCTTTGGAAGAAGAAACTTTCATTTTTACGATTTAATATCAGTATCATTACTATCTACCACATGAATGGGCGGATCAATAACAGCGTCCTTTGGATTGTCCACGAAATCAAGTGCTTTTTTCTCTTCATAAGGACGTTTACCAATTAAGGCTTCCACATCACTTTTGAAAAGAACCTCTCTTTTCAACAATTCCTGCGCGATAATTTCCACTTCTTTTTTCTTATCGGTCAATAGCTTTTTGGTTCTTTCAAAAGCCTTCTCAATTAAGGCACGCACTTCCTGGTCGATTAGTTTGCCGGTCTCTTCACTAAATGGCTTGGTAAATGTATTTTCCTGTGCAGGATCGTAAAAACTTACATTACCAATTTTATCGTTCATTCCATAAACGGTAACCATTGCATAAGCCATTTTGGTGATCTGCTGCAGATCATTACTTGCACCGGTAGAAATTTTATTGAAGAAAATTGATTCTGAAGCACGGCCACCCAGTGTCATGCAAATCTGGTCGAGCAATTGATCAGTGTTATAAAGATATTGCTCTTTCGGTGTGTACTGGGCATAGCCCAATGCAGCCGTTCCTCTTGGAACGATAGTAACTTTTAATAAAGGATAGGCATGTTCTAAAAACCAGCCACAAATTGCATGGCCGGCTTCATGATAAGCAATGATTTCTTTTTCTTCTGGAAGAATAATTTTGTTCTTCTTCTCCAATCCGCCAATCACCCTGTCAATTGCATCCTGAAAGTCATTCATATCAACAGCTTCTTTGCCATTTCGTGCAGCAATTAAAGCAGCTTCATTGCACACATTGGCAATATCAGCACCTGCAAAACCCGGAGTTTGTTCAGCCAATTTATGGGTATCTAAATTTTGAGAAACTTTGATCGGTAAAAGATGAACTTTGAAAATTGCTTCACGGCCGACAAGGTCCGGCCTATCAATAGTGATTTGCCTGTCAAATCTTCCCGGGCGTAATAAGGCTGTATCTAAAACATCCGGCCTGTTGGTAGCAGCGAGAATGATGATACCAAGATCGGTTCCAAAACCATCCATTTCAACCAGCAACTGGTTTAAGGTATTTTCTCTTTCGTCATTGCTCATCATCATATTTTTTCCGCGCGCACGGCCGATGGCATCAATTTCATCAATAAAAATAATACAAGGCGCTTTTTCTCTTGCTTGTTTGAATAAATCTCTTACGCGGCTTGCACCTACCCCTACAAACATTTCAACAAAATCACTACCACTAAGACTGAAAAAAGGGACTTGTGCTTCACCTGCTACTGCTTTTGCCAGTAATGTTTTACCGGTACCCGGAGGGCCAATTAATAAGGCTCCTTTCGGAATTTTTCCTCCCAGGTTGGTATATTTTTTTGGGTTTTTCAGGAAGTCAACAATTTCCATTACTTCCACTTTAGCTTCATCAAGCCCTGCGACGTCGCTAAAATTGATATTGACCCTTGTGCCTTTTTCAAAAAGGGTAGCTTTTGATTTTCCAATATTGAAAATTCCGCCGGGGCCACCGGCACCAGCCCCGCCACCCACTTTTCGCATCATCATAATAAATACGAGTGCGATCAAAAGTATAGGTAACAGAGTACTTACGATTTGTCCGAATAGCTCGCCTTCATCCCCTGGCTTATCAGGTACACGTGTTACATCAGGATTGTCCTTGTAAAATTGAGCAAGCTGATTGGCAAAAACTTCGTCTTTAATAATTCCGAAGTAAGCCTGGGGACCATCTTTAATTTTTTTAACCTCATCGTAATTGGGCCCAAAAACACTTTGAAAGTAACTGGCATCACTATCCAACTTTTGAGGATTGATAAAAACACGTACTAATTTTTTGTTGCCAACAGTTTTTATTTGGTCAACATCGCCCCTGCGCAGCATTGTATAAAAATTGATATCATTGATTTCTACGCCAGCACCACCCATAGACCCCCTATAAAGATTATAGCCGATGATGACGGCAAAAATGATCCCGTAAACCCAGTAAATACTTAATCTTGGCTTTTTCTTAGGATCATCGCCATCCGGTGGCGTACCAGGGGTTATATTGGTGTTCAATCTTTTTTGTAATGATTTTTTTTTCTGTTCTTCAGTTGCCATATCTTGATTGCTTCTGCAATATTTTTTCTTAATTCTTATGTATTAGAATAAGAGGTTGTTATTATTAATTATTTAATTTTATTGAAACTAATGTTCAAGTGCCGACGCATCATTCCACATTTCTTCAAGCTTATAAAACCTTCTGGGCTCTGGTAGCATGATGTGAACTACTACGTTTACATAATCAATTAAAATCCATTGTTCACCTTGCCTTCCTTCATGTTTATAAGGGCTTTCGCCACATTTCTTTTTAACTTCTTCTTCTACAAAATCCCCTATCGCCTTTAATTGTATGGGATTTCCGGCTTCGCATATAATGAAAAAATCTGTTACTGCTTCAGGGATTTTTTTAAGATCGAGGCTTACAATCCTCTCTCCTTTTTTTTCCTGTATAGCATGGATTATCGTTTTAAAAAGCTTGCTGTTTCTTGTAATCCTTGCTATAGTTGATTTTTTTCTTTTTTCCAGTAATGTTAAATTATTCAAATGTGTTCTTTTAACTAATGCTAAATTCAGCAATCTGCAAAAATAAATTTATTCTCTTAGATTGCAGCTTTCAACGTAAAATTTGTATCTATTTTATCAAAAATAGTAATTCTTTACTAATCTGTTTTGTATGTCTTTTGAACCCAAAAATATGTTGATTCTTGATAGCGTGGATAGTACCAACAACTATGCCATGGCCTTAATACAAAAACGTGAAATTGATAGCGAAATTGCTGTTTTTGCAAAAGAACAAACACATGGAAAAGGAAGGCGTGGAAAGCAGTGGCAAAGTAATAAAGCTGAAAATATTATACTTTCTGTGATAGCTCAAATGCAATGGCTGCCTGTATACAGGCAATTTGAACTGAGTGTGGCTGCCTCATTAAGTGCTTATGATCTTTTTGAGAAATATATTTTAGCAAACCTTTTTATAAAATGGCCAAATGATATTTTCATTAATGACAGTAAGGCAGGAGGCATCCTGATAGAAAATGTGATTAAAGGTAAAATATGGCAGTGGTCTGTAATTGGAATGGGTTTAAATATTAACCAGGAAAAATTTGAGGAAGAGTTTTTAAAAGCTACTTCATTAAAATTGGAAACAGGAAAGGAATATGAGGTAATAAAACTGGCTGCCGAGCTTCACAGTTCTCTTTTGAAAAGAATTGAAGAGTTAAAAGCCGGGAACTTTAAAAAAATGCTTGAAGAATATAATGACCATTTGTATGCCCGCAGCAAATTGGTAAAACTTAAAAAACAAAATAAAGTTTTTGAAACTAAAATCGTTGCCGTTACTTCATCCGGGGAATTAATTACCAAAGATTTAGTCGAAAGAAAGTTTGTATTCGACGATGTTGAATTTAAAGGATTGGTTTAGAATATTTTTATAGTAAACAAACAAATAACTTCAATTTCTGTTTTCAATAG
>DAHXOZ010000164.1 GCA_027364635.1 bacterium | reverse complement strand
ATATTCAGTTATTCAGGTACTATCGGGTTAAAAGCAGGTCTTCATGCTATCACTGTCGGATACTTTCAACAATTAGGCGATAATGTTTTGTCAGTGAGTTATGCAGGGCCGGGTTTAGGCAAACAGGTGATTCCTAATTCTTCATTATTCAGGACAACCACCAGCCTTTTAACCCAGTCGGTAATGGTTAATCGGTCATCTGCTTTAATGTTTAATAATGATGGCAGCAATTTTCAAATGCAGCAATTACTAAATAACTCACAAATGTCTCCTGGGATTAAAGTTTTTCCGAATCCATTTATAAATTCAATTCAAATTGACGTAAATGGTAGTAGCTCTTCTAAAATTAAATTGTCTTTAATAGATGCTTCCGGTAAAACAGTATGGATTAAAAATGTGGACTATTATACAACAAGTTTCCAGGCAACGTTAAATACTTCAGCACTTCCAATTGGAGTGTACTTCTTAAAATTGATACAAAGTGGGAAAATAACTACCACCAAACTTTTAAAAGAATACTAATATAGCTGTAATTATTATTAGTTGTATAAAAGAAAAAGAGAGGCTCTACAAACAGGCCTCTCTTTTTGATTATTTAAAGCGAAAATAGAATTAGGAAATCCCTTGGAAGATTGAATACCTACTTATT
Source organism: bacterium (assembly GCA_027364635.1). GTDB lineage: Bacteria > Bacteroidota > Bacteroidia > Chitinophagales > Chitinophagaceae > Ginsengibacter. The sequence continues at coordinate 6,969 of DAHXOZ010000164.1, read as the reverse complement.
TTCCTATTTTAAAAGACGTTTTCTTTAATGCCATAACAACAAAATAAAAATCTTTAAAATTTATTTGTTCACTGTTATTTAAATCTTTTTCACTCTGAAAGTGAAATGCTTTTGGGAAAGAAAACTAAACGTTACAATAATGACAGTGGCAATTATTTTAGAAACAGTTGGATAGAAATGAAAGTACTCAACCAATAAATTTAGTATAAGGTAATTAAGAAACAGGTTTAGCGCCACAATAAGCATATACCTGAATAACTGAATATGGCCGCGCAAATAAGAGGAACTAAAAACAATGTATTTATTCAATAAAAAACCAAGCGGAAAAGTAACACAAAAGGCCATTCCCAATGCGGCGTTATAGGGTTTGAGTGCGATAAAACCAAGATCAAGAATTTTTTTATGCAGGATAAAATTAAAACTAACATAAAAGAGAATGATATCAACCAGCATATTACTTCCGCCACAAACTGCATAACGAAAAGTTTGCTCAGGCATTATCTTTTTGAACGGAGGATAAAAAAAATCTATAAATGCTATGATCTTTTTGCGCATTTTCCTTTTGAGGTGTTATCGTTTATAATAAAATTCCCGGTTACTTGCCGGGAATTTTATTAATGAACCAACAAATTTTTCAATTATTTAATTACATATCTTAATCCAATTCCTAATGCAAGATTAGATCCTGTGTAAGGAGCCAAATAGAAAAAAGGATCAAGCCCAAGACTGATATCAATTGGCGCATCCGCAAACTTATAATCTACACCACCGGTTAAGCGAAGTGCAAATGTAGTACTGTTATTATATTGATCCCTGTATCTTGGTCCGGTACCAAAACCAATCATAGCACCACCTCCCACAAAATATTGCAGCCCTTCAGCACCACTGATAGGTGCCTGGTATTCATATAAACCTTCTAAACCAATTCCACCATTAAAAAATAATAACGATCCTTCCAAAGCTGTATGCTCTGCAGTTGAATGACGAATATTAACCCCTCCAATTGAACCATTACCACTATAAAATTTTGCACCAAGTGCTGTTTGATAAGTCTGGGCATTTGCTGCCGCCACAGCCAAACAAATAAAGGCAAATAATAAGACAGATATTTTTTTCATGAACATAATTTTTGCTATTGATGAATAATTTTTTCCGTTGCAAAAATATTGATAATATACCTGTACATGCAAATTTTCTTTTATGGTTTTAAAACATATTTAACCTTGCAGGTAAGTGATCTGTCATCAATAAAAAAAACAAGAATGTTGACTCAGAAAGGATTTGAAGCATCAATTGAATAGTTCTCTCATTTACTTGAGTGATGTAAAACGCGTTGAGGAAAAGGTATGTTAATATTATTTTCAGCAAATAATTCAAATATTCTTGTTCTGATTTCACTCTTAATATTTTCAACCTGGTATACCTCTTCCGACCAGAAATAAACAGAAAAATTAAGAGCAGAATCACCAAACTCATTAAATCTTACAAAAGGTTCGGGAGTTTTAATTACCCTGGCATGCTCATCAGCTACCTGCTTTAATAACTTTTTCACAAGATCTATATCTGAAGAATAGGAAACGCCAACTGACACTTCAAACCTGGAAGCAATATCATCGTTATAAGTCCAATTTACAATATCGTTCTTGGTTAAATCTGTGTTAGGTAAAATGATATACCGGTCATCACGGGTAAGTACGGTGGTTGTTCGCAAATTAATCTCCAACACCCTGCACATAAGATTGTTCACCTCAAGAATATCATTCACTTTTATTTTTGACTCTACCAATAAAATAATTCCGGATACAAAATCACTAAAAATATTTTGTAACCCCAATCCTACTCCAACCAACAAAGCCGCAGAGCCAGCTAAGATCAGCGAAAGATTAACGCCTAATATCTGGAAGCCAAAAAAAATGGCAAAGACAATTATTACATACTTTATTAAATTGAATATGGAGTATTTTTTTGCAACTTCAATCCGGGAAGAACCATACAGGCTTTTTTTTATGAGCTGTAAAATAATTTTTACAACAATGATCAATAGAATTAATAATAGTATTGAAGAGACCTTCAACTGAAACTTGTCTATTTCAAATAAAGTATAGTCCAAAAAATTTTTCATTCATACTGATTTTAACCCAAGGTTATCCATTAATGACAAACCAACTGGTTACAATTTAAAAATAAACAATTATCAGCAAAATGATTCAGGAGGCGGGTATCAATTATACAATTCTTCCTGAAGATTTTTTATTCTTTCATCTTCCAGATATTCATCGTAAGTAGAAAGCCGATCTATAATTCCTTTAGGCGTGATTTCGATAATCCGGTTGGCAACAGTTTGCATAAACTGGTGATCGTGCGTGGTCATTAATACAATTCCGGGGAAACTGATCATGCCATCGTTGAATGCAGTGATGCTTTCAAGATCAAGATGATTCGTAGGTTCATCAAGCATCACCACGTTCGGATTTAATAACATCATACGGCTGATCATACATCTTACTTTTTCACCACCACTTAGCACATTCGTTTTCTTATTTATTTCATCACCACTGAAAAGCATTTTACCTAAAAATCCTCTTAAGAAATCTTCATCCACATCTGTATAATGAGCAGGAACAAACTGACGCAACCAATCCAATAAAGTAAGATTGTTTTCAAAAAATTCTGAATTGTCGTTGGGTAAATAAGCGGTGGTGATCGTTGTTCCCCATTCAAATTTGCCATGATCGGGCTTCATCCTGTTATTAATGATCTCAAAAAACGAAGTGAGCGCCACGGGATCACGACTAAGAAAGGCGATTTTTTGTCCTTTTACTACATCAAAGGTTACGTCTTTGAACAAGGTTTTGCCTTCAAATGTTTTTGAAAGTTTTTGAACATTTAAGATTTGATTTCCCGGATCTCGTTCTGGTTTAAAAATAATTCCCGGATATTTCCTGCTGCTTGGTGTAATGTCTTCAAAAACCAATTTATCCAAAGCCTTTTTTCTTGAAGTTGCTTGTTTTGATTTGGAAGCATTTGCGCTGAAACGTGCAATAAATTCAAGGAGGTCTTTTTTCTTTTCCTCCATTTTTTTATTCTTGTCAGTTGCCTGGCGGGCCGCAAGCTGGCTGCTTTCGTACCAGAAAGTATAGTTGCCGGTGTAGATTTTTATTTTTTGTTTATCGACGTCTGCAACGTGCGTACAAACCGCATCTAAAAAGTGACGATCATGACTCACTACCAAAACAATATTTTCATAATCTGCCAGAAAATTTTCTAACCACGAAATAGTGCTTACATCAAGGTTATTGGTCGGTTCATCTAATAATAAAATATCCGGGTTCCCAAAAAGTGCCTGGGCCAACAAGATTCTTACTTTAATATTTGCCGCTACATCTTTCATCAGCGTTTGATGCACATCATCAGGCACACCCAGTTGATTCAATAAAGTGGCCGCATCACTTTCTGCTGTGTATCCTCCCATTTCACCAAACTCAGCTTCAAGGTGTCCGGCTTTCATTCCATCTTCTTCACTGAAATCTTCTTTCATGTAAATGGCGTCTTTTTCAATCATCGTGTTCCACATTTTTTTGTGGCCCATTAAAACAGTATTTAAAACCGTTACCTCATCAAACTCAAACTGGTCCTGCCTCAGAACCGCCATACGTTCACCGGGAGTAATAGAAATAGAACCCTTATTAGGTTCAATTTCACCACTTATAATTTTTATCAGTGTAGATTTTCCTGCGCCATTGGCACCAACAATTCCGTAACAATTTCCTTTAACGAAATTCAGATTTACCTCATCGAATAACACTCTTTTGCCGTATGCGAGCGTTACATTATTTACACTTATCATTCATCATTTTTTTTAGAGGCGCAAAAGTAAGAATTAATAAGGAGGCTTCCTTATTTCAGGTGAGTTTTATAGAATGAATTAACAGGAAGTAAGAAATTTTGAATTATGAATTTTGAATGCTGAATGTGTCGAACTTAATCAAAGCTGGATCGCACGTAAAATAAAAATTCGAATTATTTCTTCGTCTGCTGCCCTCTTTTAATCTTTAATTCGTAATTCTTAATTCTTAATTCTAAATTCTAAAATCCTCTTTTACCATCAAAGTTTTCCAACTCTTTGGCAACTGCATTTAAGAAAGTAGACCCGAGTGCTCCATCAATAATACGGTGATCATAACTTAATGAAAGATACATCATGTGGCGGATGGCAATACTATCGCCTTGTTCGGTTTCAATAACAACCGGCCGCTTTTTAATAGCGCCTATTGCTAATATCGCAACCTGTGGTTGATTGATAAGCGGAGTTCCCATTATGCTTCCAAAAGTTCCTACATTGGTCATTGTAAAAGTTCCATCTATTGTATCGTCTGGTTTTAGCTTATTATTACGGGCTGCATTTGCCAATCCGTTCACGCGTTTCGTAAGTCCCGTCAAATTCAACTGATCCGCATTTTTAATAACGGGCACAATTAAATTTCCGGTAGGCATTGCGGTAGCCATCCCAATGTTTATGTCTTTTTTGATGAGAATCCTGTCGCCTTCAACACTACTGTTAATGATTGGATATTTCTTAATACATTTTATAATTGCTTCAATAAATAAAGGAGTGAAAGTAATTTTTTCTCCTTCTCTCTTCTCAAATTCTTTTTTATTTTTTTCGCGCCACAATACCAAATTGGTAACATCGCATTCTGCAAAACTGGTAACATGGGCACTGGTATTCTGGCTGTCAATCATGTGTTTGGCAATCATTTTACGCATGCGGTCCATCTCAATGATCTCTACATTTCCTGAATAAACCGTAGGTGCATATTCCTGTCTCTGATTGGTAGCAGGAACTTCATGAGTCTGAGTCGATTGTATTTGTTGCTCTTGTCTTTGCTGAGGCGCACTTTTCCTATTTTCGAGATAAGCCATTATATCTTTCTTGCTCACTCTCCCATCCTGGCCGGTACCTTCAATATTTTCCAACTCACTCATAGAAATGCCTTCACTTGAAGCGATATTCAACACCAAAGGCGAATAAAACCTTATGCCTGAAGATCCATTGCTTGTCGATTTTTTTTCTTCAGGCTGATAAGGAACTTCTTCCATTATCTCAGCTTCTTCATGTTCTGCTGCAGAGGTCTGTTGTTGAGAAGAATGATTTTTACCGGCATTCCCGTCTGTATCAATCCTTGCAATTACTTTCCCTATTGGCACCACATCATTTTCATTAAAAAGAATTTCAGAAATCGTTCCTTCAGCAGTTGAAGGAACTTCACTATCCACTTTATCTGTCGCAATGTCGAGCACGGTTTCATCCATTTCTACTTTATCTCCGGGTTTTTTATGCCATTTCAAAATAGTGGCTTCCATGATGCTTTCGCCCAACTTAGGCATTATCAGATCTACCGTGCTCATAAAAATATTTTAAAATTAAACAGATTGAAATACGAGCTTCAAAAATAAGGGATAATTAGCTAATGTACTGATTCGCAAATGTGCTCATTAATGAAAACCTGTTGGCTTATCTACTTACTCATAACTTATTACTTATTACTTACCACTTATAAATGACTTGGCCAGAATCTTATGCCCCATTTTATCTCTTTTGGTTTGCAGGTATTTTTCATTGTGTTTATTGGGAATAATTTCAATAGGGACAGTATCCACGATTTCAAGACCATAGCCCAGCAAACCTGCTCTCTTCTTAGGATTATTGCTAATAAGCCTTAATTTGGAAATATTCAGGTGTCTTAAAATTTGAGCACCCACACCATAATCTCTTTCATCCATCGAAAAACCTAATTTCAGATTGGCTTCAACAGTATCCATTCCTTCTTCCTGAAGTTTGTAGGCTTTTAATTTATTGAGAAGACCAATACCACGTCCTTCCTGGTTCATATATAAAACCAATCCCTTTCCTTCTGCTTCTATCATCTTTAATGCATTGTGCAATTGATCGCCGCAATCACAACGCAATGAACCAAGAATATCTCCGGTCATACAACTGGAGTGTACTCTTACCAGAACGGGCTCATCTTTTTCCCAATTACCTTTTTTAAGCGCCATGTGCACTTCACCTGTATTTAATTGTGTAAAAGCGATTAACTCAAAATCTCCATATTTAGTAGGCATTTGAACACGCACATCTTCCTTTATCAGCGTTTCTTTTTCAAGCCTGTAAGCAATAAGATCTTTTATTGAAACCAATTTCAAATCATGCTTATTGGCAATTTCACGAAGTTGTGGCAAACGAGCCATTGTTCCATCCTCGTTCATAATCTCTACTAAAACACCTGCATCGCCATGACCTGCAAGTTTGGCAAGGTCTATCGTCGCTTCTGTGTGACCCGTTCTTCTCAACACGCCGCCATTTTTAGCACGTAATGGAAAAATATGTCCCGGCCTTCCAAGGTCTTCAGGTTTAGTTTCAGGATCAATAATTGCCTGGATGGTTTTTGCACGGTCTTGCGCCGAAATACCAGTGGTGCAGCCGTGACCAAGCAAGTCAACACTTACGGTAAAGGGGGTTGCGTGAAGAGCTGTATTTTTATTGACCATCAGATCGAGTTTTAATTCATCAGCTCTTTTTTCAGAAATTGGCATGCAGATCAAACCTCTCCCATGCTTGCTCATGAAATTAATTATTTCAGGTGTTACGTTCCTGGCAGAAGTAACAAAATCACCTTCATTCTCGCGGTCTTCATCATCTACCACAATTACCAGTTTACCATTCTTTATATCTTCAATAGCCGCTTCTATTTTATCGAGCATAAATATTTTTTAATAAGCAAAGATAAACGATTTGAAAATGCATCTTTTTATTAGGCTAATTAATATTTTGATGTGCTAAGAGTAGTAATGTGCTAATCTGTAAAGAAAGAAGTCTTTATCCCTTACCCCATAATTAGCGGTGATGAAGCGTTGTATTTTGCTGTTCATTGCTTCGGCCTTTGCATTTGTTTTTCCTGTTTTAAA
>DAHXOZ010000163.1:5027-7658 GCA_027364635.1 bacterium | reverse complement strand
GGCCCGGAACAACCGGGCCTTTTTTATTTGCAGCAAACGAATAAATAACCGGGATTTTTATTTTGGTACTGATTTGAAATTTAATGCTGCTTTTGAAAAAGAATTCAATTTATCCAAATGCAGCAACGTCTTGTTTTCATTTTTTGATCTGTGATACATTGGATCGAATTTAGCGCCGATGATAACTTCGCTTAATTTGTAAGAAGTGCGGGTTACCACAATGTTTGAAAACATATCATCAAAGGCTTTTATAAAAACCAGAATTTCACCCTGCGCATTTTTAAAATCTTCTTCCGTGAAATTATAAAATGGGCTCGTTTCTGTGATGGGATGCACAACTGTCCAGCTTAACGTGAGTGAATTTACTTTTTCATATTCTAAAGCAAGTTGAAAAAACTTGTTTACCATCTTGCCATTGTCTTCCACAATTAATCCCAATGTTAGTTTTGCTTCGGCATCAGTTAAGGTAGTGTTTTTAAAAGGAGCCAATCTCAACATGATAGCATTGCCACCATGGAAAGGAGCCAGCAAAGCATTTTCGCTAAAACGGATATAAGCTTTCGGCCTGGAGAATCTTCCATATAGGAGGCCAGTAACCACGGCAAAACTTGACCAACCCACCAGTGCTTCGAAGGCTGCCAATGAATTCGTGATAAAACTATTTGGGCTTATTTTTCCATAGCCAACAGTAGTAAATGTTTCGCAGCTAAAAAAGAAGGCTTCTGAAAATTCGTCAAATAAGGAATGAGCATTGACTCCTGATAAATGATTTACACCGGCAAAAAAATAGAAAGAACCAAATAAGAGATTGATCAAAAAATAAAAAAGCAGGATCATTAAGGCAAATTTTCCACGAGGTAATTCGATCAAAACGTGATACCAACTTGTTCTTTCTAAAAAGCCAATACCCCTTTTCTCTATATTTGGTTTTCCGTTTTTATTTAAAAATCTTCCGCCATAATCTGATGAATTAACGCCAAAACCTGTATTTATTTCTGAAGTTGCTTTTGGATTTACCTTTCGGACTTTGAACATATTTTTTCTAAATAAAGTTTATTTTTTGCTCTGTTGGTGTTTTGCGCAAAGTTGTAAAAATTAATGTAAGATTTAATATTATTTTTTGAACTCAGAATTAACGAAACAAATTTTCTTTAATTCAAACCTCTGGAAATAGCTTGCTATTTTACATTTATCTTCGGTTTAATTTTATACAAATATGGAAAAGCTTTTTCTTTATAAGGTTTACCACTTCAACAAAAAACTGTTTATCTTATTCGTGGGATTTGCTATCTTAACTCTATTCTGCAATTTGAAAGGTTTCGAAATTACTCCTTTTTATGTATGGGGAATGTATTCTGAAAAAGAAACAGCGCCAACAGAATACCCGGTCTTCAAAATAATGGTAAATGATAAAGTGGTTGATTATTCGACTGGATATTTTCCTGCAAACCGTTTTTTTCTGCTATCGCCGCTGTCTTATTATACGGATGTAAAAACAGTTGGCGATCCCTTGCAACCTTTTCTTGAAAAAAAGCTAAAGTCTCAATATTTATGGCTAAAACCTTATGCATTGCGGGTTTTGAACTCTCAAAAAGAAATTCAGCAATTTCCCGCCTGGTATGAAAGATATCTGCAGCAAACCACTGGGGAAAAGATAAAAAGTTTAAAGGTGGATGTATTGCAAACTTCTTATCAAAAGAATCATTCAATTAAAATAAATTCTGTTTACAATTTGATAGATGAAAAATAAAAATCAAGAAGAATTTTTTTCTGAAAAACAGATGCTTTTTCTCTGTAGGCTTGTGTTTGGTGTTATTTTAATTGATCTTTTATTCTCAGCATTTTCTAATACACTCATTCACCAGTTGCAGTCGCCGGTTTTAAAATTTCCTTATGTGGACCCTACTTTTTGGGTGATGTATCTGTTACGTATTCCTGAGTTTGTTTCTTCCAATTTATATGTTGGATGGTTTTGGGATGTAATACTTTTTATTAGTTGTATCGGTGTCATAATCTTTCCACAAAAGAAATGGCTCATTGCTGTTTTTATAATTTTCTATTTTGTTTATTATATTATTTTTAATTCTTACGGGGTTCATCACACCCATTCACTAATACCTTTTTTAATCACTCCGTTTGCCTTTTTATTTTCAAAAAAATCCTTTTCATTTGCCTGGCAGGGACTTCGATATTTTCTTTTGTTCAGTTATTCTGCTGCTTTTTTATGGAAGTTATTTCGTTTTTCCTGGCTTCAAAGCGAACAGGGAATCCTGATTATGAAAAAGAACTTAACTCCTTATTTGTATTTTAACCCTCACTCATTTTTAGCTCATATTTACTTTTGGTTTCTGGATAACCCGGTTTTAGTTGAGATATTTTTTATCTCAGGATTTGTTCTTGAGGGAGTTTTTATCATCGGATTTTTTACCAGGAAATACGATAAAGTCTTGTTTTTTATCTCGCTTCTTTTGCCTTTCGGATTTTGGTTTTTGGCCGATGCCATGTTTTACGAAATGATCGTTCTCAGTCTTACGTTATTACCTGTTGCAGCAATAGCAAGGGTTGCAGACAAATAATTTTTACTTCAATTTCTTTTTTCCTTTTCTGATAAAACTTTTTTGTAAGCTTCGT
>DAHXOZ010000163.1:0-4930 GCA_027364635.1 bacterium | reverse complement strand
AAAAAATCCATCGCATCAATAAGTTGATTTTCTTTTTCTGATTCTATAAGTATCCCGTTTTCTTGATTTATCACTTCTCTTATTCCTCCGACATCAGTTGAAATTACCGGCAATCCAGAGCAAAGTGCTTCTAATATTACACAAGGGAGATTTTCATACCTGCTGAACATAATGAGCGCATCAGCCTTTCGAAAATTTTGGGCAACTTCTTCATATGAGATTAATCCCGTATAAAATATACAAGTGTTGTATAATCCATGGTCTTTTGTCCATTTGATAATTTCTGAAGAAGCATTGCCGGCCAGGAACAATTCAAAATCTTTTCTTTTTTGATATAATTTTTCTGCAGCATTTAAAATACCCCAGATGTTCTTATGGTAGCCTAATGTAGAAGCATGGATGAATCTTTTTTTTGCATTCTTGTTTTCGAAAGAAGGATAAAATGAGTCTGTATCTACTACATTTGGAATTACTTTAAATGTTTTTTCAATTCCCAATAATTCATTCATTTTTTCACCGAGATCTTTTGTTACAGGCAAGGGTAAATCACAGCTTCTGTAAATTTTTTTTGATAAGGATTTGTAAAAAGAGGATTGTTGCCTGAAACCATCTTTTCTTTCAGGATAATAACCTGTCCAGTTTTCACTCAACACATAAGGAAGCTTGTATTTTTTCTTTAGTCGCAATGCAAAAAGGCCCGCCTTCATTAATACATTCAGATGAACGATGTCTGGCATCCCGTATTCGCTCAAAATAGTTTTAAAAATTCTATTGTAAAGCCGAAAAGACCAAAAGTTAGAATGAATTTTTTCAATCCATTTTATTTTTGATTTTGAATAAGGATAATATCCTTTGTACGAAATTAAATTCCCTGAAATTTCTTTATCTACTGTTGTTTCGCCATTTTTTATAGAAGGATCTTTTACTACATAAATTACAAAAACACGGTTGGTTAAGCTAATTGATTTTGCATGTCGTTCAATAAAATCGCCGTCAAAGGGATCTACTTTTGATGGATACCAACTTGCAAGAAATAAAACGTTATACATTCGTTTTTAACTTTTTGGTAAAAGCATTTTTTATCAGCATAAAATCTTTTTTCTTAACCAATAGCAATTCTTTGTAACTCCATCCTGATTTTTTTGAAAATACATATACTGATGCAAATCCGCTTAATGAATATCCGATACAACTTGCTACAGCAGCACCTTCTATACCCAATTTGGGTACCAATAAAATATCTCCTATAAGTATAGTAAAGAAACAAAAAAAGGAGATTTTTAAATTGATGTCCTGCCGGTTGATGCCGGCAAAATAGGCAGCAAGAATGGTGGTTAGCGTAAAAATGATCACGCCAGGTAACAGAATGATAAATGGCAAAACGGTACCTTGAAAATCGTTGCTGAAAATCAATGGAATTAAAATGGGGCTTGTGATTGCTAATAAGATTCCTAATAAAATGTAGCCATTGAATTGCAGGCGTAAAATTGTTTTTATTTTCTCTGTAAGTTCATCTGAAGCAGTAACCGTAAAAGGAATAATTACTGCTGCAATAGTCATCGGCAATAGCCATAAAACCTGGTTGAGTTTGGATGCCAGCGCATACAATCCTAATTCATCTTTATTTTGAAAATAATTGACAAACCAATAATCCATTCTGTAAGCAAAAAATTGAAACAAATTAGAAAAGAAGGCCACCCCGGCATACTTGAAAACCAGTTTGAACTGTACAGGTTTTAAAAAGGAAAAGCGAAAGCGAAATTTTATTTTTCTTAATAAAACAATAAGATTTAAAACTGCCTGCAAAACTATCAGTATGATATAAGTTTTTAAAATCGAAAGTGTATTTTCAATACTGTAAGAATGATTTTTGGAAAGTAAAAAAGCAAATACGGTTATAAAAATGATATTCGTAATTACGGTTATGATGTTGAGTGTATTGAACCATTTATTACCTGTAAAAATTGCCGACACATATCCATTTAATAAAATGGCAAATAAATAAAGACATCCCCAGGAAGACAATCCGGCAGAAGTAATATCAACATAAAAAGAAAATCCAAAAATTGCGTGGAAGATTTTTTCTGCTGCTAAAATTAAAAGTACCTGTATCAATAAAATGATAAATGCAGAATTGATAAGCGCGTGAGGAGAAAATTCATTTTTGGCTGAATAATAGGTAAGGCCTGAATTAAAACTAAAACTAACAACTAAAACAATAATGGCCGTGTTGGCGATAAATAATGAATAAATTCCGTTGCCTTTTGCTCCGAGCAAACGGACGATAAGCACGGTAACTGCAAAAGACAATAAAACATTGATCCCTTTGAATACAATATTTTTTATTAATTCTTTTTTGAAAGTCATTATCACCAAAATTGATACAATAATTTTTACCAATAAAATTAATAACGTAAAAACCATATATATTTTTATAAAACTCTTGCCAAAACAGCATTTCAGCTTTAGAATTAATCAATAAATGGATTGTGTTTTATTACCTTTGCAGCGTTTTTTAAAACTATTTTGGGTAAATGAAGAATATCAGAAATTTTTGCATTATTGCACATATTGACCACGGGAAAAGCACGTTGGCAGACCGTTTGCTTGAATTTACCCATACGGTTAACGACCGGGATATGCAGGCACAGGTTCTTGATAATATGGATCTGGAAAGGGAAAAGGGAATTACTATAAAAAGCCATGCCATACAGATCAATTACCTGTTTGAAGGTGAGGAATATATTTTAAATTTAATTGATACACCCGGCCATGTCGATTTCAGTTATGAAGTAAGCCGGGCCCTTGCAGCTTGTGAAGGTGCTTTACTATTGGTAGATGCTACCCAGGGTATCCAGGCACAAACGATTTCTAACTTATATCTTGCTATCGACAACGACCTCGAAATAATTCCGGTGTTGAATAAAATTGATATGGATGGGGCAATGATCGGCGAAGTAGAAGACCAGATCATAGAATTGATAGGCTGCAAACAGGAAGATATTTTACATGCAAGCGCCAAAACCGGTGTTGGTATCGAGGCAATTCTTTCTGCGATTATTAAACGGATTCCTGCGCCAACAGGTGATGTGGATGCTCCTTTGCGCGCTTTGATATTTGATAGTGTTTTCAATAGTTTCAGGGGAATTATTGTTTATTATCGCATCTTCAACGGCGTTTTAAAAAAGAATGATAAGATCAAATTTTCGAATACAGGCAAAGAATATAATGCGGATGAGGTAGGTATTTTGAAAATGGGAATGATGCCTAAAAATGAAGTGAAAGCAGGAGATGTTGGTTATGTAATTACAGGAATTAAAAATGCAAAAGAAGTAAAAGTGGGCGATACGATTACCACCACTTTTAATCCATGTAAAGAATCTATAAAAGGCTTTGAAGAAGTAAAACCGATGGTTTTCGCGGGAATATTTCCTGTAAATACGGATGAATTTGAAGAACTGCGGGACTGTATGGAAAAGCTTCAGCTAAATGACGCTTCACTTACATTTGAACTTGAAACGTCACAGGCATTGGGCTTTGGTTTTCGTTGCGGATTTCTCGGAATGCTGCACATGGAAATTATCCAGGAAAGATTGGAGCGTGAATTTAATCAAACTGTAATCACCACTGTTCCAAACGTAAGTTTTTATGCCTACACCACCAATGGCGAAAAAATCACAGTAAACAATCCTTCCCAAATGCCTGATCCGAGCAGGATTGAAAAAATTGAAGAACCTTTTATTAGAGCACAGATCATCACCAAACCTGATTATATAGGAAATATTATGTCGCTCTGTATTGGTAAAAGAGGGATTTTAACCAATCAAAGTTACCTGACTCCAACGCGTGTTGAATTAAGTTTTGAAATGCCTTTAACAGAGATCGTATTTGATTTTTATGACAGGCTAAAAAGTGTAACACGTGGTTATGCTTCATTTGATTATCATCCTATCGGTTATCGCGAAAGTGACATCGTGAAAATGGATATTTTATTGAATGGTGATAAAGTGGATGCGCTTAGTTCTTTAATTCACCGCAGCAGGTCGCAGGAATTTGGCAGAAAACTTTGTGAAAAATTAAAAGATTTGGTTCCACGCCAGCAATTTCAAATTGCGATACAGGCAGCTATTGGAGCAAAAATCATTTCCCGCGAAAACATTAGTGCCATAAGAAAAGATGTAACTGCTAAATGTTATGGTGGCGATATAAGCCGTAAACGCAAATTGCTTGAAAAGCAAAAAGAAGGAAAGAAAAGAATGAAGCAGATTGGGAATGTAGAAGTGCCGCAGGAAGCCTTCTTAGCGGTTTTAAAGCTTGACGAATAAAGAGATTTTTTATCAGTTTTTTTTAAGAAAACCAGTAAACGAACAAATTACTGGTTTTTTTATTTTGATAAATCAACTACTGTTGGATGAATAAAGAAAAATCATTACTTTTCAAAAAAGTTTTAATATATGCCTTCAATTGCTTTGAATAAGGAAATGAACATTGAGGTGAAAGTGCGCCTCATAAGTAAAGGAGATGATGAACCTGTAACAGGAAGTGAATATTCAGTCCGTCTCTACGATAAGGATATTTTTAATGATGATTTTTTAGGCGAAAGTGTTCCTGATGAGGAAGGTTTGGCAAAATTTCTTTTTTCGCAAGGTGATTTTTCAAAACCTGTTAAGCTTGATAAAAAGCCTGACTTTTATTTTGTGGTTTACAAAAATAACCAGCCTGTTTTTAAAAGTAAAGTCATGTCCAATCTTGATCTTTCCAATGTGGAAGAGTTTATTATGAAAGAAGGAGAGGTGATTGACCTTGGCACTTTTTTAATTGACACCAACTAAATTCCAATCTCTTTCATTACCTCTGCAGTTCTCGATCAACCATACATTATGCCTTGCGTAAATGTGATTGCAGCGGATACAGACGAAGAAGCCAATAG
>DAHXOZ010000162.1 GCA_027364635.1 bacterium | reverse complement strand
AAATTTGGACATTCCCGAAAAAAATACATATAGGTCAAACATAAAAGAATTAGTTGAAAAACATTCAACAAAGGAATTTAAGCTTCCTGAAGGCATAACAGAATTAAAGAATCCAGGCTATCTGTATTTTCGTGGATTGCAATCGCAAACGCTCAACAGTGCTGCATTTAAAGATAAAATATTCAACGTTAGAATAGGAGAGTATGATAATATTGGCTTTCCATATTATGATGCTGAAGGCAGAACTGTTGGGTTTGAATTGCGCAACAAGCAATTTAAGCACGTTATCGAAGGGTCTGACCGCTCCTTTGGTATATGGCATTCTAATATTCCCAAAATACTTGAAGCTGTAGTACTCACTGAAAGCCCAATAGACGCGCTGTCCTATCATCAATTAAAGGGAAAAGAAAATTTGCTTTATATTTCCTTCGGTGGTTCTGTAACTATTGGGCAATTAGAAACAGTCAAAAATATTATTACAGCTTCAAATGCAAGCCCCGAATTAAAAATTATATCCGCTGTGGATAATGACGAAATGGGTAAAATCTATACAGAGAAATTTAAAGAAGCATTCTCCAAAAATATTGTTGAAGATTATCCGGGACTAAATGATTACAATGAAGATTTAAAAAAAAATAAAATCAGAGGAATGAAAATATAGCAATGAAAATTCATTCATTTCATAATATTCCAACCCTTTTCGGATTTAATAAAATTAAGCCCCCTGTCTTCTTCTTTTATCAAATCACCTTTCCTATATTCCTTGACTTGCTGGTAGGATTTGTTGAATGCGCCAAATTGTTTGTTGTAATTATTTGTTGCAGTAATTTCACTGTGAATTTTATTCAACATTGAAGTATCAGAGGAAGCAACATAAAAGTATCCATTCCTGTCCAGCCTCTTTTAGTAAAAACCAAAAGGTCTTCTGAAGCTACTAATTTTGCATGAAACTTGATCCAATACATATCTTTGCCCATATTGCTGCCATTTTTTTCATCAATCTTTTTCAAGCCCACATATTCCAAAGGTTGTTTGACTGTCTCATTAAGACTCTTTAAAACAAGTTGCCCGGAAGGTAAGTTGCTACCGCAGGATGAGAGTAGTAGTAAGCAGCAAGAGATGATAAAAGTTATGAAGGATACGGAAGAATTTTTCATTTTATTTAAATAAAATTATGCAATATTACTTTAAAATTATTGCTCGGTAGTAGATAAATTAATATTAAAATTTAACTCTTTAAATGTCCTCAATACTCTTTAAATTCCTTTAATTTTCTCTCAATATCCACCCCACTTTTTTCTAAATTTTAGAAAATGTTTTTTGGTTGATAATCAATAGATGAATTAGGAGCTTTCCTAGGTCACACCATTAGGCAGTTCAGGGAATTTGAGTAGAGAAAATAAACAAATTTTATATTATAGCCTGCAAAGATATTTTTTGAAATTAATAAACGGTGCATAGAAGCATGCTTTGATTACCCGCAATGTGTTATGAAAGGAGAGTGGCTTTCCACCAATAAAAAAATGCTTCAACATTGGATTTTTTCAGCTTATTAAGTTTCGTATTATGCGGTTGTTCAATAATGGCATCAGCAACCTCCTGCGGATTATTGAATCTCTCAAAGCCTGTCTGATCGGTAGCTATGAGGCGGGATAAATAAGCTGCCTTTGCAGCATGAACAATAGCCTTATCAAGGCGATAAGCCTCAGAAAATATAAAGCGCTCTAAACGTTGAATACCTTTTTGTAAATGCTCATAATTTTCTTTGTCAACTGCACCACGCAACGAAATGCAAAGAGCAGTGCGATAAATATCAGATAGTACATCAACGGACTCTATATCCTTCAAGTCCCGATATACGATTTCGGTTTGCACAATTTTTCCAAAAGTTTTTTTAATTGTTTCCAGATTTTCAATTAAATCGAATATGTTGCCAATATCGTAAAGCTGTTTGATGATTTCCATACTCATACTATCTTCCTTTTTAAAGTATGGAATGCCGGTAGTATTAGGAGCAAAGGCCGTAAGTTTATCCCCGAGCAAATCTTCCAGAGAAGGAATATTTGCTTTAGTCAATTCTGATGTGGTTATTAGAAAGCCTGATTTAATTTCGTGATCCAAGATGTTTTTATAGTTGTTCGCTTCAAAAAGAATATCAAGTAAGATGGCCTCTTCTCCTTCATGGGTTCTGTGAATAGGTTGGTAGAAGAATTTATAATGTGCCTTGTCAATAGATGATGCCTGGGCACGATGCTGCAATTCAACTCTTGTAAAGCCCTGCTGCCTTGCAAACGAATTAAAAATCCCGTCAAGGTCTGTCCTGTTTTCTGAAATGATAATATCAATGTCAATAGAAAATCGTTTGGCAGAATTCATTAATAGCATCAATGCAGTACCGCCTTTAAAAATAAAAGGTATCCCGGATATAGATAAGCCTTCCAAAAGCAATAACGCCCGGATTACTTTTTCAATAAGAATTTTATCCGCATTTCGATTGGCTTTTGATACTTTTTCAATCCATTCAGTAGTCAATGTTTCTTTACTAATCATACACTATAAAATGGCAGCTTATTGCTTTTGCTGCCGAAATTTTGAAATCTTATTTAAGTAAATATTAAAGGCTTCCTTTTTACTTCTCCTATCTGCATAACGAAGCATTTTATTTTCATTGATGGAGTATTTTTCGAAAGCATTTCTGAAAATGGTTTGCATCTCGCCACCTTGCTGAGCTGCAAAAACTATTTCATCGCAAAAAATATCCACCAATAATTTTTCAATAGTAATAGTCTGGACACCATTAGCTTTTTGCATCGGGGCTTCTGAAACCAATGATTTTATAATGATGGCTTCTTTTTCTGAAGATGCATAAAGACTGAGGGTATCAGATGATGGTTCAAGAAAGACATTCTTCATTTTTTCTTTCAGAAAATAAAAGGTTGATTCAGTTGCCTCCCTATCTACTTCTACCAATATATAAAACTTTCCAGGTTGGTGAAGCATTAATTCATTCAGAACAGAAGTGTTCCAGATACAAATTTGCATATAGGGAAACTGTTTTTCCAATTCCTTATAAATACTTTTAATTTTTAAAGATATTTCCGGAATAAAATTTCTTCCTTTGCCTAAAATAAATTTTCCCCTGCCAATTCTTGAAAACACACCAGATTGAACCAGGGTATAAACTCGCCAATTGATGGCCGCCTCTTTTAATCCAGGTTCAATTTTCTTGTAAAATATTTCAATATCTCTGGTGGTAAAAGTATTTTGACCACTGAAATATTCCTGAAGCTTCTTTATATTTAATTTATTGTTTGCGATGGATTTATAATATTTCCCGCAAAGATAGTAAATCTATAAAATGGCAGCAAATGACAATTGCTGCCAAAATATATAAATACTCTCAGCACTCATCATATTGAACAATGCAATCAGAGGATAAATACACTTTAAAAAAATGAACCTCTTTTCACCTTAAATTTATTAATTGATATTCAATCAATTAGCGCTAAATCCATTAATTTATATCACCTTAAAAAAAATTAAAAAACCGGCAGGTGATATAAATTAACGGATTTTAATAGTATTCAAGAATAACTCTTTAAAAATCTTCAACACTCTTTAAAAATCTTCAATTTCTGGTCTTTATTTTTCCCCTTTTTTTAAAATTTTAGAAGATTTTTTTTTATTGATTATCAATAGATAATCAATAGATGTATTAGAAGCTACACTGTAACCCAATATCCACAGGCATTTCGGAGAATACAGGTGATAGGAATTAACGGATTAGGTGATATAAATTAACGGATTGGGTGATACAAATTAATGGATTGGGTGATATAAATTAACGGATTTCATAAAGCAGGTGATATGAATTAACGGATTTTTTTCTCCGAATATGAAAATTCGTTCTTTAGGCTGGTAATTATCCATGCAGGAATGTCTTTGACAGTTGGCAATTTCGTTTTCTTTCGGCGGATTTAAGGGGCTAGTTGGGGTTTTTATTTCCAATAACCATATATTTGAGTTGATTATAACCATTTAAAAAACAGGTAAATGCTTCAAGGCTTTTCGACACAAAACGGAACAGGAATTACAATATATGGCGACTATTGCGACTTGCGTTCTTTGTATCTAACCATCGATAAAATTGCAACCAAGGTATCTCAAGTAGAAGATGATCCAAGGTATATAACACTAATGAGTTTTTCTTATGATGTACGAAAAGCTTATAGTGGACAAAGGTTAGAAGAAGAAATTGCATTTGACGGCGACAGAAAAATTGAATACTTCGGTTTTCAATTTTTGTGGACTGACTTACTTATATTCATAACTGTTCTAAGATACCAGGCTGCATACTCTATGACCAATGAATTAGACCAGGCAAATCTTTATTTACTTGAGCATATAACTAAGAAAGCATTGGAAGAATACGATCAGGAAGGTGCCGCTAAATTGAAAAATCTTATTGGACAAGGTATTGACATTTTTGATCCATTGTTAGTTCAGATAAATGAATTTATAAATATTGAATACCTAAAATTGAAGCCGACCAAAAAACGCTTCAGGGATTTATACGCACTAATGACCAATTATTTTTCTCCATGGACAGAGGACGGCAAAAACTTAAAAAAGTTTTTAGATGAGAAGGCGAAAGAATTAGGCACAACTGCTGTCAAAATTACCTTCGATGAAAAGGAACTTCCAGAAGTTATATGGTAACACCGATAAATATTCAACAGCCCTCTCGGTTCCATAAGAACGAAATTTTTTCCACTGGTCTATTATAGGCTATAAAACGTTGGCTACAGTCAGCAAACAAATAATCCAGATTTCTATTTTTTATTTTAATAAAGAAATTATCTAAATATAAAACAAGAAATAGAGATTGTAAAGATGAAAAAACAATCTTTCAAAAATGTTTTCACATGTGCTTACCGTTATAATTTTGAAATGAAGAAATATTCTCTAAAAAAATAAAGGGTAATCGGATTTAAAATAGGCTAAATTTCTTTGTCATAAAATTCATTTCTAATACTTGCAATCGACCAGGCGGGGATATCTTTTATTGGTTGACCACTCAGCTTTCTATCAGCCAATTTAAGGGCTAATTCTGTTATTTTGCTACGAAGGGTAGCAATGTTGCTTAAATCTTTTAAAATCCATTCTATTTGCTCTAAATGATGCACTTTAAAACCAAAGTGTTGGCGCAGTAAATTGATAGTATCCTCTTTTACAAGAAGTAGATGTTCGCTTTCCTCTTTAAGCAAAGCTTTTGTTTTAATTATAAAATTAAAATGAGTAATCACATTTCCTCTCTTACTTACACTGAAATCAAAAAAAATGTCTCCGATTTTTTTAAGTTCTTTTTCTACCGGACATATTATATCTCTAATCAAAATTTTTGTATCCGCGTATTTATTTTTCAAAACAAGTAACTCACGAAATTTTTCAATTGACAATGTATAAACACCTACATTCTTCCACTGGCATATTATTTCATAAATCTTTTGAGTGTATTTATTATTGGTTTCATACATGACATCTTCTGCAAAAACGGTTAATCCATTCGCCACTTTCATCAGTTCCATTGCTGTTGCTTTATGCATGGAGATGGTTATATCCCTTGCATATTTTTTTATCACAGCCCGCTCTATAAGTCCTGTCAATACTACTTCCTCTTCAGGTTTTTTTGCTTTCTTACTCTTAATTGCCGGTAAAATAATTTGAACGATCTCTACGTTAACTGACCTTAATTGATTAATCGCTTTTTTGAATTGCGCATAATTATTACCATCTTTTATAAAATCCGAAAGTAAAAATTTAAGCCTCACCGTATCATCATTAGAGCTTTTAAATAGTTCTAATTGTCCGAATTCGACACCTCTTTCTAAAAGGGTAATATCGCGCTGTAATCTGGCAATTATTTTAGTCAGAATTCGTTTCTGCCAAACGGAATAATTCCACATTGACATTGTTATACGATAGGGTTGCCTGATTAAAGAATAGTTTTCAAAAGAGGGTAATTCTTCTCCCATAATTATGGAGTTAATTATGTTCAGCTATGAAGTGGAGGAAGTCCTGGAGTTGGTGTACGAATTCAAGCTCTCTTTTTAAGGTATTCCATTTTGCTATCCAACTATCGGATAGTTTCTTAATAATTATTTCACCATTGCACCATCCTTTCTGTTCTGAATAATAAATAAAATTGAAATGCATTAGCCATTCTTCATTTAAAGGCACACCAATAATATCCCTGTCACTATCGGGGCACTTCCGGCTTGAAAGATGTACAACATCCGGTTCAAGAACTATTACAGTATCCGGGATAATATCATTTTCATAGCATACGCTTACAATATTCCCTATTCTTAAATCAGATGATTTCATTTTTTATTTTTTTGCGTGTTCAGATTTCCTGATAATTGATTTCCTGAAATTGGATACTAATCTTGCTGTCTGAGCCTCATTAAGAGCTTTCTTTTTACCGCCCCCCGAAGGAGCCGGAGCGTTGATACGCTCCAGTTCTACTCTTGCTCTGTAGGATCTTTCCCTCATTTGTTCAGCCATAGCTTCCAATGAAAGGAATTCGTTTATTAGTTTCTGTGCTTTTATCATTGATCTAATTCTTCCTTTATTTCTAAAATATCAGATTCCTTCAATCCGGTATGTTGGGAAATGATTTTTGTATATTTTGACATCGTTAAATTATCCGAATTGTCTTTCATCCATCTTTTGATAGTGTATTCACTTTTCCCGCTGCCGAGCATCAGTTTGGCTCGCAAATCACTATCGTTCCTAATTGCTTTTAGCGCTATTTTTGTCAAAGACATTTTGGTATATCATTTTTAGTTACTAAATTTGGTAGAGCAAACTAATAAGAACATTTGTTCTTATTATATCATTTTAGAACAAAAGTAGTAAACTGGAATGTTGACACCAAAAATATTATTAGAGCAAAGAATTAAAAAAGGCATGTCTCAAGAGGAAGTTGCTAAGGCGATAGGGGTTTCACAACGGAGTTATAGCAATTATGAGAATGGTACAAGGAATCCGAAGATTGATAAAATAATAAAACTGGCTAAACTTTTAGAAATCAAACTCACATTAAACACAAATGTTCTAAATGATAAAAAAAATGAAAATAAATTATATGATGTCCCAAAATCTTTAGATGAACAATTAAAATATGTACAAATAGAAAATAAGTTTTTAAGAAGTGAAAATGAAAGTTTAAGAAAAACTGTAGGGACTAAAGATGAAAAAATTGCAGAATTAAATAAAAAGATTGGAGGCTTGGAAATGGCAATAGAATTTAAAAATCATACGATTGATAGTGCAAAAAAAGTTTCTCTTCTAGTGAGAAAGACAGGGTCAAAATAATTCAGATGTATGGGCCAGTACAATTAAGTCTGTTTGAAGATAAAATTGGGATCATAAAAGGTAGGTTCAACCCAACTAAAATATAACAGATATTACGGTTAATAAAACAGTTAATAATAAATTTAAAAAACAAAAAAAATAAGCAACTTATAAAAATGAAACCCGCTACAGACAAGAGTTCTAAAAATTTTAACCCAGGTTATTATCTCTCATAACCCGAAGGTCGGAGGTTCGAACCCTCCCTTCGCAACTAAAGAGCCTCTTTTTTTGAGGCTTTTTTATTTT
>DAHXOZ010000161.1:4777-7711 GCA_027364635.1 bacterium | reverse complement strand
CTGTAACCTTCCCTTATTTCCAGCACTTCAATACCCAGCCATTTGCTGAAAAGATCTTTTTCCATCAAATGGTTTACAACTTCTTGTGCAAATTGATTTTTGTCCATCCGTTCTGACTTTTTATTTCAACAAGTTAACATTATTTAAGAATAAGGGAATGAGATTTTCTCATAGCATGATTCCCAAGCAGAAAGCATAATTTTTAAAAAAGATCAGACCAATTTTTTGCCGGTTCTAAAACAGGTTCCTTTAAAAAGCGCAATCAGATGATCGTTTTGATTGAACACAGAAATCTGGTAAAGGCCTGTAGATTTCCCGTTGTGCATTTCTTTTGCTTCAGCGATCAAAACATCATCCACATGTGCGGGTTTCATAAAATTGATGGAAGTATCCAAAGCCACTGATAAATTATTCCGGTTGTTGCAGGCGAACGCAAACGCACTGTCAGAAAGCGAAAACGTAATACCGCCATGAACAATTCCAAAAGCATTGATCATTTCTTTCCTGACCGTCATCTTTATTTTGCTGTAACCTTCCCTTATTTCCAGCACTTCAATACCCAGCCATTTGCTGAAAAGATCTTTTTCCATCAAATGGTTTACCACTTCTTGTGCAAATTGATTTTTGTCCATCAAATTTTTTATTTAATAGTTACAAGTTACCATTATTTGAAGTCTTTTTGTTTCAAAAGATTACCAGTAAATAAACAAAAAAACCGTTTTTTTATTTTTCTATTTGAACAAGTGAAAAGTTATAAAACTCATTACATAAGCTAAGGTTGTCATGTAGCCCAGCATGATCATTGGCCATTTCCACGATTGTGTTTCGCGTTTTACCACCGCCAATGTACTCATGCACTGCATGGCCAAAACATAAAATATCAGCAGAGATAAACCTGCAGCAAGGGTGTAAACTTTTCTACCATCGGGCCATTTGGCAGCATCCATTTTTTGCCGAAGCGTTGTATTGTCCTTATCTGCATCGCTACCCACGCTATAAAGAGTTGCCATGGTTCCCACAAAAACTTCGCGGGCAGCAAACGAAGTTATTAATGCAATTCCAATTCTCCAGTCATAGCCCAGGGGACGAATGACCGGTTCAATTGTTTTTCCCAAAATGCCGGCATAAGAATTTTCCAGAAGGGCTGTTCCTTCTAATCTTTTATAGTCCTTTGCTTGCGATGGATTTTGCTGAATGAGTGTTTCATATTTGTCAGCTACTTCGTGCATTTTTTTAGGAGGCCCGAAGGTGCTTAAAACCCATAATAATAAACTGATGACCATAATTACTTTTCCAGCCTCGGTTACAAAGATTTTGGCACGCTCGATCATCGTGGAAAAAATATTTTTCCATCTTGGACCGCGGTAGGATGGAAGCTCAAGAATGAAAAAACTTTTTTCTTTGCTTTTGATAAACCATTTCATCACGTAGGCTGCGAGCAAGGCCATAAAAGTGCCGATAAAATACATCAGCATCATTACCATTCCCTGCAGGCTGATAAAGCCGAAATACATTTTATTGGGAATTATCAAGGCTATAAGAATTGTGTAAACCGGAAGACGTGCACTGCAGCTCATCAGCGGTGTGCACATAATAGTGAGTAATCTTTCTTTTTTATTCTCAATATTGCGGGCACTCATAATAGCAGGAACAGCGCACGCAAGCCCGCTCACCATCGGCATCACACTTTTACCGTTAAGGCCGGCTTTGCGCATTATTTTATCAGTTAAAAAACTGATCCGCGCCATATAGCCGGTGTCTTCCAAAAGCGTAATCAATCCAAACAAGATCATGATTTGCGGAACAAATACAAGAATACCGCTGAGACCGGCAATAATACCATTGATGAAAAGATCTGTAAACCAACCTGCAGGAAGTACATTGCCCAACCATCCGCCCGCTTGCGCAAATAACCATTCAATGCCATCCATCGGGTACTGGGCGATCACGAAAATGCTTTGAAACAATGTAAAAAGAACTACCAGCAAAATAACGTAGCCCCAGGTACGGTGCAAAAGGATGTCATCCAGTTTTTGGGTGAATAAAGCTTTTTGTAACGGATCTGCTTCTACCACCGTTTGTTTCATTATGGTTTTTATTTTCCCATATCGCTGCAAAATTTCCTCTGCCTGTGTTTTTGTGGGATTGAATTTTGTTTCGATTTCTATATTTTCTATGGCTTCCTGCGTTTCAGCATTCAAAGAAAAATTTTCATGATTGATGAGATAGTGAATCGCACGGTAGTCGCTGATTTCAGGAAAAATTTGCTGAACTTTTTTTATGGCAGCAGGCGCAAAGGGCTCCATATTTACAAAATCACGTTCAGGGAAATTATCAAGGTTGGCAGCCGCATTATTAATCGCACTTTTTAATTCCCCAATTCCTTTATTCTTTCTCGGGTTTACAGGAACTACAAATACACCTAATTCCCTTTCAAGCCCTGCTACATCTACTTTGATATTGTTTTTATTTGCAATATCCATCATCGTTAATGCAATCACCAATGGCCTTTTCAGGTCAATGATCTGCGAACAAAAAAGCAGGTTTCTTTTTAAATTACTTGCATCTGCTACCAATACAATAATATCAGCTTTTATCTGTGGATCCTGTTCCATCAGCACTTTATAAGCTACCCATTCATCATCTCTTTTCGGGTAAAGGCTGTAAGTTCCCGGGAGGTCAATAATTTTTGCAGTTACGGATTCAGATATCTTTGATATTCCCGTTTTCTTATCAACGGTAACGCCCGGAAAATTCCCTACCTTTTGATTCAATCCGGTAAGAGTATTGAAAAGAGAAGTTTTCCCGCTGTTAGGATTTCCTACTAAAGCTATATTTAGTTGTTTACTCAAATGTTTTAAATATAATTGGCAAAAGTAATAGTGAACATCTAAAAAACTTTACGAAATAAGGAAAGAGATTATTGGCATGAAA
>DAHXOZ010000161.1:0-4679 GCA_027364635.1 bacterium | reverse complement strand
ATTTAAATATAATTGGCAAAAGTAATAGTGAACATCTAAAAAACTTTACGAAATAAGGAAAGAGATTATTGGCATGAAATTTTATCATTATGTTCACTAATATATTCCTGTTAATTTTGTCGTCTAAAGTAAATATACACCATATGAAATATCTTTTTATTCTCCTAATCCTTATATCAACCGGAGCTTCTGCGCAAAGATTAAAAAAATCTGAAAAAGTAGTTATTGAAAATCTGGAAAAAGAGATCACTTACCTTGCCAGCGACAAATTGCAAGGCAGAAGAACCGGCACGGAAGGAGAAAAACTGGCTTATGAATATTTATCCGATCAGTTTGAGAAAGCAGGGTTGACTCCCAAAGGAGATGACAATTCTTTTATTCAAACATTTGAGATTAATGAAGGCAAACAAATATTACCTGCCACACATATGATAATTAATGATACTGCTTTGGAGACCGGAAAAGATTTTTTTCCTTTAATATTTAGTGGAGATGGATCGGCAAAAGGAGATGTGTCACCGGCGTTTAAAGAAAAAGGAAGGCCGTGGTTTTGGGATATAAAAGAAAGCCTTGATGAAAATCAAAATAATCCACATTTCGACATTGCAGAAGCAATCAGAAATAAGGCATTGGATATTGAGAAAAAAGGGGCTTCTGCATTAATAACCTACAATTCAGGAAAGGCAGATGACGAATTAGAATTTGATGGAAAATCGAAAATACCTCAAATTCAAATCCCCGTAATTTACCTGTCGAAGAAGGTGGCAGCAAAATATTTGAGTGACAATGCAGCCAACCTTACAGTGGATTTACAAATCGCCCTGGGTGATAAAACAAGAATGGGACATAATGTGATCGGCTACATTGATAACGGTGCAGCACACACGATAATTTTAGGAGCGCATTATGACCATCTTGGTCTGGGTGAAGACAATAATACCTTAGATCCCGGAAACCACGAAGTGCATAACGGCGCAGACGACAATGCCAGCGGGACTGCTTCTGTTATCGAATTAGCCAAGTTGGTTAAAGAGTCAAAACTCAAAAACAATAATTACCTTTTTGTATGCTTTTCAGGCGAAGAATTGGGTTTGCTGGGTTCAAAATATTTTACCGAACATCCAACCATACCACTTGACAAGGTTGATTACATGATCAATTCCGATATGATCGGCAGATTAAATGACGCTACTCATACAATTATAATCGGTGGTTATGGTACCTCTCCTGAATGGGGTAAAATTTTGCCGGAAAAAACAAAATCATTGACTGTAAAATTCGATTCAAGTGGAATAGGGCCAAGTGACCACACTTCTTTTTACTTAGAAAATATTCCGGTCTTGTTCTTCTTTACAGGCATGGAAAAAGACTATCATAAAGCAACAGATGATGCAGATAAAATAAATTACGTTGGAGAATTTAGAGTAATTCAATACATTCAGGACATTTTAAAAGAAACAAACAATCATCAAAAAATTGCTTTTTCCAAAACACGTGAACCAAAAATGGAAACAGCACATTTCAGCGTCACCTTAGGTTTTATGCCCGATTATTCCTATTCAGGAAATGGAGTAAGAGCAGATGCAATCATTGACGGAAAAATTGCGCAAAAGGTTGGAATGAAGGCAGGCGATGTTATCACGCAACTTGGCGATTATCCCGTCAGCGATTTGAACAGTTATATGGCAGCACTCGGAAAATTTAAAAAAGGGGATGCCACTGTCGTTACCATAATGCGTGGAAATGACAAAATGAATTTAGAGGTAGTTTTTTAAAAAACAGGAAACATGAAATTGCGTATTGACAATGAGGCAATGCTGGAAGAGTTCTTTGAAAACACGCGCTTGCTGGGCATTGTGGCGTCTATTGAGCAATACCGCTTCTGCTGGTATTTGAATCAACTACTCAATTTTGATTTCAGGATCAATAACAGTATTGAAATCCATTTAAATAAAAAAACACGCAATTACTTTTTCCCGATCTACCAATATGGCGAACAATCAGGCACTATAAAACACTACTTGTATAACAACGAAGACGACGGAGAATATCTTTTACCCGAATTCAGGCATCTCGATTATTTGTGGCTGATGAAAGATGATGTACTCAAAGACCAGGAGTTATCTGTTTTAATGAATTCTATCAAAACAATCCCTTCTGTACAAATGGTGGTTGAACTAACGAATGAGAAAATTAAAAATAAACAACATCTCATTTTTTAAAATGATTATTATGTGGGAAGAAAAAAACAACAAACTTTATAAAAAATTTGAATTCAAAAATTTTTCAGAAGCGTTTGCATTTATGACCAGGGTAGCGCTGGCCGCAGAAAAAATGGATCATCATCCAAAATGGACCAATGAATACAACAAGGTAGAGATATGGCTTTCAACACATGATGCGGGAGATATAGTAACGGAAAAAGACAAAAAACTCGTAAAAATTATTGATGGTTTAAAAGAATAAAAATCCCGCTTATTTGTTGGTTTGCTGCCAGCCTTTAGTAGAACCTGAAGTCAGCAACTACTGTAAAACATGAATTATTTTTTCATCAGCAGTGATAAATTTTCCAACAGGCTCACAAAATTTCTCCAGCCCGTTTTGCTTTAAAACCTCTTTTACTTCCTGAACTGAACCTGGATCTACAGCAACTAACAAACCCCCGTTCGTTTGTGGATCAGGCAATATGGAAAAGGCTTCTATTACATTTACTTCTTTCGCAAAACTTATTTTTTTGCTATAACTGTTCCAATTGCGATAGGTGGCATCAGGTACAATTCTTTGTGACAGATATTCATTAACATTTTCGGTTAGGCATAATCGTGAGTAATAAAGTTCTGCAGACAATTCACTTCCTTCGGCCATTTCAACCAGATGACCGGCAAGCCCAAATCCCGTCACATCCGTCATCGCAGAAACACCTTTTATTTTTCCTAAAAGTTCACCGACAGAATTTAAAGTGGTAAGCTGATCCAATAAAACTTCCAGGTCGTCTTCTTTTAAAACATTTCTTTTTTGCGCAGTTGATAAAATTCCAACGCCAACTGGTTTTGTCAAAAAAAGTAAATCGCCTTCTTTTGCAGTATTATTTTTTTTGAGATGATCAATCTGAACAATACCATTTACCGATAGTCCAAAAAAAGGTTCAGCAGAATCAATACTATGACCGCCAGCAAGCGCAATTCCCGCTTTTGCACAAATATTCCTCGCTCCTTCCAATACTTCTTTTGCAAGCGATGCAGGCAGTTTATCAACAGGCCATCCAAGTAAAGCAATTGCTAATATTGGTTTCCCGCCCATTGCATAAATATCGCTGATCGCGTTAGCAGAAGCAATCCGCCCAAAATCAAAAGCATCATCTACAATCGGCATAAAAAAATCGGTAGTAGAAATTAATGCATTCCCATCTCCTAAATCATAGACCGCCGCATCATCTTTGCTACTGTTGCCTACCAATAAATTTTTATCGGGAAAACTGAACTGCGAATCAAGAATTTCTTCCAACACCTGTGGAGAAATTTTGCAACCGCAGCCGGCGCCGCGGGAATATTGTGTGAGCCTTATTTTTTCTTTATTTTCTAAATTTTCCAATCAGGTTTTCTTTTTTCTTATCAAAATTATTTTTGAATTCTTGCTAAGGTCGCCACTAAAACGGATCTCGTAAATTTTCGGGCCGTCGTGAATTACCAATAATCCAGTATTGGGTGGAATACTTCCTAAGTTTTCTGCATACATAACCACAGAAATCGAGTCGCCCATTTCGGGAGTAAGGTATATCGTTTTACTGGTTGCAGTTACGAGTAAACCTACACGCGGCATAATTACCTGGCCATTTAACAAAACACTTACGGTATCTCCATCAACTGTTCCGTTATCGTAAAGAGAGAAAACAAGGCTGTCCTGCGTTATGTCTACAGTTCGTATCGTTTCCAATTTCCGCTTTGAAATTTCAGCGGCAGCTGTTGGATAGGCTTTCCTGGATTTAGTGAGTTCTTCTTCGGCTTTTCCAGCCTTAGCAAGTTTTTCCTGCCTTTGTTGTAGGCCCGCTAACTCTTCTTTGTCTTGCTCTGCGTGTTGTTTGGCAATTGCTACTTGTTCCTGCAACTTCCGTATTGAATCTTCTTTGGCTTTTTGTGCATTGGCAATTGCTACTTGTTCCTGCAACTGCCTTAAGATCTATCAGTTTTTTTACGATAATCGTTTGTTCGGGTTGAACATTCTTTTTCTTCTCAAGAAAAATACTACCGGTAAGCGGATTATACTCCCGTGTAGCATTGGTTCGCCACGTACCAGCTAAGACTTCAGAGGAATCATTGTGAGAAAGCGTTAAAAATGAATACATTTTTACTCCCTTAGCAGGAGGCTCTGTATAATTATCATAAACAAATTTTTCATCCTCAACAAAAACGCGATCTTTTTTTAGTTTAATCTTTACTTCTTTTACACCAATATTTTTTACACTGTCAATTACAAAAGTAGTATGTGAAAAACCACTTGTTTTTCCGTTTACATCATTTATGGCAAGTTCGTAGTGAATGGTTTGTTGAGTAGTATCATTATACATATTTCCTACCCAAACCCCTGAAATATCCTGCGAAAAACACCGAAAAGGGAAAAGAAAAAAAATTAAAATACCCACGCGTATTTTCGATATGTGATTTTTTTGACGCATGAGTTGT
>DAHXOZ010000160.1 GCA_027364635.1 bacterium | reverse complement strand
CCTGCTCTAGTAATTCTTCTTCATTCATAATTCATAATTCTAAACTCTAAACTCTAAACTCATCTCTCTTTATCTTTGCAAATTAAAATCTTTGCATTGGAAAAACAGCAGATCATTTTTGAGGACTTAGGGGTAATTAATTATAAAGCCGCGTGGGAGTACCAGGAGGAATTGGTTAAAAATAACCTGGAAATAAAATCAGAAGCCAGAAAAGCAATGATTTCGCAATCAGCAATTGGCGATGAGCAGCCAGTACCCCACAATCAGCAATCTTCAACTATTAACCATCTTCTTTTCTGTGAGCATCCTTCGGTGTATACATTAGGAAAAAGTGGCCACATGGAAAATGTATTGATGAGTGAAGATGAAATGGAAAAAATGGAAATTGAATTTTTCAGAACCAACCGTGGCGGTGACATTACTTTTCATGGGTTGCAACAAATAGTTGGATACCCGATTATAGACCTTGAAAAATTTTATACAGATATAGGCAAATATATGCGCAGCCTCGAAGAAGTGATCATTCTAACTATTGGTGAATATGGAATTAAAGGAGACAGGAGCAAAGGCGAAACGGGCGTCTGGATTGATCCGGGCATTTCGGGAAGCGAAAGGAAAATTTGCGCAATGGGAATCCGTTGCAGCCGCTGGATTACGATGCACGGATTTGCCTTAAACGTAAACACCGATCTCAGTTATTTTAATAACATCATTCCCTGTGGCATTGTTAACAAACAAGTGACATCAATCGAAAAGGAGCTGGGACATAAAGTAGATTTTGAAGATGCGAAAGAAAAAGTAAAAAGAAATTTTGAAAAAGTTTTTGATGTGAAGATCGTTTGACAATTTGATTTTATTTCATCTGCAGTAAACGAATAAATTTCCCTGATTTTTAAATAACAGAAAGTTAACTATATTTTCAAAAGAATTGCGTCTTACCAGTAACGTTATATTTATTAAAATTTTTACATTCTAAAACTATTTTTTATGAAAAGAATTTCTCTAATCGCTTTATTCGCTTTCTTGTTTTTTGCAGGCAAAGCGCAAACGAAAACCTTTATTGATCAGCCTTATATTGAAGTGGCAGGAAGCGCAGATACAATGGTTACTCCCGATGAAATCTTCATTAAGATTGAAATTTCTGAAGCAGACACCAAAAACAAAACATCAGTAGAAGAACTCGAGCGCAAAATGTTTGAAGCGTTAAAAGCGATGGGAATCGATGTAGAAAAAAATCTTACTACCAGCGACATTTCAAGCAATTTTAAAAATTATTTTTTGAGGGGAAAAGCAGTATTGAAATCCAAAGAATACATGTTGAAAGTGAGCGATGCCGTTACTGCCAGCAAAGTATTTATGAAATTGGAAGATCTTGGAATTTCAAACAGTGCTATTGATCATGTTGATTATTCACGAATGGAAGAAATGAAAAATCTGATGCGGACAAAAGCGATGGAAAATGCCAAAGCACGGGCACTTGCATTGACAAAGCCATTGAAACAGGAAGTGGGGCCTGCGATTTTTATTTCGGATAATGAAGTGTATATGGTACATCCGATGGAAAGACAGGCTGGCATTGTACTTTATGAAAAACAAAATTCAGCCCAGGATTTGCCAAAAATTGATTTTGAAAAGATCCAGGTTTCTTCCAACATCAACGCGAAATTTATTTTGAAACCATAAGCGCTTTCCATCTTATTTTGAAACCTCCCTGGCCGGAGGTTTTTTTATTTTTTCCGGTAAACGAACAAAAAACGGAGATTTTTATTTTATGCTTACCATAAATTATAAGTAATATTTTTTTTATATTTAAATGTATATTTATTGCTTATTTCCATAACTAATGAGAAGGTTAAATTGTATTTCGGCCAATTGCTGCGGAATAATTTTGATTTTAACGAATCTCGTAACAAATGCACAACCATTGAATAAGATGGTTGTCATTAATTCTGAAAACGGGCTGTCTCAAAATTCGGTTTATTCTATCTGCGAAGATTCGGAAGGGTTTTTATGGATAGGAACCGGAGACGGATTGAACCGGTACGATGGCCGGGAGTTTGTGATTTATAAAAATTCATCACAGCAATCTGTTCACAGTCTAAAAGGCTTCACCATAAACAATCAAATGGTTGAAGATAATCTTCACCATCTTTGGTTTAGTACCGAAAGGAACCTTGTTCAATTTAACCAGACGACGCAGACGTTTACCGAAATAGTTCCCCTTATAAATAATGTTCGTTCGCCGGGAAATAAAATAATTTCTTCTCTTGATACTGCTCAAAATACAATTTGGTTTATTACGCCTGCCGAGTATTTATACAGCTACAATTATGTAAAAATTTTTTTTAAAAAATTTAATCTTCCTGAAGAAAAATCAGGAAATAAATCGTTCGTGAATCCTCAAAGCATGGACGATAAGAGAGGAAATATCTGGATTACTTCTTCGAACGGCATCTACCGGTTTAATAAAAATACGGGCACATGGAAATCGTACTTCAAAGGTGTAGGCTTCGATAAAATTTGCATTGGCTCTGATGGAAAATTGTGGGCAATGAATGGGAGTACGGTTTTTCTTATTGACAACAATCTTAACCTTAAAAAACTAAAAAATCATTTTTCAAAATCAGGAATTTATATCTCTATTGCTGCCGATAATAACGGGAAAATTTGGTGTGGGACTATTGATGGAAAACTATATTATGCCTCTGCACACGATAAAGAAATGAGGTATGCCGGCGACATCAGTAAATTGTCAGGTTCGCAAAATATTCTTGAACTTCGTTGCCTTTATGTCGATAAATCAAATTTATTGTGGATCGGCACAGAAGGTGGTGGCATTATTAAATTTGATCTTCATCCGCCAACTTTCAAAATTTTTCCCACAGGTGAGTCCGGTTTTACTGCAAATTCTTTATATATTAAAAGTGTTTTTTGTGACAGTGATGGAAAAGTTTGGCTGGGCACTTTTAAAAAAGGAATCTTTTTATTAGATCCCAAAACTTCAGTAGCGGTGCCACTGAATCTTCCTCACAATAAAAAATTTCATAAACTGGGAGATGTTGTTTATGCTATCACCAAAGATAAGCAGGGTATTTATTGGATTGGTTACGATGGATGCCTGATTGCCTACAATAAAGAAAAACAACAATACTTTTTTCACCCGATGCCCACAAGCGCTTATAATAGAACTCCTTTGATAAACCAGGTGAGCGTGGATGATAGCTTTCTTATGGTAGCCGCCACATCGGGGCTGTACAAGGTTTATACAACAGACCTTGGTAAAAATGTTCAATTCAAACAAATTTTACGGCAGGGAATAATGGAAAGTTTGAGAACTTCTGATGGCTCATTATGGGCTTCCTCCATGTATTATGGCTTGCTGAAAGTAAATTCTTCAGAAATTGAGGATAAGTTTTCAAATCAATTTGCTGACAATGGATTCCGTTGCCTTGTAGAGGATAAAACCCATAAGATTTTGTGGGCGGCTTCTCAAATGGGTTTACTTGCTTATCATTTGCCCACCGGGAAATATAAATTCTATGATAAAAGAAACGGGCTTTTAAACGAATATATTTATGCAATTCTACTATCAGGAAATGAATTGTGGGTAAGCACCAATAAAGGTCTTGCACGTGGTTTTATTTCTTATAAAAAAGGTGCGCCTCTCCCCGATGTTTCTTTTAAAGGATATACCAAAGAAGATGGCTTGCAAAGTAATGAATTCAATACGGGAGCTTATGCCAGGGCTTCAAATGGTTATCTCTTTTTCGGCGGTATTCATGGAGTTAACTGGTTTCTGCCCCAAAATGTTTCTGCTAATTTGAATAAACCCAAAGTGGCTATTACTGATTTAAAAATAAACGATTCTTCTTACGGAAAAAAAATTGCTCCTGGTTTTCTCAAAACGCTTACCACTACTTATGATAACAATACGATCACCATTAAATTCATCGGGCTCGAGTTCAGCAATCCTGACAGGATTCTTTATAAATTTAAAATGGAAGGACTTGAAAAAAAGTGGTCAACCGAACAAAATACCCACCAGGTAAGGTATGCAAATATTCCGCCGGGGACCTATACTTTTCGCCTGATGGCAGCTAATTCGGATAATGTACTGAGCGATGAAGCTTTATTGACCATCACCATTCTTCCTCCATTTTACAGCACCTGGTGGTTTCGGCTTTTAATGGCGGCGGTAATTCTTTTCCTGATCATTTTTATCACCCGGAAAATTTCGCAATATAAATTGAAAAAGAAAATTCGTTTACTGGAAAAACAAAAGGTGCTTGAAGACGAACGACAACGAATTTCAAAAGAAATGCATGATGATCTTGGAGCCGGGCTTACGCAAATATCGCTGATGAGCGAGGCTGCAAAAAGAAGAAGTAAAACAGGTGTATTTCCTGCAGGAGAGCTAAATGATATTTCAATAACCTCTAAACAGTTGATTGAAAATGTGAGTGAAATCATTTGGGCAATGAATCCTGAGTTTGATAGTTTGTCAGGCATGATTTCTTACCTGCGCGAACAAACCACAAAATTGCTTGATTATTGGGGAAAGGAATATGAAATTCAGTTGCCTGAAGATTACCCCGATATTGATATTCTTAATTCAAAAAGAAAAAACATTTTGATGCTGGTAAAAGAAGCTTTGAACAATGCAATAAAACACAGTGGCGCTTCTTTCATTTCAGTAAAAATGATGATAGATAACGATCAGCTTGAAATTGAGGTTAAAGACAATGGTTGCGGATTTGATGTAAACAAAATCTCCCGCGGCCATGGGATGAAGAATTATGTTTTTCGCGCCGGGCTGCTTCAAGGCTGTTCAAAAATCACTTCGTCTGATGCGGGAACTGAAGTTAGTTTCAGTATCCCTTTAAAGGGCTAAATACTACTTTAATAACATTTCAATTATAGATTCTTTCATCGAATTTTGAAATATGAGTATTCAAAGAATGGCCATAATTGAAGATAATTCCACCGTATTAAGTTACCTGGCTGAGATAGTGGGCGGCGCCTTTCCTGAAACAGAAATAATGTTGTACAGGAATGCAGAAGACGGATGCAAGGCTCTTGAGTTGAAGGAACCGGATATGGTTTTATTTGATATTGAACTTCCCGGAATGAGTGGCATCGAGTGTTTATACAGGTTGAAAGCGCGCTATCCTGAATTAAAATGTATGATGCTCACCAATTTTGATGATGCTGAAAATATTTTTAAAGCCATTAAAGCCGGGGCTGCCAGTTACCTTCTGAAAAATACAACGCCTGAAAAAATAATAGAAGCAATAGTGGATCTGGATTGCGGCGGATCACCGATGAGCAGCCAGATTGCCAGGAAAGTATTAGTGGCCTTTCAACAGCAGGTAAATGCACATAATGAATCTTTCCATTCACTCAGTCAGCGTGAACAGGAAATTATTCAACTGCTTGCCAAAGGCTACCGGTATAAAGAAATTGGTCAAAAATTATTTATAAGCGAGGATACCGTTCGTACTCACATCAGGAATATTTATGGAAAACTTCAGGTAAACTCCCGCAGCGAAGCCTTGAAAAAAACGGGCTTGCTTTAATCGTCCCCGCATTTATCCTCTACTACTATTTTCACATTTTTAGTGCATTCTACTTTTTATACGTTTACATCGTAAATATTTTATTACTAACGAAACCGCATTATTATGAAACCCATTTATTCGGCTTTATTACTATTTTCTTTCGTGTACTTTTTGACGGCATGCAAAAAAGACACTACTTCATCTGCTTCTTCTTATACATGTGCTTCCTGCAAAACAACTCCTGACGCTGTAGCTGCAAATGATGCAAGCAGTAAGGGGGTTTATAAAGGAGTGGTAATCGGCTCTACCGGAACTATTATGTTTGATGTTTTAAATAGCAGCAATACCATTACAGCTACCATGGTTATTGATGGAATAACTGTAGTCCTTACCTCCGATATTACCTGGAGTTCGGGAGTTCCTTATGTAGCTCCTTTTACAGGAATGTTGAACGGTTCTCCTGTTACCATCACTTTTGAAGTAGACCAGGATGGTGGCAACCCTTCGGTTACTTCGTCAGATATTCCGGGTCATCCATCTGCACAATTTACCCTGGCAAAAGAAACTTCTACTGCATTGATTGAAAGTTTTGAAGGCACTTATTCTACAACAAAACCTGAAAAAGGGACGTTTAATCTTTTGCTATCCCGCAAGCTTTTGCGATTTGGTGGCATAGATAGAAAAGACGGTGATACAAGTATTGATCATTTCGATGGCTCCATTTCTTCTGATGGAAAATTACTGGAAAATGGTACTACTTATATAGGTACACTAAATGGAGATGCTATCACCGGTACATTTAAAGATAGTAATGGGATAACTGTAACCGTATCAGGTAAAAGAACTCTTTAAAATCATATAATTACTAAACAAAACAAAACAAAATGAAAAAGCAACTATTAATTCTGACTGCGTTATTTTTTATGGCCTCATTAAGCCTCCACGCGCAAGACTCAAAACCTACCGTAACTTTCAAAAAGTTTAAAGTGGATGTGAGCCTCGGTTATGCTTCTCCACAAGTTTCAGGCCCTGGAACCAAAGCCGGTGTATTGTTTGCGATAGAGCCAAAATATGCTGTAATGAATGATCTTTCTGTAGGTATTCGTATGGAAGCGGCAGTAATGGCAAACCTTGACAAAAATGGGTCATCTGGAAATGCCAAAGCCAACTATTCTTACATCGCAACAGGCGATTATTATTTTTCCGAAAAAAAATTCAGGCCGTTTCTGGGAGCCGGGGCGGGTATTTACACTTTTGCCAGTGTGGATCTTAACAGCAATATTTCAGGGGTAAATTCTATCCCTGTTAGTTCTAAATTTGGCTTTATGACCCGTGGTGGTTTTGAATACGGCCATTTGCGGTTAGGCGTAGAATATAATTTTGTGGGGGATAAAATGGGATACCTGGGCCTCAAGATTGGAGCGGTAATTGGCGGCGGAAGAAAATGATCTTTTTAATTATTTCTATCGATTTAAAAACCTCCGGTTGGAGGTTTTTTTTATTTATAGTAAACAAGGAAAAAGTGAAAATTTTTATTTCGCAACTTCTTCATTAATGCAAAATAATTTTTCCCGATTTCGAAAATTGCTTTTCCCGATTTCGAAAATGATTCGGTAGCCTTCACACTTTTTTTGCAGAAATTAAAATCTGTAAAAAATGAAAATAAAAAGAATAGTTGTTTCCGCAATTTCCTTGCTTCTTTTCTCAAAGGGTATGGCGCAGGATAATGATTCTGTGAAGACTTTGAAGGAGATAATTGTAAAAGGTTACAAAACCGTAAATGGGGTAGGACATTTATTGGAATCAGAAGATGGAATTATTTACGCCGGAAAGAAAACTGAAGTAATTATTGTGGATAGCCTGGATGCCAATAAAGCGATCAATAACACGCGACAAATTTTGGGAAGAATTCCGGGATTAAACATTGTTGAAACAGAAAGCAGTGGCTTTACGGCAAATGGAATTGCAACCCGGGGATTAAACCCGACTCAAAGTATTGAGATGAATACACGGCAAAATGGTTATAACATAAGCGCCGACGTGTATGGATATAATGAAGCGTATTACATTCCGCCGATGGAAGCCGTAAAAAGAATTGAACTGGTAAGAGGCGCGGCTTCGTTGCAATTCGGCGCACAGTTTGGAGGATTGGTAAATTACATTTTGGAAGATGTT
>DAHXOZ010000015.1:5373-33264 GCA_027364635.1 bacterium | reverse complement strand
CCTGCTGCAGGTTATTTTTATCCACTACCATCACCTGTGTTGCACGAGTTTTTGGAAAAAATATTTTTGAATAAGAGGGAAAGGCCATCAGCAGAAATGCCAGTACAGTTACGATGCCCAAAAACTTTTTGCTTTGCCAGAAAGATGGTTTCTCCTCCGCTTCGCAGGCACAATCTATTTCCGCTTTTTTGGGTTTTAATTTTTGATACCATGCAAACGCCAATACCGCAATGGTTAGCCCGATTAAGTAGGGACGAAAAGGTTCCATCCACGAAAAAGTGGAAGCAATGCCTGTAGCCCCACTGAACAAAGCCAGTACCGGGGTAATGCAACATAAGGACGCTGCAAAAGCGGTTAACAGACCGGCTCCGATAATTCCTTTTGATGTTTTTTCAACTTTTGTAGAAACATTTTGCTGAGTCATACGATTTCATTTTTAATAGTTTATTACTGGATTTGCCTTTGATCAATTTCGCACCTGGTACAAGCCTTTTTATAACGCGTATAAGAAACCCAGGCAACAATAATTAATATGATCAACGCCGGCATTAATACATAGTCCAGGTAAGGTGTAAAAGCGCCTAAGCCAACTGCGCCCAATGTAATGACAAGGATAGGAGTGGCGCAACACAATGCCGCCAACACTGTACCTGCAATGGCCGCGTAAAGGCCCTTTTTTGATGGTTTTTTTGTAGTGTTCATGATGTTTTGTTTTCAATAACTAATGTTTTTTATTTACGATTTGCCAATATCTTATAAAGTTACCCTGAAGCTGATTCGTTTATCTCATACTAATTCCATTTTTGCATTTAATTCATTCACATATTTAAACAAAGAGCGAAGCATTTTTAAATGTTCGGGTTTCAATGAATAATAAATCGTTTGTCCTTCTTTGCGAAACTGAATGATGCCGCCATCTTTCATTTTGCGTAGGTGCTGAGAAATAGCAGGGATGCTCATGCCGAGTATATCACTTAAATCACAGGGGCATAATTCTTTTTCTTCTTCCAGCAGGTAAAGGATTTTAAGCCTTACCTCATTGGCAGCTAACGATAATACAGCCGACATTTGAGAGAAAGCATTTGTTGTATTTTCTACCTTTTCTTTACAGGCTTTTATCTGAACCGGGTCGGCATATAAACGAATACAAGTGTTCATAATATTTTTTATTTTTAACAAATATAATACTAAATTTATTATTTAAGCAAATACTTAAATAAAATTAACAAATGCCGAAAAATATCCGTTTACTGTTCCGTTACGCTTTATCGCTTTTCCACCTGTTCCGAACTCTTTTTCGTAATTGAAATTTAGCTTTCAACTATAAATAGAATTATAAAAATACTTATCAATATTACTCTGCCATAAGTATCAAAAATCGTTTTAATCATATATTTAGATTTTTCTCCTTCACGTTTTATAGTATTACGGATAGCACCTTAACTCCTAATTGTGCCTTCTTCATCTTCTAAATATTTTGCGGGAAGAATTTTTAATACATAAGAAATGAGCTTTAAAGTATCAAGGCTCCCGAAAGCTTCCCCTTTCTCAAAATCACCATCTTGTTGAGCCATTGAATTGGTTAAGTGGGCAAAACAAATGATAGGATAATTTTTAACCGCAGATAAAGCATATAAAGCTGATGCCTCCATTTCTACACAAGTGATATTTTGTTTTTTCATTTTGTCAATAGCTGATTGTGTTTCTCTGTAAGGCGCATCTGTTGTCCAACTGGTGCCATTAAAGTATGGACAATTTTCACTATCACTGTAATTGTTTAACGATTTAAAAAGATCATCATTTAAAAGGGCTGGTTTATCCGCCGATAAATAATGATAGCTGGTACCTTCATCCCGAACCGAAAATGTTATTAATGTAAATCGTTTTGCATTTTCTGGTTGTTTAATTATTCCTGCTGAGGTAACACTGATCAGGAGCTTACAACCGGAAACAAATAATTGTTCCGCAACCAATACAGCATAAGAAGATCCAACAATACGTGGAATGATGCCTATTTCTGCACCTTCTATTTTAAAGCTATACAAATTTGAATGATAACAGGCCCAGCATTTATTTTTTACTGCTTCCCCATTTTGGAGTAAGTAATCTGCTAAGTCGCCATCAGGGTCTAAAACACAAATCTCCGGCACATTGCACTTCGGAATAGATTTCTGCCTCCTGGCTTCTCTTAATAAATTTTCAGGAAGGAATACAGATGGTGAAGAATAATCTTTATCTATCAGTAGCGGAATATTGCCTTTTTCTTTCATCCGCATTGTCCTAGAATGTTAATACCTTATCGATGTCAATCACCCAATTGGTAAGTTCGGCAAGGGTGCTGATTTCTGCACCTTCAATCAACGGTATGTTTTTCAATCCTCTTGCTTCGGCACAGCTTCCACATATTTTTACCTTAGCGCCTTTATTTAACGATAGCTTCAACATACGTTCTATGTTGTAGTAACCGTTGGGTGTGTTTTGGTTGGCAATAGCACAATTAGCCGCATCTGCCATCAGGAAGATTCTAACTTCCACATCCGGATGTTCTTTGTTAAGCTGATTGGCTATACGTAAAGCATTGTACGCTTTTTCGGTTCCATAAGGAGCATCGTTGATAATAAATAGAATTTTCATTGTTTATTTTTTTATTTGTTGCCAGATGAATTCGTAATAAATCATTATCCGGTTTAGTGAATAACTGGTAACAGGAACATGGCCTATTATTTTAGGCGCAGGCTATTTGTTCATAACAAAAACCGCAACCTTATGACCTGGTTATTTCCATTGCCGGTATTAGCTTAACCGGATTTTTAAGAGTAAATACTACCGGGCAACGTTCAATGGCCAGTTTTTCTGCTTCTTTAATTTTTTCTTCCTCTTCATCGCTCTCCACCAAAAGTGTCACCCGAACTTCTTCCATTATGGGTTGTTCTCCCACACCAAAAACACGTGAAAAATTAATATCCGCTTCCACCCTTGTTGAAAGTTTTTTTAGCCGGATGCCAAGCATAGCAGCCATAGTAGCAAATGTGCCGGTGTAACACGAAGCCAGCCCAAAAAAACAATAGTGCATAGGCCCGGGCAAGTTGCCTTCGC
Source organism: bacterium (assembly GCA_027364635.1). GTDB lineage: Bacteria > Bacteroidota > Bacteroidia > Chitinophagales > Chitinophagaceae > Ginsengibacter. The sequence goes on along the minus strand of DAHXOZ010000015.1, from coordinate 30,168 downwards.
CACCCATGAACGTGGGGTTGTCAACCTGGAAAACAGTTTTCCCTCCTTCAAAATTGATTGATGCCTCAAATTGCGGGCCTCCCGGCTCAAACAGCCAATTGCCTTCAATAACCTGTGTGTTTCTTGCTTTGGAAGGATCACTTTTAATTTGTTCACCAAAATCCATTACTTTTTTAAGATTGACATTGTTTAAATTTTCCATTTTAACCTCCTTGTTTTATTTGTTATAAAAAATTATTTTTTATTCTTTTAAATCATTTTTTAATACGGGTTCCTGGTTTAATTGCTAATTGATTCCTGATAAACACCGTATTTAAGAAATATCTTTTTTCATTTCTTCAAATTGTTCTTTGGTGATTTCCCCTTTGGCATATCTCTTTTTTAAAATTTCCATTGGTGTTTCAGAACCTTGTTCGCTTTTGGTTTGGGAATTATTTTTTATCAGTAGATAAATTACGAGGATAACAAGAAGCGGAATAAACCACATTCCCCATCCCATTCGCCAATATGGATAATGCATCATTGTTTTTATTTTTAGATTTTAATTGATTTAAGATTACAAAACTTCCTTTCCCGAAACCCGTTTGAGGCTGCCCAATTAAATGTAAAATGGATTTTAATTTCCATGATTATTAATTTTAGAAGTATTTAAAGAACCAGTATTTTTCAAACATTACTTTAGTCCAATGCCACCAATAGCCCGGCTTCTTCATTTTCACAAGCGGCAAAGGCGAACCATAAAAATTTCCTCCGGCATACCCTGCTTTGCCATCACCCATTTCAAGGAAGCATTGACCTGAGCCATTAAAGGTTTTCATATTGGTACCTCCTTTAATTTTTTCAGCAATATTGTTTGCGACTACCTCAGCCTGATAATGAGCAAATACTCCTGCTTTCGGTAAAGGCTTACCTAATTCCAATGGGATAAACGTAATATCACCTATGGCATAAACATTGGAAAAATTGGTTTCCATTGTGTTCCGGTTTGCTTCAATCCATCCGGATTTACCCACCAATAGGCTATTGGCAATTATTTCAGGGCAAATATGTTTGGGAGTATAAGCAAGAAGGTCAAACGAATAACTATTGCCATTTGTGAAAGTCAGGGTTTTGAAATCTGCCTCAGTAAACTGATGTTCAGGAAAGTATTTTATGCCCTTTTTTTCAAGCATTTGTTCTACTGCACCTGCAAGTTCTTTACCTGCAACCGACATAGGCATGGACTCTGGTGTATAAACAGCTATTTCTGTTTTATCATGCATACCTTTACGGCGTATCGCATTTTCAATAAGCATAGCAGCTTCATAAGGCGCAGCCGGACACTTAAAGGGAAGCGATGATATGAGAACAGCAATTTTACCACCGTTAAAATGTTGCAGCGCATCATAAAAAAGATCAGCGCCATTAAGAGTAAAAAAATCAAATCCTTTTCCAGAAAGGTTGTTTACGACTTTTTGATCCGCACCCAATGAAATAACTATATAATCACCTTTATATTCTTTCCCATTGACCTGTATTGATTTAAGTTCAGGATTAATCTTTTCGATGTTTCCTGATACCAATTCAACACCTTTCTTCGCTACCCGTTTTGTAGAACGATAGACATCTTTAGTTTTTCTTTTACCTACCATTAGCCAGAGCAGCGAAGGAGCAAAGACATTCTTCTCTTCTTTTTCAAAAACAATAATGCGACAACTGCTGCCCAATTTTTTATGGAGAAAATGCGCTGTCATTAAACCGCCTGTTCCCCCGCCAAGAATTAATATAACCGGTTTCATATTTTTAATTTTTCGGGATGTTCTGCTGCTTTAATTTCCATTCTACAAAACCATCTTCCATACGAATGGCTTTGAATTTCTTTTGGTGGAGAAGTTTTACTGCATCAGCCGACATTATACATAATGGACCGCGGCAATAGGCTATAATGGTTTTGTTTTTGGGCAATTCCTTCAGTCTTTTTTTCAACTGCGAAAGAGGAATGGATACTGCATTAGGAATATGGCCGGCATTAAACTCGTCTTCGGGCCTTACATCAATCAACATTACCTTTTCTTTTTTGCTCTTTGCCATTAAATCATCAATTGTAATGGATTCCAAAATATTTTTATCAGCTTTAAAATCGCCGATAAGCCTTTCTATTTCGGCAATCTTGCGGTAACCCAATTCTTTAACGGCTGAAATAAGACGTAACACACTATCATCAGTAATGCTGTAAATAATAAAGTTGCCCTGGCGTTGTGTTTCCACCAGCTTTACCGATTTCAGCACCTGCAAGTGCTGTGAGGTACTCGCTATAGACATTGCAATCTCCTTCGAAAGTTCTTCCACGGAGTAGCCTTTTTGGGAAAGGACATCAATCAATTCCATCCGCTTGGAGTTGGAGATAGCATGTGTAACCCGTGAAAGTTCCTGGTAAACCTGTTCTTTTATAGACGATGCTGCCATTTTTAAAATAGTTTTCAGGTACAAATTTAGTATCTTTTCAACTACTATTCAATTAAATTATTGAATAGTTAATAAGGGTTGCCAACCTTTGGAAGGTTGCCAATTCTCAACAATGAATCACCCTCAATTCTAAAAAATTAAAAAATTATGAAACTTTTAAACATAGTCAGCGAGTTTTTATCAAGCGAAAAAGCCGGAGGTTTTATTTTGATTCTTTGCACCGTTTTATCCCTGGTTATCACCAATTCAGCCCTTGGCGAAGGCTATCTCCAAATTTGGAATTTTACCCTTGCCGGCGGATCGATTGTGCATTGGATAAACGACGGGCTTATAGCTTTCTTCTTTTTGTTAATCGGCCTCGAGCTAAAAAGTGAATTTACAGAGGGGCAGTTTAACAATATTAAAACTGCATTGTTGCCCATTTTTGCTGCCATCGGTGGCATGCTGGTTCCTGCAGGTTTTCATGCGTTGTTTAATTATGGTACAGCTACCCAGGCGGGTGCAGGAATACCCATGGCAACCGATGCTGCATTTGCGCTCGCCATTTTATCCTTGGTGGGTAAAAGAGCGCCCTTTGCATTGAAGATGCTTTTATTAGCCATAGCTGTGGTGGACGATTTATGTGCCATTATTGTTATTGCTGTTTTTTACACAGGCAGCATTGGCTGGCTACATCTCGGCATAGCTTTGTTGGTGTTTATAATTTTATGGGTGTTACACAGGAGAGGGATTAAAAACATTTTTATGTACCTGGCCGGTGGCATTATCATGTGGTACTTTATGCTTCATTCGGGAGTTCATCCTACGATAAGCGGCGTGTTGTTAGCCATTGTCCTTCCTTTCAAAAAAGACGATGAAAATTCAACGGCGATAATTCTTCAGCACAGATTGCATAAGCCGGTTGCCTTTGTGATACTTCCCCTTTTTGCTTTAGCGAATACCTGCATTGCGCTCAATGGAAATTTTATGGAAAGTCTTTCCACGCACAATAGTATCGGCATCCTTTCGGGACTGGTAGTCGGGAAACCGTTAGGTGTTTTCCTGTTTGGCATTATAGCCATTAAATCGGGTATGGGTAGCCTTCATTCAGATCTTCGCTTGAAACACCTGTTTGGCGTTGGCATATTAGCAGGCATTGGCTTTACCATATCCATCTTTGTTAGCCTGCTGGCTTTTGGTGATACAGAGATAATCAACCAATCGAAAATAGCCGTGCTCACTGCTTCTGTAATAGCGGCTATAATCGCCTTTGTATGGCTAAGCCTTATTACAAAGAAAAAAACGGTTAATGGATTTACAGAATAAAAATTTATTTTAAAAGTTGGTTTACTGTAATATTCGTTTAACCATTACCGTTACTATGGAAGTCCTTATGTATGTTCTTTGCAACTAAACAAACCGTTATGCCGGACACATCGTGATAGCAGCTATAAATGCTTGCAATATTTCACCAAAAGAAGGCTAAATAACTGCGGTAACCATATCAAATGAGAAGTATAGTTACGGCAATGAAAATATCTAAGAAGCCTACGAACTCTGGAAATTATGTTGCAGGGAATCCCCGGATGCGACAGGATTGGGTACGATTAAGCCTACGAACAATCCATAAACAAGGTGTCCTATTAGAGCTCCAAGAAGCATTAAACCCATATTGCCCATCATTCCTTGTGGAAGCAGCATTAAGCGGATCATTAAGAACATCATAATCATTGCAAAAACCAACACAACCACTCCATAAACCAATCCTTTACCTGCTTTGCTATCGATGTGAACGGCAGGATTGAACCAATAAACGTAAACAAAAGCAAAGATCAGCCCGATCATAAAATGCATAATCCAGCCAATCACCACTGAAACACCGAGCATCCCGGCAAGCATTTGAGGTATGTTCATTTTAGGAAGCCCCATCATAGGTGCTAAAAAAATTACGATTGTCATTACAATTGTGGCTATAAAACCAGCCAGAACTGCATTTCCAAATTTGTTTTCCATTACTTAAAGTTTTTTAGATTAAAATCAATTAGTCGGGAATTTTTAAAAAACCTGATAAATAAATTTGCCACAAGGATTATTCCGCAAGAAACTTTTAATCAATGTTTCCGTAATCAAATTACAAGTGCTGAATTTTTTAACAACATCCACCACCATTATAAAAATAGGTGCTGTCGGAAATAAAAAGATCTTTCCGCTTCAATGATGCCAGGGATCTGGCAGTCTTATCGCAAATTGAAAGTGGTTGGTTTAAGTATAAAACATGGCCTTTTTCATCATCAAAATATTCTTCATTCCCATAATAAATCGCAGTCTTTCCTGTAAAAACACAAGGCCCGTCAGGTGGCATCGGATCTTTAATCGCACAGATTTCGATACTTTCAATATATATTAATTCCTTTGTTTCAAAATGGGAAGGATCAAGGATACGATAAGGACGTTTGGCTCTCACCTCGATAGTTCCAAAACCAATATTGGTAACGATTTTTATATATTCATTCAATGGTAGCGCGCCACTTAAACACAGTCCTCTTAAATTTTCATCTTCCAATAGATTTTGTGGCATTTGCTGGTCACATACAGGATCAGATAATATTAACCGTCCGTGTGGCTTCAATACACGGTACATTTCGCTGAGAGCCTTTTTAAGATCGTCTTGTTTAAATATATTAAACAAACAATTTTGCGCAGCCACATCGAAACTATTATCATCCATTGGTAAATTAAGCGCATCCCCTTTTAAAAGATTTACAAACTCTTTATGAAACCACGGATTTTGTTTTTCCGCTTCAGTAAGGTTTTCTCTGCAGGTTTGCAACATTTCATCCACAACATCCACACCCGTAACTCCGGCATTCTGACGACTGAAATATGAAAATTGCAACAATTCCATTCCTCCTCCTACACCCACATATAAAATTTTGGGATTATTAATTAAATCTGCCTGGTTAACTGTACTTCCACATCCATAGTTCATTTCCATCATTCTTTTGGGAATAGATAATCCTGGCAAAAGCCAAATGGGCGTTGTTGTACAACATAAACCCAATTGAGGTTTTTTAGCTGCTTCTTTATAAATATTTTTTGTTGTTTCTAAATAAGACATAGCATTTATATTAGGCAACTGCTCCACCACAGCTCGAACCTGCTCCTGCTGTGCATCCAAAGCAGTGTTGCCCGGTAATAATATTTCGCCTGTTAAGTTCATCCAGCTTAAAATTGCTGATATGATTTCTTTCGTTATTTATTTTCAATTCAAGCATTTGGTTAAAATCGCAATCGTATAAATTTCCGTTCCAGCCAACAGAAATCGTATTGCGGCACATAACATTTGCTGCTGCAAAAGGATTGTAAGCAGCAATCAATTTTTCCATGTACATTTCATAATTACCACTTTTTATCAGGTAATCAAGGAACCGGCTTATCGGGAGATTAGTAATTGTAAAAAGATTATTAAAACTGATTCCATACTCTTTAAATAATGCTTCTTTATATTCGAGTTCCAATGCGCTTTGCGATGGAGGAAGAAAAGCACCGGCGGGATTGTAAACAAGATTTAAAATAAGTCCACTACCTTCTTTTCCATAACCTTCATCATTTAACATTTTTAATGCTTTAATGCTGGTTTCAAATACACCGTTTCCGCGCTGCCGGTCGGTTCTGTTTTGAGTATAAAATGGAAGTGAACAAACGACTTCGATTTGGTTCTTTTTATAAAACTGTGGCAGGTCGTTATATTTTTTATTGGAAAGAATGATCGTAAGATTGCAGCGCACAATAATATGTCGATCTAGTTTTTTGATCTCTTCAACAAACCATTTAAAGTATGGATTCATTTCCGGCGCACCTCCTGTAATATCAATTGTTGAAAGCTCCGGATTATTTGTAAGAACATCCAGGCAAAGTTGCATCGTTTCTTTAGTCATTATTTCCTGCCGGTCAGGGCCAGCATCTACATGACAATGTTTACAAGTTTGATTACACATTTTCCCGATATTCACCTGGAAAATTTCGATGCCTGTTGGCTTTAAAGGATAAAGACCGGAACTTTCTAATTTCTTTTCAAAGCTTATATGTTCAGACTTACCCGGCTCTTTTTCTTGAAGAATTCTTAGTTGTTCCGTTGCATCTCCCAGTTTTTGATGCTGGCCTTTTAATGAAATGTTTCTTTCTTTAATTATAAGATTATCTGTCATTACTTTTGGGTTCCAGGTTAATTTTAAATAGAAATATCACATCGTTATTTCTTTCACTTTATTCATCATCTGCACGCCATGCACCAATGATGCTCCTCCACGAATGGCGCAGGCTACATGAACGGCTTCCATCATCTGTGCTTCGCTCCAGCCTTTTTCAAAAGCATCGCTGCTGTAGGCGTCAATACAGTAAGGGCATTGAACCGCATGTGCCACCGCGAGTGCAATTAATGATTTTTCCCTCGCGGTAAGTTCACTGTCTTTAAATACCTCGCCATAATAATCAAAAAATTTGTCCGCAAGATTTTTTTGAAGCTCACCAACATTTCCAAACTTTTTAAGATCCTCTGAATTGTAATAATGATTACCCATTGTATAACTTTTATTGTTTAAAGAAAATTAATTATCCATGGTAAAGTAAACAAACAAATTGTGGCAATTTTTATTTTACATCTTTGAAAAAAAAATTAAGGTTGGTTGCTCACAAATGCGTCTTTCAACCTTTTTAAAATATTCGGCTTTTCTTTATTCATCCTATAAATAATTATTCCAAGAATGGCTCCAAAGGCAAGATGAGCAAGCGTAACTGTAGTAATAAACTGGTACCCATCTTTAAATTGAAACCCGAAAGCGCCAATACCTAATGTGCGTGTAACCGGGCTAATCATAAAACCAATTCCAATGAAAAAACCATACACAATTCCAACCCAAATTTTAGGCCTGCCAAATACCAAACTAAATATGATTCCAAAACAAGCGCCATTCCAAAAGTGATAAGTCCAACCGGCTACATTTGACCAAAATCCCGGCCCTTCAGCAAACCTGTCGAGCAATAAAACGCCCATTAATTTTGGCAGGTCTCCTGGCATTCCGCCAACCCTGAAACCGACCTCCCTGACAATTTCCAATCCAACAGTAGCTACTAACCCTGCTAACATGCCATTGTAAATCTGATGATTCAGTTTATTATATTTCAGAAAATAAATGAGTACGGTTGTAGCAAAAATGATCGCTGCAGAAGGTATCAAATATTTTGAAGCAAGGGAAGATAATGCTTCGGTACCCGTTTGAGATATGGGAAACAAGTTCGGTGCAACACCGGCTAAGAAAAGCACAATCAAAACTAATAACAATTTCTTTTTTTGCTGATCCATTGTATTATTTTTTTCATTAAAAAATGAGAAAACCGGGTAAGGATTCAACCCGGTTTTCTTATAATTTACATAGAGACCATCTTCATCATCATCGCCAACTTTTCATCAAGTTTTCCGGCTATCATTTTTACTTTAGCATTGTTAAACGAAGAAAAAAGATCGGAAGGTTTAAAATAATTTACATAAGTGGCGCCGTTTTGTTCATACACATTTACACGAACAGGAATCACAAGGCCTACAGAAGGATCTGCTGAAAAGGCTTCTTTACCAACATTCGGATTTCCAATAAAAAAAGAATGCGCATTGATTGAAAGCCCGGTCATCGAAAGCACTTTGCCCTGGTTAAGTTCTGATAATACCATCATACCACCACCTGAAACCGCCTTTTTAATTTCATTGATTGTTGCATCAAAACCTTTGGAAGACTTCACTGTTACAGGTTGAATAGATTGAGCCTGTGCTGCCGGGGTAAAACTAAGCATTCCGCCAACCAGTAAAGCAACAACTAACAGATTCGATAATTTTAATTTTTTTGTTTTCATGATTTTGTTTTTTGTTTTAAAAAATGTTTTATAAAAGAATAGTTGTTGCATTCTTTAAAACCTGACAGAGAATCGCAAATTTTTTTTTAAACTGATACTTTTCTGTTGATAATTTTTTAATCATGATTGAAATAAGGAAACCTTTTTTGGGGGGAAAGTGATTAAAAAAAAACTGGTTGCTGATTACCCCTTGCGTGTTTTGTCTTTGATTTTTTTTACGGTGGAGTAGATACCATAAAGGACCATTATCCCAATAAATAAATAAACCCAGGCCGGAATATTTCTTCCTGCAATAATTAAATATAAATAAGCTGATATAAAGAAAAAGCCGGTTAGTAAAACAGGCAAAACAAACGGTTTTTTATTCCTGATATTTTTGATAGTCCATGCGAGGCAAAGAAAAAAGAAAGGGATAGCCCCCATATAAATACTCCCAAAAATAAAAGGGTTAACACCATATTTTTTGCCCAGGCTTAAAAACCATTCTTTAAATATTTCCCACCAGTGCATTAACTGAAAATTTTAAACGCGAATTGCATTAGTTTTTTTACTCCTTTTGTAAGTCCCATCTGTTTGTATTCTACAATTATTTTTTGATTGATGCGTGCCGCCACAGGATAAGGATAAATTTTATTGAAGATTTTGTCAATCGACATGCCTGTAGTGTTTGCTAAAATAAGTTCCTGAATTATTTCTCCTGCGTCGGGCGCCACCATTGTTCCACCTAAAACTTTTTGCTTTTTCAAAAAACCTTTAGCACTTATGAACAATATCATTTTGCCATACTGATAATCATCAATCACTGCACGGTCGTCCTCATTAAAATCCTGTTCGAGTTTTTGATAATTTATTTTTCTTTCCTGCAATTGCTTTTCATTTAATCCAAATGTGGCAATCTGCGGATCAGTAAACGTAACCCAGGATATATGGTCATTATTCAATCTTTTTTTTATGGGGGAAAACAAATTATTTAGAACAATTCGTGCATGCATTTCAGCCGCATGTGAAAATTGGAGATCGCCCGCAATATCCCCAACCGCATAAATGTTTTTATTAGTCGTTTGCAGATATTTATTAAGAACGGGTTTCTTGTTTTTTATGGCTATTCCTGCATTTGCCGGCTGCAGGTCAGCCAGATTTAATTTTCTTCCAATAGCGACAAACACTGCATCAAAAGAAACATTATTATGACTGCCATCTTCGCATTTTATCAGCGCTTCGTTAGCTGAAGTAAAGGAATGTATTTCTGCATTTAGAATAAATTCGATGCCTTCTTCTTTTAATTTCTTATAAAGTATGTTGGTGATTTCAGAATCGTCATGATTTAAAATCATATTTCTATTGAGTACAACTATTACATTACTGCCAAGCCTTTTTAGAGTTTGGGCCATTTCAATACCAATGGGACCACCGCCAACAAAAAGAATGGTATTTGGTAAGTGTGGAAGGTGAAAGATGGTTTCATTGTCGTAATAGCTAACCAGTTCTACTCCCGGAATCTTAAGCTTTTTTGGAGTGGAGCCGGTGGCAATGACTATTTTTTTTCCACGGTATCTTTTTCCATCAACTTCTATTTCATTTTTATCTGTGAAAAAAGCATTTCCCAACCCAACATCAATTCCCTGTTCTCTTAACCACGCTGCATTTTCATGCACTCTTATATCTTCCTGCTTTTCATGCACATATGCTATTGCCTTTTTAATATCAATATTACCAGTGACGTTTAGTCCAAACCGTTTCGTGAGTTTTGCATTCTGTGCAATCTTTGCTATATGAATAAGCGCTTTGCTGGGAACACATCCATCATTCAGACAATCACCACCGATATCCCGGTCTGATTTGGAAACCATCAAAACTTTGAAACCTGCCTTGTTCATGAAAAGTCCGCAACTGAGTCCACCGGACCCTGCACCAATAACAATAATATCATAGATTTTTTCTTGCATAATTATTCCGGGGATGATGAAAATAAATAGAAGAAATCCTGTTACAACATGTGAACAACATTAGAAGCGTTAGTAGGATAAGAAAAAATCGTCTTTTTCAGATCATCCGCTTTCATTCCGTTATTAATTGCGAGGGCAAAAATATTGATGGTTTCTTCTGAATGATTTCCTAAAAGATGTGCACCAAGAATTTGGTCAGTATCATTATCTATAAGCACTTTGAATGCTGACACCGGTTCATTTAACCGCCTGGAGGAATACCATTGTGAAGTATCTTTAAAATTAATAGTGCAGTTCAAATGATTCTTCCTGGCTTGCTTTTCTGTAAGTCCAACTTTTGCGAGAGGAGGAACAGAAAATACATTGGACGGCACATTGCCGTAATTGATTTTTGTATGATTACCTTTTAATAAATTTCCTGAAGCGATGATCGCTTCTTTTGCTGCCACAGGAGTTAATGCGAATCCTTTATCATTGGCATCGCCGCACGCATATATATATTCATTGGAAACACTTTGCATATAATCATTTACTGCTACTCCTTTTTTGTTTGTTTCTACACCAATTTTTTCAAGGTTCATGTCTTCGATATCAGCTGTTCGCCCTGCAGAATGTATTGCAAGTGAAGTAGTAAAGGTTATCTCTTTACCTTGCTGTGTTGCATGAATGGAAAAACGATGATTTTCTTTTGTGATACTTTTTACGTTTGTGTTTAATACGATTCGGATACCTTGCTCCTCAGCGGCCTTCACCAGCATTTTAACCAAATCACCATCAAAATTCTCAAGTGGAGATTCTCCCCGATGAACAACAGTTGCTTTTACGCCAAACCTGGCCACAATATTCGCAAACTCAAAAGCAATATATCCACCACCAACAAATAAAATGTCATCCGGAAGATGCTGCAATTCCAAAAATTGCGTACTATCAATTAGTAAATCTTCCCCTGGTATAGAAAGTTTCCTGGGCCTGGCTCCATTGGCTATCACAAATTTCTCTGCCTGTAACACTTCCTCATTCACCCTCAAACTATTTGGAGAAATAAATTGGGCCCTTCCATTAAAAGTAGCAATACCGGCATTTTTCAATTCTTCACCTTTCCTTCCCGGTACCGGTTCTGTAAAACCTTCTTTAAACTTCATTAAGTCTTTCCATGAACCAATTGCTGGTTTACTGATTCCTCTTCCATGCAACTGTTCATTCAGCGCTATAACTTGTGCCCCACCTACCAAAACTTTTTTGGGATCACATCCTCGCAAAGCACAGGTTCCTCCAAAAGGATTTGAATCTATGATTGCTGTTTTCTTTCCGGCGCATGCACACCGTTTTGCAATGATACTTCCGCATCCTGTTCCAATTACAATAACATCAAATTTTTTCATACTTCTGATTATTTATGAGCTTTATCCTTTGGGAACAGCAGTCTTGATTTCCTGTTTGATTTCCTCATCACCGGAAGCTAAGCTTATTTTTGAGATCAATTTCTTTGTTTTCGCATTGATAAAATAAAGCATTCCGGTGGCTGTATTATTTTTAGCAAATTCTTCAAGGCCTGCTTCCTTTAAACTGGGTAGAGAAGAAGCTTTGGTTTTGTAGTTACTCAGATCATTCTTCAAAATCTCAATTTGCGGATTTTTCATAATTATTGGTGCTATATCTTTCTGAAAGCGTGTACCGTTTGCCTGGCAAACAGGACACCATGACGCCTCATTGATCAGCGCTATAACCTTTACAGATTGGCTTTGAGCAAAAACATTTGCAGCAATACTAAAAATTAGTAAAGCAGTAATCAAAAACTTTTTCATTGTCTGGTTTTTGGGTGAATAAAACTGTTTTCAGAATTAGTCGCTTACTTATCCCAAACCTGACAAAAGAATATTTTGTTTTGAATGATTGAAGTTTTTGAATAAAAGAAGTGCAATTGCGGATAGCTTTTGCAGTACTAACAGCAATTATCATTTTGCTTAGAGGGACATTTTTTTGTGCCGTAACTACAAAAAACGCAACAATCACCTTTTAAAGGACGAATTACACTTTTGCATTTTGTACACTGATAAAAGAAAAGACATGAGTCTTCAGGCATTATTTCCTCTTTTTTATACCTACAAACGGGGCAGGAAATAACTGATCTTAATAAATTGTTTGTATACGGCATTAAAATAAAACTTAAAGCTTCGATATGATTCGTTTTTTCAGATCACTATTTTTAATAACATTGTTCTCTCCCTCATGATCGGTTAAATGTTTGTGCAGGATGTTATCAAGTTCTTTGCTTTGTTGCTCATAAGCAGTACAGGCATCACACATGGTCTTGTGCATTGTCAATTGAACTTTTTCTTTGAAAGTAAGTTTAACAAGCAACTTCTTTTCTATCAACATGGTTGCTTTCCTGCAGGAAAGCATCAGGTAATTCATTAATTTCTTCATGTAGTTAATTTTTAAACCATTTTGCCTGTAAACATTTACGCAACTGTAATTTAGCCCGGTGTAATATCTGCCAAAAATTAGTCGTGCTTATTTGCAATTCCTGACAAATGATTTCACCTTTTTTTTGTTCGAAGAATTTAAGCTGTATAGCTGAATACCAGGTATCGGGCAATTCTTTTAAACAGACCTGTAATACTTTTACAAAGTCTTCATTATCAAGAAGGTGTTCATCGTTTTCCCAGGCCTGAGGTCGTTCCTCCTTTATCCAATTCCCGCTTTCATCAAAAAATTTTTTGAAGAAAACTTTATTTTCCTCATCATTAATTTTTTGGGTTTTGTAAACCTTCCTGAAGTGATCAGCTATTTTATTATTTAGAATTCCGAATAGCCACGTCTTAGGTTCGCTCTTACCTTTAAACTTATCAAGTGATTCACAAGCTGCCAAAAATGTTTCCTGCACAAGATCTTCCGCAATCTCTTTACTACCAGTTTTGTATAAAGCCCAGGAATACAAATTATCAGAATACGCTTCTACCCACGATTCTACTAAAGACACATCATTTTTTGGAGCCATTAAATAAATTTGTATTGAGCTTTTTCAAAATAGCATAAAGGTGTACCTGCTTTAACCTTAACTTTTGGCAAAATTATCTTAAATAATCTTTTATCAGCAACAACTAAACTTAATTCGGCTTTCACTTTCAGAAAAGAATAAATTTTTCGTTTGAATGTTAACCGCACTTATATAGTTTTCTCAAACTTTTCTTCATTAAAGGAATGGCAATAATTGCAGAAGCAAAGTTTATCGCAGCACCCGTAAGACAGTACACGCAAATTTTCTTTTGTTTAAAAGTCATGTCGTATAAATAGTAAACTGCGCCAATTGCATTGCCGGTTACTGAAGCGCCTAAAGCCAAATCCCACAAAGGACCGCGGCCTGTAGATTCATTTCCGCCTGCTGAAGCAAGTACCATATTGGCGGCATAAACAGCGGAACTAACCGGGCCGTCAGGAACACCAAATTGATAAGCCGAATCGGAAGCGTTTACTTTATTGCTGTCGAATATTGGAAATGGAGGATCAGGCAAACTTTTTATAACTCCTGTTTGATACAAAGAAATACTGCTAAAATCCACAAGGCCAATAGCAGACAAACAAATAATCTTCTTTCTCTTTTTGGCTTCCGGAGAATCATCATCCAGCAATGCCTTTTTGATTTTATTGGAGTTCATCTTAGTGATTTTTATCTTATTTCCAAACAAACATAAAGCCACAATTGAGAAAAACTTTTAGCACATTTGTAAACAAAAGTGAACAAAAACAAACATTTTACCTTTGAGCGAAAAGATGACAATGGAAGAGATCGAAAAAGCAAAAGATGCATTGGTTTTAAAAGGAATTGAAAAAGCAGACATCGGCATCGTGCTAGGCACAGGCCTTGAACGCATGTTAGATTTAGTGGAAATCAAGCAAACAATTCCTTATTCGCAAATTCCCGGTTTCCCGGTTTCCACGGTTCAATTTCATAAAGGCAATCTTATTTTTGGAAATATTGGCGAAAAGAAAATTCTGATGATGCAGGGAAGGTTTCATGCTTATGAAGGTTATTCGCTGGATAAGATTGTTTTACCACTTCGAGTAATGAAATTATTAGGCGTACAAAAATTGTTTTTATCAAATGCAGCCGGCGGAATTAATAGCAATTTTAAAAAAGGCGATCTCGTCATCATCGAAGATCACATCAACTTGCTTTATGGTAATCCCCTTACAGGCAAAAATCTTGATGAATTAGGTCCGCGCTTTCCCGACATGAGTGAACCTTATGATCCTTTGCTTATTCGACAGTTGAAACAAAAATCGGGAGCACTAAACCTCAATTTAAAAAGCGGTGTTTATGCTGCAGTTCACGGGCCCAACCTGGAAACAAAAGCGGAATATCGTTATTTGAAAATTATCGGCGCTGATATGGTGGGTATGTCCACTGTGCCGGAAGTAATTGCAGCAAATCACATGCAAATGCCGTGTGCCGCCGTTTCTGTAATCACCGACGAATGCGATCCTGACAACCTGAAGCCGGTGGAACTTGAAGAAATCCTTGCTGTTGCAAAAGAGGCCGATGAAAAACTTTCAAAGTTGTTTTATGAAACAATCAAAAGTTTATAAGTGAAAGAGGCACTGATCATTTTTGCTAAAAATCCTGTAAAAGGCAAAGTAAAAACACGCCTCGCAGCAACTACCGGCGATGCACAAGCGCTTTTGATCTACCATCAGCTTTTATCAAAAACTTATTCGGTTACCAAAGATTTATTTCCTCATAAATTTGTTTTTTATTCAGATTTTATTGATGAGAATGGCATTTGGATAAGCAATCAGTATCAGAAAAAACTGCAGGAAGGAAATAACCTCGGCGACAAAATGAAAAATGCGTTTAATTGTTTGTTTACTGAGGGTTACAATAAAATCGTGATAATCGGAACGGATTGTTTTGAGTTAAAACCCGGGGATATTGACAATGCATTTTCTCTTTTAAATAATGCTGAAATTGTTATTGGTCCCGCTTTTGACGGAGGTTATTATTTACTGGGCATGAATAAATTTCTGCCCGACATTTTCCAAAATATTGAATGGAGTACAGATAAAGTTTTTGATCAAACGCTCAGTGTTTGTAAAAAATGGAATATAAAAGTTTTGTTTCTTCGACAATTGAATGACATAGATACAATTGAAGATTTGCAAAAAGAGCCGACATTGTTTAATACAATCAAAAATCAGTCATGATCAGTATCATTATTCCCACATGGAATGAAGCGTTGACAATTAGTAAAACAATTGAAACACTCGAAGAAGCTGATGAAGCCAACCTGGTTAATGAAATTATTGTAGTTGATGGGGGAAGTTCTGATGGAACAATGAGCGCGGCGAAAGCGGCAGGCGCCAAAGCAATTAAGTGTCCAAAGAAAGGACGCGCCGCTCAAATGAATTTTGGTGCATCCATTGCTGCAAACGAAGTTCTTTATTTTCTACATGCCGATACGATTCCTCCGAGAAATTTTTCTGCTGATATCTGTGAAGCAATTTCAAAAGGCTTTAGCAGTGGGTGTTACAGACTTTCGTTTGATTATGATCATTGGTTTCTGAAAGCCAATTGCTGGTTCACAAGATTTAATGTCAATGCAGTAAGATTTGGTGACCAAAGCCTTTTTGTTACAAAAAATATTTTTGAAAAGAGCGGTGGTTTTCGGGAAGAACTGTTAATGATGGAAGACCAGGAAATTATCGGCAGATTTAGAAAATATGGAAAATTTATAGTAATGCGCCGAAGCGTGGTAACTTCTGCAAGGAAATACTTCGATAATGGAATTTACAGAATGCAGGCAATTTTTTTTCTGATCTGGTTAATGTACTACCTTGGATATTCACAGAAAAAATTGTTGGCCGTTTATCGAAGCCTTATTTATGGTCACAAACTTTAAGCTCAGGATTGATTAATTTTATCGTTTGGTAATTGTATCAAAAATCAAAAAAGGATGGGCATTATTAATCGTGTTTTTGATAAAAAAGGTGCACCTGTATTAGCCGGTGTATTTGTTACTTTGTTTATCGCTGAAAGTGTACGACGCTTGCGTAAGCTCCGCCAGTCAAGGATAGATCGAATCAAAATAAACTCGGCCGTAGCTGTTCCTTCCTTTTCTTTGCTCAGGCTTTTGCTTCTGCCTGTAATGGTTAAGCTCGCTTTTATTACCCGGAAAAATCATTGGGGAATCAATCATCAATATCCGGCAAATCCATTATTTAAAACAATCGTTGCTTTTCTTTTTTTGGATTATACAAATTATCTATGGCACCGGCTTAATCATAAAATACCACTTCTCTGGCGGTTTCACCTGGTGCATCATACTGATATAGACCTGGATGTTAGCACTGCCTTTCGTTTTCATTTTGGTGAGTTGATCGGCTCGGTATTTTTTCGTGGCGCTTGTGTTTTCATTTCCGGCGCCACACCTATAGAAGTTTTGTTGTATGAAATTTTGTTTGAAGCTGAAACGCAATTTCATCACTCCAACTGGAAACTTCCTCATGCTTTTGAGAACCGCCTGAATAAAATAATTGTTACCCCCAGGATGCACGGTATCCATCATTCAAATGTAAAGCGGGAAACGGATAGTAATTATGCGGTTATTTTTTCTTTTTGGGACAGGATTCACTGCACCATTGACTTAGATAAGCCTCAGGAACAAATTGTAATTGGTGTGCCTTCTTACAATGATCCAAAGGAAATGACCAGCCGGTTCCTGCTGAAATTGCCTTTTACAAAAATCCGCTCATGGGATCAATAGGCCCGGTGTCTTTACATTAATGGATTTACAGAATAAGAATTTATTCTAAAAGTTGGTTTACTGTAATATTCATTTAACCATCACTGTTAGTTGCTGAATGCTATATCTTATCAACCGCCAGCCTGTAATACGGATCTTCCATTACGTTTACCTCAATTATATCATCCGCATTTTTCAACAGCAACCGGCAATCATCACTCAAATGCCTTAAGTGCAATTTCTTTCCAGCGTTCTTATATCGTTCTGTCAATTTATTTAATGCTTCAATACCGCTCATATCCACTACTTTGCTTTCGCGAAAATCTATGATTACTTCATCCGGGTCATTCAGTACATCGAATTTTTCATTGAACGCCATGATGGAACCAAAAAAAAGAGGGCCGTATATTTCATAATGTTTGGTGCCGTTGTCATCAATATACTTTCGTGCACGTATCCGTTTAGCACTTTCCCACGCAAAGACTAATGCAGACAAAATCACACCAATCAATACGGCAAGTGCAAGGTTATGCAGCACTACCGTGATAATTATCACAAGCACCATTACAACCAAATCATGCCGGGGCATTTTTCCAAAGGCTCTCAAACTTGCCCATTCGAAAGTTCCGATCGCCACCATGATCATTACCCCGGTAAGTGCAGCCATAGGCACTCTTTCAATTAATGATGAACCAAACATGATAAAAACAAGGAGCATTAAAGCCGCTACAATTCCGGATAATCTTGCCCTTGCGCCGGACGAAATATTAATTAAGCTTTGTCCGATCATAGCGCAGCCGCCCATCCCGGAGAAAAAACCGGTTATAAAATTGGCCGCACCCTGTGCTACGGCTTCTTTATTTCCACGGCCACGCGTTTCGGTGATTTCATCAATAAGATTAAGGGATAAAAGGCTTTCTATTAATCCTACTCCAGCCATAATTAATGCGTATGGAAAAATAAGTTTTAGGGTGTCAAAACTAATTGGCACTGCCGGTATATGAAAAGGTGGAAATCCTCCTTTAATAGAAGCAATATCGCCAACCGTCCTCGTGTCAACATGCAGACCGATAACGATTGCTGAAATAACCAGTATGGCGGCCAGCGAAGAAGGGACAGCTTTTGTAAGTTTGGGTAAGCCCCAAATAATTAGCATGGTAAGTAAAACCAACCCAAGCATGATATATAAAGGGGCTCCGGTCATCCAATGTAATACACCCGATGCATCGGCACTTTTAAACTGGACTAATTGTGACATGAAAATCACAATGGCTAATCCGTTTACAAAACCAAACATTACCGGATGCGGCACCAGGCGAATAAATTTTCCCAATTTTAAAAATCCCGCCAGCATTTGAATGATACCGGCCAAAATAACCGTTGCAAAAATATATTCCACTCCGTGTGATTTTGCGAGTGCAACTATAACTACAGCAATCGCACCCGTAGCACCGGAAATCATCCCGGGACGGCCTCCAAAAATGGCTGTAATTAACCCCATGGAAAATGCAGCATATAACCCCGTGAGCGGCGATAAGCCAGCAATAATTGAGAAGGCCACAGCCTCCGGAATTAATGCTAACGCTACTGTTAGCCCCGCAAGAATTTCGGTTTTGTAATCAACCTTTTTAGAAAAATCAAATAAATTAAGATACCCCTTCATTGTAAATTTTGTTTTTGTATTAATGACAAAATGGATTAATTAATGCCATCATGCATTGAGAGAAAATAGTATTAAATAAATAGTAAAAAGCAGTAAAACTCAGGGTGGAGTAACGGCAGAAGATGTAACAATTTTTTTCATCGGCCCGCGAAGGTAAGGGTTTTTATTTAAATATTAATTAGCCGTTATAAATAAATAAAGGTTTCCAAGCTTAATTGCAGATGCTTTCACCCTAAAAGAAAATTCTGGGAGGTTAGCTACCTCATACTACATTCCCGGTTTTAAAAAAAGGTAAATTTATTTATGCTTTAACTTGCACAATGGAAGATTGACCTTTCAAAAAGTGAGGGTGTCTTTCATCAGCAGTTTTTTAATTTTATATAACAATAATAAATGGTACAGGCCCTGCTAATAGAAGACGAACAACGTATTGCCGAACTTATCAAAAAAGGTTTGGAAGAACAGGGACTTTCCGTAACAATTGCTTATGATGGCGCCGTTGGGAAAAAGTTAGCAATAGGAAATGATTATGACATTATAATTACCGACATCGTTTTACCTAAGATAAATGGCATAGACCTTTGCAAAGAAATAAGGCTGCAAAGGCCAACTATACCAATAATTATGCTGACTGCATTAGGTACTACTGACGATAAAGTAGAAGGCTTTGATGCAGGGGCAGATGACTACCTCGTAAAGCCGTTTGATTTGAGGGAACTACATGCACGCATTCGTGCTTTGCTGAAACGTAGCCAACACAATGCTAATGCACATGGTTTTGTAATAAAATATGCAGATCTTCAGTTAAACCTTGATACTAAAATAGTAATGCGTAACGGCAAAGAGATTTCTTTAACGCCAAAGGAATTAAAACTTTTAGAGTATATGATGCAAAACCCCGAAAGAGTGTTAAGCCGCACAGAGATAGCAGAAAAAGTTTGGGAAACTACTTTTGATACCGGGACGAATTTCATTGATGTTTATATTAACTACCTGCGAAAAAAAATTGACAGGGATTTTGAAGTAAAACTTATTCATACCAAACCGGGGCATGGCTTTATCTTTAAAAAGATGGACAATGCAAATTAAAACAAGGCTCATATTATTGTTTACTTCGCTTATAGCAGCCTTGTTACTGGTATTTGCTTTAACGGTTTATTTCACATCGGCACAAACAAGGGAAGACGAATATTTTACAAGGCTGCGCCAGGATGGTGTCATAAAAGCTAACTTACTCTTCGACACAAAAATTTCACCCGGTGTTTTGCAACTCATTTATAAAAAAGCTCCCCAATAACTTATATGAAGAAGAGGTGGCTATTTATGATACCGGTTTTAACCTGTTGTACCACGACGCTGTTGACGTTGATAAAGTAAAAGAAACGAGAGGGATGATCGATAGTATCATCGCCTTAAGAGAAATCAGGTTTTACATTAAAAAGATGCAGGTAGTGGGGTTTTTGTACAACCATAACCATAAAGATTACGTGATAACCGCCGCTGCAGAAGATGGCAGCGGGCTTGCGAAGTTGGCTCATCTTCGCAATACTTTATTATTATTATTTTTTGCTTCCCTGGTTGTTATACTTTTTGTGGCGCGCTTTTTAGCAAAGAAAGCTTTTCACCCGGTTACTTTAATGATCGATAATGTAAAAAAAATTACGGCAACTAATTTAGATTTAAGATTGGATGAAGGCAATCGTAAAGATGAAATGGCTGCTCTTGCCATCACCTTCAACGAGATGCTCAACAGGCTTGAAAATTCATTTGATGCGCAAAAGCATTTTGTATCTAACATTGCTCATGAATTAAGGACTCCCCTTACGGCAATGTTGGCCGAAATGCAACTCACGCTACAAAAAAGCAGGAGCAATGAAGAATATAAAGAATCTATTGAGCATATTATCGGTGATACCAAAAAACTCATTCGTCTTTCAAATAGTTTGCTTGACCTCGCTAAAGCCAGTTATGATCAAACAGAAATTGCTTTTAAAGAAGTAAGATTGGATGAGGTTTTATTAGATGCAAGAAATGACGTGTTACATAATCACTCATTATTTAAAGTGGCTATCGAGTTTAAAAAAGAAATTGAACAGGATGATTTTATTTCCGTTAACGGAAACGAATATTTGCTGAAGGTGGGCTTTATTAATCTTATGGAAAACGGTTGTAAATTTTCCGGCGACCATCAGTCTGTTGTTTCAATTTCTTATGATGCTGAAAATATAATTATCGATTTCTCGGATAAAGGCGCAGGGATACATCCTGAAGAATTGCCCCATATTTTCACACCGTTTTACAGGGGCATAAACAAAAAATTTGTGGATGGCAACGGAATAGGCCTCTTTCTTACCCAAAAAATAATCCACTTGCACAAGGGAAGTATTTTGGTTTCATCAGAAGAAAATAAAGGAACCTGCTTTAGTGTTCATCTGCCTCATCTCTAATGTTTTTCTAATTAAATTCTAAAGCATCTCTAACGGCCGGGTTAACCTGGCTATTCTAATTTTGTATCGCATCCAATAACAAGATGCCATTTTTTACCAAATAAAAAAATATGGACAGTAACCCGGACAGTTGTAAAATAAATTATTAAACCCTGTTGCTGTCTGGACGCCTTTGGTATCCGCTGCGGCGGGAAAAACCAAAGTTTATGTTCAAATACTCTCTTCTAAAAAAGAAATTTCTTTTCGAAACCTTTCTGCATAATTTACCTGGTATGTTTAGTATGCCTGTGATTTCATTGAGCACGAATGATACTATTTTCAGTACAACAATAATAAACCATTAGCGGGTTACCTAAATAAAGACCCGGAAAAACCCGGAAGATCAACCTATCGCCATCAATAGTAAAAAAAGAAAAATGTTGACAACCGTAAAAGAAACTATTAAAAACAGAATTTCATTTATCCCGAATATCAATAGTGTAAACGAGGCGGCCGCAGCTAAACTTAAAGCTGCCAGCCAGAGTGATAGCAACTTTTACTATAACATGTTTGATACCGGCGCCGAGGGCTTAAGTCCTGAAATGGTAGAGGAAAAATTAAAAATAAATGGCTTAAACGAAGTGCAGCACGAAAAAGCGCCTTCCTGGATTATGCAATTGTTCCAGGCTTTCATCAATCCATTCATAGGTATTTTAATCATCATTGCGATTGTTTCATTTATCATGGATGTATGGCTGGCAGCACCCGGTGAGGCAGATTATAAAACCGTTATTATAGTAGGGATCATGGTAACGGTAAGTGCGCTGCTTCGTTTTTCCCAGGAATTTCGTAGCAACCGTGCTGCAGAAAAACTAAAAAGCATGGTAAAGACCACCGCTACCGTATTAAGGAAAACCATCGGCAAAACAGAAGTGGACATGAAAGAACTGGTACCTGGCGATATTATTTTCCTGTCTGCCGGCGATATGATACCTGCCGATTGCCGCATCATACAATCGAAGGATTTATTTATAAGCCAGTCTATGCTTACAGGAGAATCCATGCCGGTTGAAAAAAGAAATCTCGCTGTACGTGATGCCGGCAGCAAATCAACTTTGGAGTTGGAAAATATTTGTTTTATGGGTACCAATGTTATCAGTGGTTCTGCTACTGCCATGATTGTCGCCACCGGTAACCAAACGTATTTTGGCTCTTTAAGTAAATCTATAATTGGCAAAACGGCTGAAACAAGTTTTGATAAAGGCGTAAATAAAGTAAGCTACCTGCTTATAAAATTTATGCTGGTAATGGTGCCGCTGATTTTTATAATCAATGGTTTGGTAAAAGGTAATTGGCTGGAAGCCTTGTTATTTGCCATTGCGGTAGCAGTTGGATTAACACCGGAAATGCTGCCCATGATTGTGACCGCCAATCTTGCCAAAGGCGCCGTAAACATGAGCAAAAGAAAAGTGATTGTAAAACGCCTGAATGCGATACAAAATATTGGCGCGATGGATGTATTGTGTACCGATAAAACGGGTACGCTTACCATGGATAAAATTGTATTGGAGCGCCACCTGAATATTTTTGGCGATGATGATGAAGAAGTATTAAAATGGGCATACTTAAACAGTTACCATCAAACCGGGTTGAAAAATCTTTTGGATGTTGCCGTATTGGAACACATAGAAATACATGATCATTTAAAAGTAGATGAATATTTTTTAAAGGTGGATGAAATCCCTTTCGACTTTCAACGTCGCAGGATGAGTGTAATTTTAAAACAACGCAATGGCAAACACTTATTGATTTGCAAAGGTGCGGTGGAAGAAATGCTGGATTTATGCAACTATGCTTTTGATCCCGGAGAAGACAAGCAATTGCATATTGAGTCGGATAAAATTATCCCGATGGATGCATCGGTTCGTGAGCGGATTTTGAAGACATCAAAAAAATTAAATAAAGAAGGGTTAAGGGTATTACTGGTTGCCATAAAAGAATTTGATGAGAGGGCATTAAATTATTCAAAGGAAGATGAAAAAGACATGGTGCTGACCGGCTTTATTGGCTTTCTCGATCCTGCTAAACCCTCTGCCCAAACTGCCATTGAAGCTTTGAGAAAACTGGGGGTAACCGTAAAAGTATTAACAGGCGACAATGAAGTGGTTACCAAAAAAATATGCAGGGACGTAGGTATTCCTATCAATAAAATTTTATTAGGCAGCGATATAGAAAACATGAGTGATGAAGCACTGCGAAATCAAATTGATGAAGTTTCAATTCTTGCCAAACTAAGCCCCATTCAAAAATCAAGAATTGTAAAACTATTGCAGGCAAAGGGGCATACTGTTGGCTTTATGGGTGATGGCATCAATGATGCTCCTGCTTTAAAAGATGCCGACGTAGGTATTAGTGTAGACACGGCAGTGGATATCGCCAAAGAAAGCGCTGATATCATTTTGCTTGAAAAAGATTTAATGGTTTTAAGAAAAGGTGTTATCTACGGCAGAAGGACTTTTGGCAACATCATCAAGTACATTAAGATGACTGCCAGCAGCAACTTTGGCAATATGTTCAGTATGTTGGGTGCAAGTGCTTTACTGCCTTTTCTGCCTATGCTACCGGTGCAAATATTGGTGCAAAACTTATTATACGATATCTCTCAAACCTCCATACCCTGGGACAGAATGGATGAAGATTTTTTAGAAAAGCCCAAGAAATGGGATGCTTCGGGCATTACAAAATTTATGCTCTATATCGGCCCGATCAGCTCCATTTTTGATTATGTGACTTTTGCAGTAATGTTCTTTGTCTTTAAAGCCAATTCGCCCGAACATCAAAGCCTTTTTCAAAGTGGCTGGTTTATCGAGGGCCTGCTTTCTCAAACACTTATTGTACACATGATACGCACCCGCAAAATTCCATTTATACAAAGCTGGGCAACAGCGCCGGTAGTAGCACTTACCTCATTGATTATGATTATTGGAATCATCATTCCTTTTTCGCCGCTGGCTCAGGCGTTGCAATTGCAGCCATTGCCTTTAAGCTATTTCCCCTGGCTGATTGGGATACTCACAAGCTATTGCCTGCTTACGCAAATAATAAAAAACTGGTTCATTAAAAAATTCAATCAATGGTTATGAGTAAAGAAACAAAACGATGGATTATCGCTGCGGTGGTTATGATCATATTAGTACTGATAATTGATGTAATAGTTAACCACCGTCATTAATGGCATTGCTATCAACTCAATACTTTGATTATTTATATAACAGGAAAAAAACAGAAAGAATGAAATTATTTATTACTGCGCAGTTGTCATTCGTTTCCTTTTTTGCCGCTTCGCAAAGTATTGATACTGTAAAAAGAGAAACACTTTCTTTTCATGCGCAGGCAACTATTATTGATCAGTATAAGCCGTCATTTAGTGCGAAATATTCCGGTGCTAATAGCTTAAGTAGTGAAGAAGAAAGCCAATCTACCATTACCTCAACTTTATACGCCGGAGCAAGATTATGGAAAAATGCAACGGTTTTTATAAATCCTGAAATTTCCGGTGGATCTGGTCTCAGCAGCGCCTTAGGCGTGGCTGCTTCTACTAACGGAGAGAGCTTTCGGGTAGGCTCAACTGAGCCGAAAATTTATCTTGCCAGGTTGTTCTTACAACAACTATTTCCCCTTAGTAAACC
>DAHXOZ010000015.1:0-4058 GCA_027364635.1 bacterium | reverse complement strand
TACAAACAAATTTTACAGAATCTGATTTTAACCAGTTGGCAGGATATGTTCCTGAAAAATATATCAGCGTAACCTTTGGCAAAATTGCATTGTCAGATTATTTTGATGATAACAGCTACAGTCACGATCCACGAACACAATTCATGAGTTGGGCTTTAATGGCTAATGGTGCATGGGATTATCCTGCCAATACAAGAGGATATACCGATGCTTTTTTGATAGAATATAAAACAACGAAAGATGAAATCAGGTATGCCTTAGCGTTAGTACCGGCTGAAGCAAATGGAAATGAACTGGATTATAAAATCGGCAAGGCACATTCGCATACCATAGAATATGACCATAGGTATATGATTCATTCAAAAGAAGGCGCTGTAAGGGTTTTAGCGTTCTATACCGTTGCTAACATGGGTAATTATAATGAAAGTATTCACTTAAATCCCGTTGCCCCCGACATCATTGCCACCAGAAAATACGGCAACAATAAATATGGCCTGGCAATAAATACAGAGCAATCATTATCAAAAAATATCGGTGCATTTGTAAGAGCAGGCTGGAACGATGGAAACAACGAAACCTGGGCTTTTACTGAAATCGATCGTACCATAAGCATTGGAGCCGTTAGCAAAGGAACAAAATGGAAAAGACCCAACGATGAAGTAGGATTGGCTTATGTCATGTCAGGACTTTCGGTGCCGCACAAAAATTATTTAAAAGCCGGTGGATATGGCTTTATGCTTGGTGATGGCGGTTTAAACTACGGCCCTGAGCAGCTTACTGAATTGTATTATTCAGCGGCATTGATAAAACAGCGTTTATTTCTTTCAGGTGCTTATCAATTTATTCTGCATCCCGGGTACAATAAAGACCGCGGGCCGGTAAATGTTTTTTCTGTAAGAGTACACATGGAAATATAAGACAGGTTAACATAAAAATAAAACCAACATGAATCAAAATATTTTTTGCTTAATAAAATATAGAGGCAAAATACTTTTCAGCACAATCATTCATTTTTTCATCCAATTATAAATTTTAAAAAAACATTTTTATGAAGCTCTTTTTTCCCGGAGTGGCATTTTTCTTACTCGCGATTTGTACTTCTCAAACCCAGGCCCAGGTAGATTATCCCGTTTTCGAAAATAAAATCGAGATGAATCCTGCTGACAGCCAAAAACTTTCATTCAACCTGTATAATTTAAATTATGTAAATAATACAGAATGGTTTGGCAATATTCCACTTAGTGGTACCTTATTTGGTTATGAACTAATTCCCGAGATTCAATATCAAATTTCTCCGAAATTAATCATGAAGGGAGGAATATATCTTAAAAAGGAATTCGGAAGACCCAATTACACTTCTGTTGAACCCACATTTGCCGTAAAATACCAGGCTAAACATTCCTCTTATCTGATAGGTACACTCGAAGGAAATTTAAATCACGGATATATTGAACCAATTTATGATTATAAATTGATCATCAACGAACCGCTTGAAAATGGATTCCAGTTTAAAGTAAATACCAAACCTTATTCGCATGATTTCTTTATCAACTGGCGGGTGGCCATTCATCCGGGAGATCCCTTCAAGGAACAATTTGATATTGGTTATGTTTCAAAATTTAAATTAATTACCAATAACAAAATTGATCTTTCGGTTCCGGTTCAATTTTTATATTCTCATAAAGGAGGTCAATACGACACGTTGAGTAATACGCCACTTACTTCGCTCACCAACACGGCTATCGGAGGTTCTTTCACGTATCATGTAAATCATAAATTATTAAAGAATATTGTTTTTGATAATTATTATGTGAATTACAAGGATATCTCAGGAACCAAGCGGCAACCCTTTAATGAAGGAAATGGTTTTTTATCTCATCTATTATTTGATTTCAAAAATGTGGGGATTGATTTGAGATATTGGAACGCCCAGGGATACATAGGTCCAAGAGGAATGGCATTGTTTCAATCTGTATCAGAAAAATATCCCGGCCTTGTAGAAAAACACCGGGAGCTTCTAATAGTAAGTTTTATTTACGATAAAGAAATTTTTAAGAATGTAGATTTTGATTTCAGAATTATACCCTACAAAGATTTTATAGAAAAAATATCGAGCGGTACCGGCCTGGAATATTCTTATGAATTATACCTGAAATACAGGCTCAATGTGTTTTTGAAAAAAATTAAAAATACTATTATACCAACTGAATAGGTCCATCGAAAGGCTTACAAGCAATTTATTTTAATGCACGCAGGCATTAAAAAGTGGTTTATTATACAATCATTTCAGTAAGACATTCGATAAAAGAACCGCAATAGAAGTAATTGCAAGAAATTTTTACTCAATGTGCGTTAACCTTTTTTTGCAAAATCAAAAACCTATCGTAATATTGCGTTTATAATGGGTGCTACAAAATCATATCAATTCAGTGTAAAAGAAAACAAGCTTGCAAAAGTTGCAAAGGCGTTAGGCCATCCGGCAAGGATTGCTATTTTAAATTTATTAGCTAAGCGACAAACTTGTGTCTGCGGAGATATCGTAGATGAATTACCTCTTTCTCAAAGCACCGTTTCGCAACATTTAAAAGAATTGAAAGAAGCAGGTTTAATAACCGGGGAAATTGAAGGGGCAAGAGTTTGTTATTGCATAGACGCTAAACAATGGAAAGCAGCGCAGGCCGCTTTAAATCAAATGTTTGAAACCTATAAAGGTGGCAGCAATTGTTGCTGACTTTTTTTTAAAAATTATTATCGTAATATTTCGATAAAATTAAAATATAACACAATGGAAATTCAGGACAATGTAAAAGAGCTGGTAAAGCAGAAGTATTCAGAAATAGCTTTACAGGATAAAGAAACCAATCAATCTTCCTGTTGCGGTGCAGGTGGTTGCGGCACAGAAGTGTATAACTTAATGGCGGATGATTATACATCTTTAGAGGGTTATAACGCTGATGCTGACTTAGGATTGGGCTGCGGGCTGCCAACTCAATTTGCTAAAATTAAAAAAGGGGATGTGGTGATTGATTTAGGCAGTGGTGCAGGTAATGATGCATTTATAGCAAGATACGAAACAGGTGAAACAGGCAAAGTTATCGGCATTGATTTTACACCGGCCATGATTGAAAGAGCAAGACAAAATAACGAAGTAAGAGGCTTCAATAATGTAGAGTTCAGGCAGGGCGATATAGAAAAGATGCCCGTTACAGCAAATACTGCGGATGTTATTGTCAGCAACTGTGTTTTAAATCTTGTTCCCAACAAAGATGGTGTGATAAAAGAAATATACAGAGTGCTGAAGCCAGGCGGCCACTTCTCTATTTCAGATATTGTATTAGAAGGCGAATTGCCCAGACAAATTAAGGAAGCAGCAGAAATGTATGCAGGCTGCGTGTCAGGAGCCATCCAAAAACAAGTGTACCTTGAGTTGATAGAGACCAACGGTTTTAAAAATATTACCATTCAAAAAGATAAACCAATTATAATACCAGACGATATTTTGAGCAGTTATTTATCAAAGGAACAAATTGAATCTTTTAAACTATCAGGAACGGGTATACGCAGTATAACGGTTTATGCTGAAAAGCCTGTAGAAGAAAAAGCAGCTTGCTGTGGCCCTGACTGTTGTAATTAATAACAATACTTTTTTATGACGACAATACAATCAATCAAAATAGTAAAGGCGAAGGAAGATCAAAGACAATTGATCATTTCATTGTTGCAATCAGAGAAACTTCCGACTGAAGATTTACCTGGTTCATTGGATAATTTTTTGGTAGCATTAGAGGGAGACGAAATAATTGCTGCAATTGGATTAGAACAACATGCTAATTGTGGTTTGTTGAGATCAATGGTTGTAAACAAAGAACATAGAAATAGAAGTATTGCATCCGGCCTGGTAAAAGAATTGGAGAGTGACGCACTTGCTTTAGGAATTAATTGCATCTATCTTCTTACGGAAACTGCGCCCCTTTATTTTGAAAGAAAAGGTTACAAAACCGTAACACGGGACCAAACGCCTGAAGCTATTAAAGCCTCATCTGAGTTTAAAACTGGTT
>DAHXOZ010000159.1 GCA_027364635.1 bacterium | reverse complement strand
ATGTCTGTATATCCGATGAGTGGACGCGAAGCCACCAACTATTATTTCAAGCAAAATGAAAGAAAATATTATTCTGCAGGCCAGCTTCCTCCACAAAATATCTTTAACCCGCTTGCCTGGGCTGAATTCATTAAAGCATGGAAGCGGGGTGATTTTAAGAGCAAATAATTCAAAATAAAAATCTGTATTATTTGTTCGCTTACTGTATGCTTTGCAGGTTCCTTTCAGGACACATTTTTTTTCTTCTACATTTGTAATTCTTCATTAAACGAAAATTATGAATATAAAAAATATTGCCGTAATAGGTGCAGGAACCATGGGAAACGGCATTGCACATGTTTTTGCGCAAAATGGTTTTAAGGTAAACCTGGTGGATGTTTCGCAACTTCAATTAGATAAAGCTATAAGTACAATCCATAAAAACCTGGACCGGCAAGTGGCCAAGAATACTATTTCAGAAGAAGAAAAAAATGAGACGATACAAAATATCTCCACTTTCACTTCAATAAAAGAAGGTGTAAAAGAAAGTGATTTGGTGGTTGAAGCCGCGTCAGAAAATATGGAATTGAAACTGAAGATATTTAAAGAACTTGATGAATCAGCGCCGGAAAAATGTATCCTCGCTTCCAACACTTCTTCTATTTCCATTACAAAAATTGCAGCCGCTACCAAAAGGCCTTCAAAAGTAATTGGAATGCATTTTATGAACCCGGTTCCGGTGATGAAGTTGGTTGAAATAATCAATGGCTATTCTACTGATAAAGAAGTTTCAAAAACGATCCTCGGGCTTTCAAAACAAATAGGAAAAATTCCTTGTGAAGTAAATGATTATCCCGGCTTTATTGCCAACAGAATTTTGATGCCGATGATCAACGAAGCGATCTATGCTTTATACGAAGGCGTTGCAGGTGTCGAAGAAATTGAAATGGTAATGAAACTTGGAATGGCGCACCCGATGGGGCCTTTGCAGCTTGCTGATTTTATTGGCCTTGATGTTTGTTATTCAATTTTAAAAGTTTTGCATGATGGTTTTGGGAATCCCAAATATGCACCTTGTCCTTTGTTGACGAACATGGTAAATGCAAACATTCTTGGCGTTAAAACCGGCGAAGGTTTTTATAAATATACGCCGGGAAGTAAGGAGTTGGTGGTGAGTGAGAGGTTTAGGAAGTGGTAGTAAACAAATGAAATAGAGGATTTTTTGCGCAGTAAAGTCAATGCATTACAAAGGCAGAGAATTCATTCTTTGCCTGTCTATACAAATGCCGATCAAGATAATAAAATGTTCATTGGTTATTCTGCTGCTCGGCCTTATTTGTTCTATTCCACATTTTCATCTTTCTTATCTTCAGGAATTTCTCTCCAGACGTCTGAATATAGATTATTCAGTTTCGCAACTTCTATTACTTTAGCATTATTATTTTGTTGTTCATAATAATCGTGTATGTCCCAGGTAAAGCCATTTGATAACAAGCTATTTGGATATGATAAACAATCTTGTTTTATACGTAAAGAAATTACTTTGAAATTTTCAATATAATTTGCAATCACTTCGTGCCATAATTGGTCTAAATTTGAATCCTGTAAATTTGAAATAGACGCTTCATTATTAGAATTTGATTTTAGTAACTCTATCCTTGCAAATAACTTATCTTTTTCCAATATTAAATTGTAAAGGTTTTTGTCTTTAGTAAATTGAAAGATCGAAAAATTGTTCTGCATTTCCTTGGGCTTGAGATCATACCAAACAAAGCCTTGTCTGTACATTAAGTATTGACCGGTTAATGGCTTCCTTCTTGTTTTGAGTTCCAACAATACTTTCCCCGTTAGTGTGTTTTTATTAAACTTATATGACCCAATTAGATCAAGTTCCATCTCCTTCTTTTTCTTAAATGCTCTTTTAATATTTTTTGATAATTGCATATAAAAAAAATGGTATTCCATCCAATATGGATTTAGCTTATTTGATTCATAGTAAGTTGTTTTGTCTGGATTTTTTTTAATCATGCTATTCATTAATTCAACATATTCATGCCAATTTTTTTTAAGTAACCCTCCATCAAAATAGTTATCCTCTTTGTATTTTTTTGAGTTTTGATAAAGGAATATGACAAATTCAATATCATTAAACCACTGAATTAATAAATTAAAAACCCATAAAACTCCTTTTCCACTAAAATAGCAATTCTCCGCATTACGATAAGTAAATTCATTCAGGCTTAAACCAATTGACCCCCTTGGTTTTTTTTCTAACTCTTCTATTCTTTGCTTAATTTTATCTTCTCCCAAATAGTCAAAGACATATTCAATTCCATAACAAGTAAAAGCTCCTAAATTTCTATTCATGTCACAATAAGGTAGGTAAAGGTTTGCTCTAAATTTTGTAATAAAGCTAATATAAGCTCTTTAAAAAGCAATTTCCTGGATACTTTGGTTTTTCGAGGGTTATGGGTTAAAAAGCTTATTATGACTCATAGCACGAATACAAGCCCCAATCTTTTTAATTGGAAGAAATTGTTTTTTCCGCCTCCCGTAATCTTTTACCTATTTGTCCTGTGAGAATATGCCAGAACATTACAAAATCGCTTCCCAAACTATAAAACGGATAAACAAATGTGGCAGGTTTATTTTTTTCAAAAAAGAAATGTCCAAACCATGCAAAGCCATACCCGCAAATGGGAATAATAATGAACCAAAACCATCTGCCGGTTATGATTCCCAAAATGATGCAAATAAAAATGAGTAAAGTTCCGGTGAAGTGCAATGCACGGCTTATCGGGTTTTTGTGTTCCGTTAAATAATATGGGTAAAAGCTCCAAAAAGATTGGTATTTCTTTTCCATACATAAATTTAAAAATTTATTTCTGAAGATGGAGTTCTAAATTTTTAATCTCTTTGAATGCCGATAAAACTTCATTGATTCTGTTTCGCGGAATTCCGGTTTGAATGATGCAAAATAACTGCATTTCATTTTTCAGTACCGTACAATTAAATTGTTTGATAATGCGCATCACATCATTCATCTCCGTATAGTTGAATTGTAATTCATAATTTATTTCAATCGCTTTCTGTACGATCGGCGTGCATTGCAAAACCAATGAAGCCGCAGTTTTGTAAGCGTTGATCAATCCCGGAACGCCCAATAAGGTGCCGCCAAAATATCGAACCACAACAATCAATGTGTCAGTAAGATTTTTTGAATCAATCTGACCCAAGATCGGTTTTCCTGCCGTTCCGGAAGGTTCTCCATCATCACTCATTCTGAAATTATTTGCATCAGTTCCAATTCGATAAGCAAAACAGTGATGCACCGCCTTGGGGTGTTCTTTCTTTAACTCCTGCAAATGTTTTTTAAAATCATTGGTATTTTTTATAGGAAAAGAATAAGCGATAAATTTACTGCCGCGGTCTTTAAATTCAGCAACGGCCGTACTTTCAATCGTAAAATAGTAATCATCTTCTGTCATCGGTCTTTGTTGTTTTGGTAAAAGGAAAGCTTTTTCCTGGTTTTTTTAAATCAAATTTTATACGTTTCTTACCTTTATTTATTCAGTAAAATTTTGCTACAAAGATTCAAATTTTATTGGTAGAAATTGTTTGGTAAAGATTAATTTGCCGCACAACCAGCAGACAAACAAAAAACAGGAAAAATGAATTTTGAGAATCGTATCGAATTTGCCCGACAACTTGATAAAGAAGATCCGCTAAAAAAATTTCGTGACAAATTTTATATTCCCATTCTTAATGGAAAAGAGTGCATTTATTTTACCGGCAATTCTTTAGGGCTTCAGCCAAAAAGCGCACAGGATTATGTGCTGGACGAAATGGAAAACTGGGCAAATTATGGCGTGGAAGGGCATTTTCATGGCAGAAACCCGTGGGCCAATTTTCATGAAGTTTTTTCAAAAAAATTGCAACCAATTCTTGGCGCTTTGCCGGTAGAGATTGTGGTAATGAACACGTTAACCGTGAACCTTCATTTGTTGCTGATGACCTTTTACCGGCCTGATAAAAACCGCTTTAAAATTATTTGCGAAGACCGCGCATTTACTTCTGACATTTATGCAATGGATTCACAATTGAGGCTTCATGGTTTATCTCCCGAAGAAGCTTTGATTGAA
The DNA here is from genome assembly GCA_027364635.1 of bacterium. Taxonomy (GTDB): domain Bacteria; phylum Bacteroidota; class Bacteroidia; order Chitinophagales; family Chitinophagaceae; genus Ginsengibacter. The sequence goes on along the minus strand of DAHXOZ010000159.1, from coordinate 3,682 downwards.
ATAAAACCGCGCGGAGGCGAATATGCAATAAGGACTGAAGATATTATCAGGAAGATCAAAGAAAATGAAGACGAACTTGCGTTGGTACTTTTGGGAGGGATTAATTATTTTACCGGCCAGTTTTTTGATATGAAATCAATAACTTCCGCAGCTCACGAAAGTGGCGCGATCTGCGGGTTTGACCTTGCCCATGCAGTCGGAAATGTAGCACTTCAGCTTCACGATTGGAACGTGGATTTCGCCTGTTGGTGTTCTTATAAATATTTAAATTCAGGGCCCGGCGCTATTGCAGGTGCGTTTATACATGAGCGTTATGCAACAGATAAGACGCTTCCCCGACTTGCCGGCTGGTGGGGAACGGATAAGCATGAACGATTTCAGTTTAAAAATCAGTTTAACCCGATCCCAACAGCAGAAGGATGGCAATTGAGCAACGCAAATATTTTGAGCTTGGCCGCACACAAGGCTGCGCTAGATATTTTTGAAGAAGCCGGTTTTGAAAAGATTGTTGAAAAAGGAAAAAAGTTAAGTGCTTTTCTTCTTTTTATTTTAAGTGATATCAATAACAGTTCTTCAAAAAAAGTGGTGGAAATACTTACTCCGCAAAATGAAAAGGAACACGGTTGTCAAATTTCCATATTATTGCCTGAGAAGGGAAAAGATTTTTTTAATTCTTTAAATAAAAATAGTGTTATTGCAGATTGGCGCGAACCGAATGTGATCAGGATAACGCCGGTTCCTTTGTACAACACTTTTGAAGAAGTTTTTCGTTTTGGGGAAATTGTAAAAGAGTTTGCCGAAAAAGAAATGAATGCTATCAATTCATAAAATAAAAATCTTTATTATTCCTTTGTTTACTCAAAAGATGATAAGCAGAAACTATGAACAGAGATTATTTAATACAACAAATCAAAGAGAAAAAATCTTTTCTCTGCGTTGGCCTTGATACGGACATTGAAAAAATTCCTGTTCATTTGAGAACCGCTGCTGATGCAGTTTTTCAATTCAACAAACAAATTATTGATGCTACAAAAGATCTTTGCGTGGCATATAAAATTAACACTGCTTTTTATGAAGCGCACGGTATAAAAGGTTGGGAAGCTCTCGAAAAAACATTGAATTATATTCCGGATACCCATTTTAAAATTGCCGATGCAAAACGCGGAGATATTGGCAATACTTCAGCTCAATATGCGAAAGCTTTTTTCGAAACCATTCCTTTCGATGCGATCACTGTTGCGCCTTACATGGGAAGCGACAGCGTAAAACCGTTTTTAAATTATAAAGATAAATGGACAATTGTTTTAGGACTCACAAGCAACGAAGGAAGTATCGATTTTGAGCAACAAAAAATTGGCGACCATTTTTTGTATGAAGAAGTGCTTCAGAAAACCAGCAGTTGGGGCACAAAAGAAAACCTGATGTTTGTGGTAGGCGCAACAAAGGCAACTGATCTTTCTTCAATTCGAAAAATTATTCCTGATCATTTTTTATTAATTCCTGGTGTTGGCGCGCAGGGCGGAAGTCTTGCAGATGTTTGCAAATACGGATTGAATAAAGATTGCGGACTTTTGGTAAATGCTTCCAGGGCGATAATTTATGCAGGAAAAAATGAAGATTTTGCAGAAGAAGCAAGGAAAGTTGCTTTGCAGTATCAAACAGAAATGAAAGGTTATCTTTGAGAATGGTGAAAGGTGAATAGAGAATAGTGAATTTTGAATCAAACCCAATAACTCAATTAACGAATAAACGAATTAACCGATATGGCACAGGATCTTTTTCAATCGCCGGATTATTTTGATGTGGATGAGTTATTAACCGATGAACAGAAGTTGGTGAGAGAAAGTGTTCGCAATTATGTGAAAAAAGAAATTTCTCCTATAATAGAAGACTACGCGCAGAAAGCTGAGTTTCCTGTTCAGATAGTAAAGCAATTAGGTGAGTTAGGATGTTTTGGTCCAACCATTCCACAGGAATATGGCGGGGGCGGATTGGATTATATTTCTTATGGATTGATGATGCAGGAACTGGAACGCGGCGATAGCGGTGTTCGCAGCACGGCAAGCGTTCAAGGTTCATTGGTAATGTTTCCGATTTTTGAATATGGAAGTGAAGAACAGCGAAAAAAGTATTTACCAAAATTAGCCAGCGGCGAGTGGCTGGGATGTTTCGGATTGACAGAACCTGATCATGGAAGCGATCCTTCAGGTATGTTGAGTAATTATAAACCTGCCCGTTCCGAAAGCGGGGATGCGGGCGATCATGTTATCTTGAATGGAAGCAAAATGTGGATCAGCAATGCACCTTTTTCACAGGTTGCTGTAGTTTGGGCAAAAGATGAAAGCGGAGAAATTCATGGATTGATTGTCGAGAGAGGAATGGAAGGCTTTACAACGCCAACTACTCATGGAAAGTGGAGTCTTCGTACCAGCGCTACCGGTGAATTGGTGTTTGATAATGTAAAAGTTCCGAAAGAAAATATTTTGCCAAACGTAAAAGGTTTAAAAGGCCCGTTGAGTTGCCTTACCAAAGCACGTTACGGAATTGCCTGGGGAACTGTTGGCGCGGCTATGGATTGTTACGATACAGCGTTGCGTTATTCAAAAGAAAGAATTCAATTTGACAGGCCGATTGGTGGTTTTCAATTGCAACAGAAAAAATTGGCTGAGATGATCACAGAAATCACCAAAGCACAATTGCTTAACTGGCGCTTGGGAACGTTGATGAACGAAGGAAAAGCAACGCCTCAACAGGTAAGCATGGCGAAAAGAAATTCATGCGAAATTGCTGCTGATATTGCACGTAATGCGCGGCAAATGCTTGGCGGAATGGGCATTACGGGCGAATATCCCATTATGCGTCACCTGATGAATTTGGAAAGTGTTATTACTTATGAAGGCACGCATGATGTGCATCTTTTGATAACAGGCATGGATGTTACAGGCTTTAATGCATTTAAATAAAAGATCAATATTTTATTGTAATTTGCTTATATGAAAACACGGATTTATAAAAATATTGTTGCTGATGACGATGTATGTAGTGGAAGACCGACTATTGAAGGTACCAGGATAACTGTGAAAACGATAATCGGACATCTTTTAGAAGGTGACAGTGAAGAAATTATAATGAAAGGTTTTCCCAGGCTTACTAAAGAAGATATAACTACAATAAAAGAATATGCAAGTATTCAATTTGACCCCCAATTTTTTGTAAGAACACTTTCATAATGAATTTTTAAATAAAGTATCTTATTGACGAAAACCTGCCTGATTCTTTAATTGCATGGTCTTCTGAAAATTTTCTTCATGTTACAAAAGTTATTAAATCTATTTCTGATAAAGAAATTTGGAAATATGCGGTAGAAAATGATTTGATCATTCTGACTAAAGATTCTGATTTCCATGAAAGGATATTATATAGAAATCCTCCACCAAAGGTGGTATTGTTTAAAATAGGAAATACTTCAACCCAATTTTTAGAAGAATTTTTATCGCATAATTGGAAAAGATTGAAGATCTAATTCAATCAGCTAAATTGGTTGTAGTTTTCAGGGATAAAATTGAAGGATTGAAATAATTTTAAAATTTTCAATAACAAAACCAAAATAATTTGAACCAAAATATTTTTTTAATTGGATTTATGGGAAGCGGCAAATCTTATTGGGGCCATATTTGGGCAC
>DAHXOZ010000158.1 GCA_027364635.1 bacterium | reverse complement strand
AAAACCTGGAAGATGACGGTGCTGCAGTTAATGCAATGGCTCATGTTTCGCGACTGATTTATGATTATGAAAGTCCTTAATTTTTTAATTTTGCAGCATGGGAGTATGGAGACAAATAGGAGAATATTTATGGATCGTGAAAAAAGATCCGGACAGGCCGCGTTCTCAAATGACGAGGGCAATGCATTTTATCAACCGTTTGTCGATCTTGCTTTTTTTATTGGCGATGATCATTTTGATCATTCAATTGATAAGAAGGTAGGAGAGAGGATGGTCTAAAACAAAAATCCCTTTTTTATTCGTTTACTATAACCCTAAATATTCTCAATCCACATAGGTTTCTTTAAATACCAACACATATTTTCTACCATCGGGTAAAATAACAATTCCCGAATCGTGATGCACGCCCGTGATCCATCCTGTTTTATGCGCCACTTTCACATTTTTTGGAAGGTCTGCCGGAATAATATCATTGTGTTCCTGTTGTGATAATATGTTAATCATTTCATTAGAGGATTTTTTATCAACAGCCTTTCCTTCAGCGATTTTTTCATAGATTACCATCAGATCGTAAGCGGTGGTAGTATTGTTCAAACCGAGTTCAAACGCTTTATTATCTTCTACGCCACGCAACACTTTTATTTTTTTGGCGCCCATTTCACGCATCGTTTGTGTCACATTTTTTGCATCCACCAAATCAATCACGAGGTTGGTTGATAAATTACTGCTGGCGATGATCATTTCGTACATCAAATCGTATAGGGTTCTTTTTTCCCCAATGTGGCGGTAAATTTCAGACTCGCTATCATCCGTAGAATCCAGGCTGTAAAGGCTACTGTCAACAATACTTTTAAATTCATTTTTAATAAGAAAGGAATCTTTCAAAGAGAATTTACCCTCTTTAGCTTGCTTAAAAACCTCGATCATTACAGGCGTTTTCATGGTACTTGCCGCATGAAATTCTTCCTGCTCATTGATCAGCAATTGCTTTCCGGTTGAAATATCTTTAAATGCTACTGCAAATTCCCCCTTTTCATTGGATAAAACCTTCTCAACCTGTTGCTGTAAAATCTCCATATAATTATTTGATTGACTGTAAGTTGCCGGACATATGATAAAACATACGAATAAAACCAGGATGAGGAAAAAAAACTTCATAAACAAAAATAAATAATCTTTTTCTCCTAAGTTAATACCAGGGTTTTGAATAAAATATTGATTATTGATTTGTTGCAAGTATTTGATTTATAATATCGATACTAATGTTATCAGCGAAAAACTAAAAATATGGCACGTTATGTGAAGTTGAGTTTTAAGATAACTCTACCCTTTTATGATCGATCAGGAGATTTCGGCTGGCGACTAAAATCAAAAAAATCTAATGGTAGGACAGAAAGATATTTGTTTATTTAAAACACCGTACTATGAAACGTATTTTAATTGTTGATGATAACAATGATATTTTGTGGGTAGTCGAGATCATTCTAAAAAGATATGGATTTGAAGTAATGAGCACATTAAAAGGTGAAGAAGTATTGGCTAAAACAAAATCATTTTCTCCGCAATTGATTTTATTGGATGTCTTTCTTTCCGGCGTTGATGGAATTGACGTTTGCAACACTTTAAAATCAAATCCCGCAACTAAAGATATTCCTATCATTATGATCTCTGCCCATACTAATTTTAAAGAAATAAAAAAGTTTTGCAAAGCAGATGATTTTATGGCCAAACCCTTTGACGCGAACGAAATGGTAAAAAAAATAAAACATTATATAGGATCGCCGGTGAAAGATTAAAAAGCTTTCTAAGTCTTCTGGTAGTGAAGTTTTCTTCCTCTTAAATATTTTTCACGAATTATTTCATAAGTCTGTTTTCCGCTTACCTTACTTTCCAGCCACGAAATAATATCAAGATAGGCAAAGGCCCGGGTTTCAAATTTGCTGGTTTCAAACTCACGGATGGTATCCAATAAATTTTCAAATTCAGGTTTTAATTTTTTGGCAGATAAGTAAAACGATTTTCTTAAAAATTTAAAAATTTCTTCTTCTACCAGGCTAAGGTTTTGCATTTTTGCCATAAACCGGTAAACCGTTTTAACCAGGTATTCCAGTAACTGAAAATTACCTAATTCATAATGCGCTATCAGGTGCAGCAATCGTGCATAGCACTGAAGATCGTTGCGAAGATTTACTTTCCAATTGATGATTTTATTTAGGTATTCAATCGCATTATCAAAATCGCCGGCGCCAAAATAAAGAGAGGCAATCTTATAATAAAAAACCAATCGTCTGTGTTGGTCGAGAAATAAATTATATTCATCTAATTGTTGCTCTATTTCGTCAACAATATCCAATCCTTCTTTAAAAGTGCCTTCTAAAAAATGTTGATTGATTTTTGCTGTATACAAATACACAAAAACCTGTATCTTATTGTTATCGTTCTTTTTTACAATTTCAGAATTACCAAAATCTTCGAGCAAAGCAATTGTTTTTTCAAAGCCTGCATAATTTCTAAGTGTGAAATGCGCATTCAATAAATTGTGTAATCCTTTAATATAGTTTCCTGTTTCTATGGGTATCATCGCCTGATCATTCAAAAAAAGATTCACCCATTTTTGTGTATGCCTGTAATACATCAAATAATCCTGGCGAATAAATGCATACCAACTGTAACTTTGGCTGTAATATAATTTTTCATAAAAGCCCTCCGGAGTTGTAATGTCTTCAGTTAAATTCTGTTGAAAATAATTTTCAACTTCCTCTTCATCTTCACTATTTCTTGCCAAACCGTTTTTTATATACCAACTATATAATTGTAAAGCCAGGTTAGAAAGTTTCGATTGTTTTGCAAGCCTTTCATTAGATATATTTACATCATTGGTCAATTCATCGGCCCTATCCTGCATACTTCTTGTGATATGAAGACTTTCGATCTTTTTTTCGAACGTAAGCGCTTCTATATAAAAATTCATCTGGTTACTGCTTCTGGCTGTTTCTTTTATTTTTTCTAAAATCTTCAGACTTTGATGATAAAGCCCTTTATTATAAAGTATACGCGCATAATCCAACTGTTCGTGCAGTTGCATATCAATATTATCGCTGCTTTCCAGCAATCGCAAACTTCCCAGGATTTGACGGTAGAGATGCGCTTTTATATTAGGAAGCTGCTGTTTTTTTATAGAAGAAGTTTTGGTCATCAGCGCATTTTCATCATACACATTCATTTTATCAATGGCATCAAATAGCTGCACTACTTTAAGATCATTGTTCGACGAATTTCGCTGAACATATAATTTAAAGTTTCTCTTTTCTGATTTCTGAAGAGAATGAATTAATTGAAACAAAGCATCAGTTGACCTGTTGGGCATCTTACTTAAATTTATCCGTCCGTTATCATTAAAAGCAAATACATTTCAAAATAACAGCACAAAAACTAAAATGAAATTAGCATATAATTTTATTTATACAGAATTACGCAGGAAGTATTAAGAAAAATTTACCTCGATATTATGCCCTACCATTTTAAAGATCTAAAATATTGCAGAAATAAGCACTTTATAAAACACAGTAAACAAACAAAAATCGCTGTTTTCTCTTTTTTTATGCAATAAAAGAGTTAAAACGGAAACCCGCTATATTGTTGGGCATCGTAATTAATTTATAATAAAATCCACTATCCGAAAGGGTTTTGCGACTTTGTCATTCATTTCAGAAGTGTAAGTTTCTGTTATATTAAGTTAGATATAAAAGTAGTAAACTTCTAATTTCGGAGGAACGTAGATGTTTTTTTCTTCCGCAAATTCATCTTTCTAAATATAATACTATGGAAAAGATTATCATTTTTGATACTACTTTAAGGGATGGCGAGCAGGTTCCGGGATGTAAATTGAATACCAAAGAAAAAATTGAGCTGGCATTGAAGCTTGAAGAATTGGGTGTAGACGTATTGGAAGCTGGCTTTCCTATTTCAAGCCCCGGGGATTTTAATTCAGTTGAACAAATCTCTAAAAATATAAAGAACGCAACCGTTTGTGCCTTGTCACGCGCAGTAGAGAAAGATATTGAAGTAGCAGCGCAGGCTTTAAAATATGCGAAACGCCGTCGAATCCATACCGGTATCGGAACATCTGATTTTCATATAAAAAGTAAATTCAATTCTAATCGCGAAGACATTTTAAAGAGAGCAGTACAATGTGTAAAGTGGGCTAAAAATTATACCGATGACATAGAATTTTATGCAGAAGATGCCGGAAGAACAGAAAATGAATACCTGGCAAGAGTGATCGAGGCTGTAATAAAGGCAGGTGCAACCACTGTAAATATCCCTGACACAACCGGTTATTGCCTCCCATATCAATATGGAGAAAAAATTGCCTTCTTAAAAAATAATGTAAGCAATATTGACAAAGCTGTTATTTCATGCCATTGCCATAATGATCTTGGTTTGGCGACTGCCAACTCCATTGCAGGAGCCATGAGCGGCGCACGCCAGATAGAATGCACTATTAACGGCCTGGGCGAAAGAGCCGGAAATACTTCTTTGGAAGAAGTGGTGATGGTTATTAAGCAACACAAGAGTTTGGGTTTTTACACTGGCATTGATTCAACTAAATTATATCCTATGAGCAGGTTGGTTTCTGATACGATGCGTATGCCGGTTCAACCGAATAAAGCCATTGTGGGAAGTAATGCGTTTTCTCATTCTTCCGGAATACACCAGGATGGATTTTTGAAAGATAACCTTACCTATGAAATTATTAATCCTGTGGAAGTAGGTGCAGACAGTTCCAAGATTGTACTAACGGCAAGGAGTGGACGCAGTGCACTGGCTTATCGTTTTCAAAAGTTAGGTTACCAGTTTTATAGGAATGACATTGATATTTTATATGATCGCTTTGTACAGATAGCCGATCATAAAAAAGTAGTGGAAGACGAAGATCTTTCAGAAATGGCTTCTGTTTATCAGAAATCAATCATCGGCGTTCAGTAACAATTTTGCAAATAGATATTTGATACCTATAAAATGAGTAAAACTTCAATCATAGTAAAAGACCTTGTTGTGAAAACACAGGAAAGTACTGTGCTTGATGGAATTTCTTTTTCTCTTCAGTCCAATCAACATCTTGCTATTCTCGGCAATTCAGGAAGCGGCAAAACTGCATTAGCAAAAGCTTTGGCAGGAAAGATACATTGGACCGGGAAAATTTTGATTGATGCTAATAATGAGAAAAAATCGCGCGTTGAATTGGTGGAACAACGTTATTCTTTTAAAAACTTAAGCGGCATTTCCGAATTTTACTACCAGCAGCGTTTTAATAGTTTTGATGCTGATGATGCGCCGACTATTTACCAGGAATTATTAAAAGCTTCTACACAAGACAGTAAACCAACAAATAATATAGATTTCACTTTGCATATTCTCGGAATTGAACATCTGAAAAATTCTCCCCTCATTCAATTGTCCAGCGGCGAACACAAAAGATTTCAATTGGCGAAAGCACTGGTAAATCCGCCTCGGGTATTACTTTTAGACACACCTTACACAGGTCTTGATGTTTCGGGCGTAAAGGAATTGAATAAAGTATTAACTGAAATTTCAGCAAAAGGCACAAAAATCATTTTAATTCCGGGAACATTTCCTGTTCCTGAATTTATTACAAACATTGCTTTTCTTGAGAATAAAAAGCTGGCCTTCTTCGGCAAAAAAGAAGATTACAATGCAGATGTGTTTAATCATTCTGCTGAAAGCTTTATTTACAATACAGACTTACTACCTGTTTCAAATGAATCTTTCCGGTTTGATACTATAGTAGAAATGAAAAACATTCATTTAAATTATGGAACCCACACCATTTTTACCCGACTTAACTGGAAGATAAATGAAGGTGAAAAATGGTTATTAAAGGGACGCAATGGTTCAGGAAAATCTTCGTTGCTGAGCATGATCACAGGAGATCATCCGCAGGCATATTCCAATGAAATTTATTTGTTTGGAAAAAGAAGAGGAAGTGGCGAAAGCATTTGGGACATCAAACAAAAAACAGGATATATCTCTCCGGAATTGCATGCCTATTTCGACAAAAATGTTACCTGTTTCCAGGCAATTGGATCAGGCTTTTTTGATACGATAGGCTTGTTTAAGAAATTAAGTACTGCACAGTACCACATTATACTTCAATGGTTGGATTTTTTACAGGTTTCTCATGTGTCAACAAAGCCTTTACATTCAATTTCTGCCAGTCTCCAGCGAATGATCTTGCTTGCGAGGGCTTTGGTAAAAAATCCGCCATTGTTAGTATTAGATGAGCCATGCCAGGGGCTCGATCAAATGCAAAGTACAGAATTTGTGTCGCTGGTCGACAATATTTGTTCAGGAACCAATAAAACATTGATTTACGTGAGCCATGACGAAAGAAATGTTCCCGAATGTATTGAAAAAGTATTTCAATTAGAAAAGAAAGGCGATCAGTTTTATTCGATTATTGAAACTGCTATGCTTGGCGTAGCATAAAAATATTTGTAAAAGAAAATAATAATAAATCCGCAGAGCGCAGAAAAATCATGAACAAGAACATAACCGTAATTTCCGGAGATGGTGTTGGCCCGGAAGTAACCAATGAAACCTTAAAAGTACTTGGCGCAATTGCATTGAAATATAATCACCATTTTAATTTTACCCAATGCCTGATGGGAGGAATTGCGATTGAGAAAACAGGCGATCCATTACCGCACGAAACTATAGACAGTTGTCTTAAAAGCGACGCGGTTTTATTAGGGGCTATCGGGCTTCCAAAATACGATAACGACCCTTCATTGAAAGTAAGGCCCGAACAGGGATTATTACGATTAAGAAAAGGATTGCAATTATTTGCCAACATTCGCCCGGTAACTACTTATAAATCGCTTCATCATCTTTCACCTTTGAAAGCAAAGAATTTGACTGATGTTGATTTTGTGATTTTCCGTGAGCTTACGGGAGGTATTTATTTTGGGAAAAAAGAATTGAATGAAGAAGGTACAGAAGCATCAGACCTTTGCATTTATAATAAAGATGAAATATCAAGAATAGCTCATTTGGCTTTTAAGTCAGCTCAAAAAAGAAAGAAGAGATTAACGCTGGTTGATAAAGCAAACGTCTTAGAAACATCAAGGTTGTGGAGAAAAAATGTTCAGGAAATTTCAGAAAAATATCCTGATGTAAAAGTGGATTACATGTTTGTAGATAATGCGTCGATGCAAATCATTGTAAATCCGAAACAGTTTGATGTAATCCTTACTGAGAATATGTTTGGAGATATCTTAAGTGACGAAGCAAGTGTTTTAAGTGGTTCATTAGGTTTATTGCCATCGTCATCAATAGGCGAAGTGAATGCCTTGTTTGAACCCATTCACGGATCATATCCGCAGGCCGCAGGGAAAGACATTGCCAATCCTGTTGGTTCAATTTTGTCTGGTGCATTAATGATGGAGCATTTCGGATTGCATGAAGAAGCTAAAATGATAAGAGATGCAGTTGACTGGACATTAAGTAATGGTTTTGTGACGAAAGATATTGATCCGGTAAATTCTTATTTTACTTCTACCATTGGTGAATTAGTAAGTAATTATATTTCGAATGATATTCCTCAAAATTCGAACATCAGTAATATGGCGCTGGGCCAAACAACGATTATTTGAGGAAGAAAAAATAAGTTCTTTGTTTTTTAAATAGGGTGTACTAAGTTTGCTTTTCAACTCTTCATCAATGTTGAAAGGCAAAATTTATAATGGCATTAAAAATATTTCAGGGATCGTCATCACTGTTATTGTCATTATTATACCTTTTATT
>DAHXOZ010000157.1 GCA_027364635.1 bacterium | reverse complement strand
TATTTATTTTTCCATGAGGTTTGAAAATCCCAAAACCGGTTTCCCATTCCGAGGTAATGATGAACGAGTGCCTGGTTAACGCCATCTGCGCTGCCGGCCACAAATTGGCAAGCATACATAAACACCTCGTTATTAATTTTTGGCTTGTGGGGTTTAGCAGGCTGAACCTTTTGGTAATAATTGGCTTGAGTATTTTGGTTGTTATTAATTTGTGAATAGCTGTAGAAAGGAAAAACAATCGCTACCAGCACAATGATTTTTATTTTCATAATAATAATTTATTAATGATTTACTGAATGTGGTCTTGTTCGTTTACGGAATTTATTTTTATAATAAACTGGCAACAAAGTTTTATTCACACAAAAAATAAAGGAGAATTGGGAATGGTATAGTCAACCATTAATAAATGCAAAAAAGCATTTGATTTTCGGGAGATATTGCGATAAATAGTAAGAGTATTATGGTGGAATATTTCCTAAGAGTTGGAAGTACAAATAAAAAGAAAGATTCTGATAAATCAAAGCTTTCAAATCAAAGCTTACCGTACTAAAGCTACTGCTATCGTTGAAGTGTTATGAATCAAAACCCTAAATACCCAATACAATTTTGTTTAATTAAGCGTTATAAGGTAACCTTCCTATCCCTTTAAACATTTTAAAAACAAGAAGGTCAAAAAATAAAAATGGCAAAACTAAAAGTCCTTTTTCTTCTTCTTTTCTCCGGTGCATTAATCTTTTCCTGTAAGAAAACAAATACTTTACCCCAACCTGTTGTTGCAACCGATACCCTTTATTTTCCTCCTGTGGGCAGCAGCGAATGGCAAACAACTACACCGGCTTCTCTCGGATGGAATACCAATGAACTCAATAATTTATATACTTACCTTGATAGTGAACATACCAAAGCGTTTATCATTCTCAAGGACGGAAAACTGGTAGTTGAAAAATATTTTGGAACCTTTACTGCGGATAGCCTTTGGTATTGGGCTTCGGCCGGTAAAACACTAACCGCTTTTTTAACGGGCATTGCGCAACAGGATGGATTAATAAACCTGGATGACAAAACTTCTAAATACCTGGGAACAGGATGGACATCCGAGACTTTGGATAAAGAAAATCTCATTACTATAAAAAATCAGTTGACCATGACAACCGGGTTGGACGATGGCGTAGCTGACCCAGATTGTACTTTACCCGCCTGCCTCGTATATAAAGCGGATGCAGGAACCCGCTGGGCTTATCATACCGGAGCCTATACACTTTTAGACGAGGTAATTCAAAATGCGAGCGGCCTTTCTTACAACGCCTATTTTCAACAGAAGATCAGGGACAGAATTGGGATGAATGGGATCTGGATAAAATCGCCGAATTCGAATAATGTATTTTATAGCAATGCCCGCAGCATGGCAAGGTTTGGGTTGCTGATGCTTAACAAAGGCAAGTGGGATAATACCGCTATTTTAAGAGATAACAATTATTTTTATGCGCAGGTAAATACTTCACAGAATTTAAACCTGAGTTACGGCTATTTAACCTGGCTTAATGGTAAAACCAGCTTTATGGTACCCACACTTCAGAACGTATTCACCGGGCCGCTAATTCCTAACGCACCGGCTGATATGTATGCTGCTCTCGGCAAAAATGATCAGAAAATATATGTGGTTCCTTCCCAAAAATTAGTGGTAATACGAATGGGCAATTCTGCAGGTGGTTTTCATCTTTCCGTATCTGATTTTGATAACCAGCTTTGGGGCAAATTAAAAACTATTATTCCGCAATAACTTCAGCTTGAAAAAAGCTTCGGAGCAATGTGATTTTAACGAACGTGGAATAAATCATCTAAAGGGTTACACTTGTAAAGTAGTTTTAATCTAAAATAAAAATATCAAATAAAAGTTCGTTTACTGCGCAGGTTATCTATTATATGAAGTTTTACGAAATGCCTGCGCAGCTTAGATTTTTTACAAAGTTCAGGTTAGTGTACCGTTCTTCATTGATTACTTCCTGTAGCCATTTTATAAGCCATTGTAGTATCAGAAAGTGGCGTTAATATACCAGATAACAGATCGTAAGTCCCTTTTCCTTTCAGTTCCTCAGCTACTTTTTTTATTAAGGCTAAAGTAGCTTTCATCAAAGCTGAACCAAGGCTTACACGGGCAACACCTAAATCCTGCAGTTCACGTATCGATAGTAGTGATCCTGCGCCGATTGTTGGGTTTGCAAGAATATTAATGGGCGCATTAATCTCTTTTACCAATGTTGAAATAGTTTCTTTACCTGATACAGGTTGTATAAATATACAATCGGCACCGGCTTCCCGGTATTTATTTCCCCGCTTAATTGATTCCGATAAATTTTTCTTTAGCGAACCCGGTGAAGTATAAAATGAATCCGTTCTGGCATTAATAACTAAATGAAAACCCAATGAATCTGATAATGCACGAATGGCTGATATTCTTTCACAAAATTCCTTCTCGTCAATTAGTGCCGGATTTAAATCAATACTGTCTTCAATGTTTATTCCAACAATTCCTGTAGCAATGATCTTTTTAACCGAATCAATGATCTCATTTAAATTATTTCCATACCCGGCTTCTATATCCACGGTTACCGGAACCTGTACTGCGTTTACGATCCCCGTTATAGCCCCAATCATTTCTGTCAATTGTATTACCTGGCAGTCTGGATAACCTAAAGAGGCAGCTATTCCCATACTTGTTGTTGCGATGGCTTTATAGCCACATGCTTCGATTAATTTAGAACTTCCGGTATCCCACGAATTTAAAAGGACCAGAATTTCATGGTCCCGGTGTAATTGTAAGAACTGTTCGGCTTTTTCTTTTTGCATAGCTGAAACCATAATATTGCTCTTTAGTGATGTTGTAAATAACTACATCTGCCTTCATTGAACAGACATTTATACTAAAATAGATGGCATTATTCAAACGGTCAAATTTTTGTGGAGCAAGGCAGGCACTTCTATTTTTAATATCCATTGCACCATACAAAATAAAAATACCCATAAAAATTCCTGCCCGAATTACAACCCGAAAGATTCATTGCTTTTTGACTAAACTCATTAGCTGATTTCTTCTGAATTATCCGGTGTTCCGTTTCTCTACTGCCAGAAGTAGAGGTACGCATCGGAAAGAAAGTTCTTTATTATTCCTAAGCCAATGATAAAGTTACTCCTCTTTATTTTTCATTTTCATTAAAAGCGTATAGGCACCGTCCGTTACAATGGCTTTCCCTTTCAACTCTTCATAATTGGTAATAATTACAAACCCGTTTTCTTTAGTGCCTGGTGTTATTTCCATCATTGTAAATTGTTGCTTACCGGTTTCTGCAAAAACATATTCTTTGCCTTCAAAAGTCACCATACTCTCTTCGGGCAGGGCATTGGCGGCATTCGTATCCACTTCTACTTCTGCATTCATATACATGCCGGGCAATATGGAATTATCATATTTTTCAAAATGGCAATGTACATCTGCTGTACCTTCCGGCGTGATGTCTTTGCTGATCAAAATAATTTCGCAATTATATTTTTTATCCGGATGCGCGTTATCAAATGCTATTACTTTTTGACCAATAGAAAGGTTGGCAATATCCTTTTCAAATACCTTTATATTTAAATGAATATCGGCAGGGTTGATGAGTTCAAACATTACATCCGCGGGAGTTACGTACTTGCCAATGTTTACATTCACTTTACTTACATAGCCCGAAATATTGCTGTAAATATTTATAGTTTTAGAGATGTTGTCTGCGGTAATGTCGGCAGGATTTTTATTTATAAGTCTTAGTTTTTCACCCGTTGCATTCATCATAATTCGCTGCAGGTTTACTTCTGCCTGCGCCTGTTGGGTTACTTTATCGCTGCTCGCCTGGCTTTGGTTTAGCTCTTTTTGGCGGGTATATTCCAACTCAGCAAAGTGTAATTTTGATTTCGCCAATAAGTAATCTTGTTGTAATTGTATATACTGCTGATCTTCCATAGTTGCAATTACGTCGCCCTTATTAACATGCATCCCGGGCAGTAAATTTGTGCTTCGCAAATAACCTCCTAACGGCACGCTCACAGAAATCATATTTTGCGGAGGCACATCTATTTTACCATTTAACTTTAAAACCGTTGCTATATTTTTTTGTTGCAAAGTGGTGGTTGCTATTTTCGCATTTTGGTATTGTGCGTCGGTAAGGGTTACCATGGCATCAATGTTATTGGTAACCGTATTTTCCTGTTCCGGATTTTTATTTTTACAAGCATTGAACACCAATAAAATACTTGTTATGATGATTAAATTTTTCATGTGTATATTTTTTATTTTTTTTATTTGCCACATGGAATTACACATAAAAATTTTCATCGTCCCGATAGCTATCGGGAGTATAAGTTGCTCGGAAATTTTTATGCTCCATTTCATTGATAAAATTATTTTGACGTAATAAAATTGATAGAGATAATGCTTTCGTTTAAGGCTTTTACTGCTTCGATATAATTGCTCTGAATAGCAATTGCCTGGTTGGTGAGCATTACAAAATCCAGGTAATTAATCTCGCCGTTTATAAATTGCGTGGCGGCGGTTTGTATGATTAATGCGGCATTTTTAAGCCCCGTATCTTCAAAATATTTTACAACATCCGCATTGCTGTTGTAGAGCGTTAAAAGTTTTTTGTATTCATTTTGAACAGTTAAAACTTCTGTTTCGTATTGGGTTTGCAAAATACTTTCCTGCAGTTTGGAGGAAGTTACACGGGCTTTTTGCGCCTTAGTAAAAATAGGAATCCCGACACCTGCCTGCACCGAGCTAAATCGATTGCTGCTGCTGTACACCTGGTTATCTGCCCCTGTGCCTTTAAAACTATTATTGAAATATCCCAAAGACAGGTCAGGCAGAAGTTTTGATTTTTCAACGGCGGTTTGGGCCCTGGCAATTAAAGTTTGTTGCTGAACAATTTTTAGCCTGGGATTATTTTCTATGCTGCTACTATCAACGAATAAAACGCCGGGCATTTTGTACGTTATTACGGCGGGCTCTGCATTTTGCGTAGTGTTGAGCAATAATTGAAATTCTAAAACCGTCATTTCCAGTGCCTGTTGAACCTGCCTTAGCTGAATGGCGATATTTGCTTTTTGCGTTTCGGCGGTTGTCTTTTCTAAAATATTACTTTCGCCTTTTTGCAATCGCAAATTCGCTTTCTGATAAAAATTATTGTAAAGCGTATCAGCCTGTAATAATAATTTTTGTTTTTCCTTCAGGTAGGTAAATGCATAAAAAACCTGTGTAACGGCTTTTTTAATTTCATGTTCTTTTAATGAAACGTTTAACAGTGCTGCATTGTAATCTTCCGATAGTAATTGCTTTTGCTTTTTATACACGGTGGGGAAAGCAATGCTTTGGTTGATTCCAAATTTAGTGTCATTGTATTCGCTGTTTATTTGCCCATACTCGGCAATCACATTTGTTTTAGGTATGTCGGCAGCAGTCTTTATTAGAGCTTTGGCATATTCAGTTTTTAATTGCTCATTTTTTATTTGATTGTTATTTTGCATCGCCATTTTTATCGCATCATCCAAAGTGATTTTTTGCTGTGCAAAACCGCTTACTGAAAATAATAATGTAAATGAAAGAATAGCGATTTGTTTGCCGGAGACGCGTTTTGGCTTAATTCCTTTTTCAAATAAAATATAAAGTAACGGCAATACATACAAGGTTAAAAAAGTAGCTACCAATAAACCACCGATTACCACTGTAGCCAATGGACGTTGTACTTCCGCGCCGGCGCCATTGCTTAAAGCCATGGGCAGAAAGCCCAACGATGCTACAAAGGCTGTCATCAGCACAGGGCGTAGACGCAGTTTCGTACCCGTTAAAACCAACTTTGAAAGATTCTCAATTCCCTGGCTTTTTAACCGGTTAAATTCTGCAATCAACACAATACCATTTAATACCGCTACGCCAAATAAAGCTATAAAACCTACGCCGGCACTGATGCTAAAAGGCATGCCTCTCAGGGCTAAAAAGAAAATACCGCCAATGGCTGAAAGTGGGATGGCTGTATAAATTAACAAACCTTGTTTTACCGATTTGAAAGCAAAATACAGCAATACAAATATGAGCAATAAAGAAACCGGAACAGCGATCATCAACCGTTGCTTTGCTTTGTTCAGGTTTTCAAATGCGCCGCCATACGTTACATAATACCCGGTCGGAAATTTTAATTGTGCATCTACCTTCCTTTGCAGTTCCTGGACAATTGATTGTATGTCTCTTCCTTTTACATTGAAGCCCACTACTATTCTGCGTTTTGCATCTTCCCTTTGTATTTGGTTGGGGCCATCTTTTATTTGCACCTTAGCTAATTGTGATAATGGAATTTGATTTCCATTGGGTGTAGGAATAAGTAAATTTTGTACATCTTCGATATTTCTCCTTTCCGCATCTGCCAACCGTACTACCAAATCAAAACGTTTTTCTTCTTCAAAAACCAAACCGGCGCTTTGCCCTGCAAATGCCGTGTTGACTACTTTATTTATACCGGCAATCGACAAATGATATTGCGCCAAAAGGGGACGGTTGTATTCAATTATAATTTGCGGCATCCCTGTAACGGGTTCTACAAAAAGATTTTCTGCGCCCTTTACCGTACTTATTATTTTGGCTAACCTGGCAGCATTCGCAGCAAGTGTGTCTAAGTTTTCACCAAATATTTTGCAAACCACATCCTGTCTGGCACCGGTCATTAGCTCGTTAAACCGCATTTGCACCGGAAATTGAAAGCCTGCAGTAATGCCCGGCACATCTTCTAACGCGGCACTCATTTTTGTAGATAATTCAGGAAAAGTTTTGGCAGAAGTCCATTCACGTTTATCTTTTAAAATAACCATCATGTCACTTGCTTCCATAGGCATAGGGTCGGTGGGCACTTCACCACTACCTATTTTGGTTACAACCTTTATTACTTCCGGAAATTTTGTTATTAAAATATGTGCTGCCTGTTGCGTACTGTTGATAGTGGTGTTTAAGTTACTGCCTGTGAGCACCCGGGTATCAACCGCAAAATCGCCTTCTTCCAATGCCGGAATAAATTCGCTGCCCAATGAGCTTATAACAAGCAGGGCAGAAATGAATAATAACACCACGCTTCCTAAAACCAATTTAGGATAGCGCAATATTTTCGCCAACGAACGTTGGAAAGAATTCTCTAAACGATGCATTAGTTTGTCAGAAATATTCTTTTTGTGTTTTACTTTTTTAGAAAGAAAAAAAGCACTCATCATGGGTATGTAGGTAAGCGATAAAATAAATGCGCCGAGTAACGCAAAGGCCACCGTTTGTGCCATTGGTTTAAACATTTTACCCTCAATACCTTGTAACGTAAAAATGGGTAAGTACACAATAAGAATAATGATTTGCCCAAACACCGCACTGTTCATCATTTTGCCGGCAGACTGGGCAACCGTTTCATCCATTTGATAATTTTCAAGTTTCTGAAACTTTTTATATCTCACGTTATGTGTTAGCTGATGCATCACCGCTTCTACAATAATAACAGCACCATCTACAATCAACCCGAAATCCAAAGCTCCCAAACTCATTAAATTGCCGCTTACGCCAAACGCATTCATCATGCAAACGGCAAATAACATCGACAACGGAATTACAGACGCTACCAAAATGCCCGCTCTGAAGTTGCCCAGGAAAAGAACCAGCACAAACACTACAATTAATGCCCCTTCCAACAGGTTTTTTTCAACGCTTATGGCATTACCATCAACGATGTTTTTACGGCTGTAGAAAGCAACAACCAAAACACCGGCGGTGCTTAC
>DAHXOZ010000156.1 GCA_027364635.1 bacterium | reverse complement strand
ATAAAGCATTTTACAACTATACAGGCCTTAGTTACTCTGATAATATTAAAGAAAAGTTGATTGGGCGTCGCTATGACACCTTTATTAAAGTCTTTAGAATTGAGCTGAGAAACAGAACCTGTCGCGTCTTTTTTCCTTACCGTTCCATAACCAACTACTACTACATCAGTAAGATTGGTAGCAGTGCTTGCGAGAGAAACAGTTACATTGGACGTAGAGGCAATGTCTACTGTTTTAGTTTCTGAACCTACATAACTAATTTGCAATTGTTTTGCATTATTAGGTACATTAATTGAGAAAGTTCCATCCGGGCCTGTTGTTGCTCCGGATTTGTGCCCCACTACCAGCACAGTTGCTCCTACCAAAGGAGTGCCGTCAGTTGATGTAACCTTACCGGTTACAGTTCTTTGTTGGGCGAAAGTTTGAA
Source organism: bacterium (assembly GCA_027364635.1). Taxonomy (GTDB): domain Bacteria; phylum Bacteroidota; class Bacteroidia; order Chitinophagales; family Chitinophagaceae; genus Ginsengibacter. The sequence continues at coordinate 7,435 of DAHXOZ010000156.1, read as the reverse complement.
AGAAACAACAGAACAAAAATAGTCCGTTGAGGAGAAGTTTTTTTCCCATAATCAAGTAATTAAGTTAAAGTGACGATTAATTAAAGTGTAAATTAAACACTTTGTTAAACAAATACCAAAAAAAAATAAAAATAAACCATTTTAGACAAACAAATGACAAAAGTTTATTTTGAAAAAATAATCAAGGAATCAATATTTTTTTGATATTCTCACACATGATTAATAGCGTATCTCAATTACTGTTTACTGTTAGAGATTAAATAAGAATCTTCAGTATTTGTTGATTTACTACGATTCCCCGTTACGTAATTGAGCTAATCTATCGGAAGGCTAAAATAAAATTCTGAACCTTTACCCGGTGTACTTTTTACTCCGATTTTCCCATTATGGCGATGAATAATTTCGGATGAGATAAACAATCCAATACCAAAACCCGGATAGGTTGCTTCATTCTTTCCTTCTACCCTGTAAAAGCGTTCAAATATTCTTTCCTGACTTTTCTTATTAATTCCAATACCCTGGTCTTTTACCACCACGGTTATATGATTGTTTTTTACAAAACTTTTCACCTGTATTATTTTATTCTGCGGAGAATATTTAATAGCATTGGTGAGAAAATTGATGATCACTTGTGCCAGCCTTTCTTTATCTGCAAAAATTTTCGCATCTGTTTGAAAAATAACATCAATCTGGTAATCCTTATTTATCAATTTAATTTCCTCAACTACTTCTTCAATCAATTCATTCATATTAAACGATTCCTTTACAAGGTGTAAATTACCGAGTTTTAGTTTTGAAAGATCCAACAGATCAGAAATAAGATTGGTAAGTTTTACAATTTGTTTGTCTACGGCTGTGAGTGATTTTTTTAGAAACTCATCCTCCGATTCAATATATGTACTTAATAGTATTTGTATATACCCTTTGATGGAAGTGATGGGCGTTTTTAACTCATGGCTGGCTATACTGATAAAATGATCTTTTTGCTGATCAAGTTCTTTTATATTCTGAATGTCAGTACTGGTTGCCACCCATATCTCAATATTTCCATTTGCATCTTTCAGAGGAACGGCCCTGCTTAATTGCCAACGATAAAGGCCATCATGGCTTCTGAAACGATGTTCTATATTAAACTCCCTGCCACTACTTATACATTCATTCCATTCCTGAATACTTTCTTCCCTATCTTCAGGATGAATGATATCAATCCACTTTTCTTTAATATTATCAGAGTAACTAAGGCCTGTATAGTTGTAAAATGCTTTATTGATGTAGGTGAGTTTTCCGTTGATATCTGCTGCCCAAACAATTTGCGGCATAGAATCGGCAAGCATCCGAAACCGTGTTTCACTTGTTTTAAGTTCCTGTTCAAACTTTATTATTTCGGTAATATCGGTATTGGTTCCAAACCAACGAATTATATCTCCTTTTTCGTTTTTGACAGGGATTGCTCTCGACAGAAACCAGCGATAACTTCCATCTGAAGCACGCAACGGAAATGTGTCTTCCCAAATTTTTCCCTTTTCGATCATGTTCCTGAATTTCTTTTCCACTGCGTCCACATAATCCGGGTGATGTACTTTTCTCCAACCCCAGCCTTCCGTTTCTTCCAAAGTGGTACCGGTATATTCAAACCATCGCTTGTTGTACCAAAATATCCATCCCGTCTTATCAGTCATCCAGGCCAGCTGAGAAATATTATCAGCCATTGTTCTGAATCTTTCTTCACTTTCTTTTAAAGCTTTTTCTGCCTGTTTATGCATTTTTGAACTTTTTAGTTCATCTTTCGTCCTGTTTTTATTCGTAGTTTCTATTACGGTAACTAAAACCCCGCCTGGTTTTCCATCCTCTTTTCTGACAGGACTATATGAAAAATCGAAATAACATTCTTCCATAAAGCCATTTCTGTTAAGCGGCAGCATGAAATTCTTTTTATGAAAAGAATTTCCCTTCATTACTTGTTCAAACATAGGGCCAATGGTATCCCATATTTCCTCAAAAGTAACTGCAGAACTTATTCCTAAAGCCCCGGGATGTTTCGTAGACCCAAGGATCGGCCGAAAAGCATCATTATAAATTTGAGTATATCTATTTCCCCATGCAATGTACATTCCAAAAGGATTATCAAGCATCACAGGAACCATGGTACGAAGTGAAGATGGCCAATTTTTCGGATCACCTAAAGGCGTTTTGCTCCAATCTTTTTCACGGATAATATTACCCATTTCTCCTCCGCCTGAAAGAAAAGATTCGGTATTTTGGTGAGGAATCCCATATTGTAAATTTGTCATCAATCCCTGAAAATAAAATTATTCTGTGCCATTAAATAAAAGTAATCAAATTTAAGGAGTGCAAGGCTTTAGAGTTTAAAAATGATTAAAACATACACTTCCACCAATGCGGATTTTTATTGGTTTAAAAAAAAGCAAGGCAGTAAACGAACAAAAAATTACAATTCTAATTCTCCCCAACCTTTCCTGTACTCTCTTTTTACGAATTGGTTGGCCGGTTCAAAGTTGGTGATGCGCATATTTGCTCCATCCCATTTGTAAGCAATATAACGGCCGGGTGTTGTGATGTCTTCTACCTCTCCATAAACCGGATCGTGTCTTTTTGTTTTAACACGAAGCCCAAAGCTTCGTAATAAAAGATTACCCATCAATACTGTTTCTGTCAGCGGCCCTGCATAATCCTCAAAAGGAGAATCCACATAAGCTTTTTCCTTGCCAGGGACGGGAAGTGCAGCATTTCCCTCGTAATCGTTATGATAACCTGCTATGGCAGCGTCCACCCATTGCCACCAATGACCATTTGCTGAACCCTGAACACGCGGATATTTTTGGGCCACATCAATTTCGTTGTTTAAAGAAAGCGGCAGCAACCTGGGATTGCGTCCTCCCCAGCCACAGGATATTTTTCCCCTCTTCCCAATAAATAAAGTTCCGCCTTCATAATCACCTAATTTAGGAACACCGGCCAATGCATCATTCATATTAACATCCGGGTCTAATTCATCCGGGCGTTCAGGTACCAGCCCCCCATCCATCCAATAAAGCTTCAACTCACCACCATCCGGTCGTTGAAATGTGTAACGAAGTCTGCTGGCGGCCGGGATACTCATAGGATCATCCTCTTCTTTGAATATGCCTGAATACGCTACGCTCGCTTCACACGTTACCTCAGTGGGATATCCCAATCCTAACAATTTAAATGACGGTCCTATAATATGGCAGCCCATGTCACCCAAAGCTCCGGTTCCAAACCGCCACCATCCGCGCCAGTTGAACGGTACCAGGTTGTCTATATAATCCGTCTGCGGCGCTGTTCCCAGCCATAAATCCCAGTTTAAAGTGTCGGGAACTTTAGCTGTTTTATCAGGCCATGGTATTCCCTGTGGCCAAACAGGCCGGTTGGTCCAGTTGTATACTTTTTCTATCTCACCAATCAGGGACGCATCAAACCATTCTTTTAAAGTTCTCATCCCGTCAAATGACGCACCCTGGTTTCCCATTTGGGTTACTACTTTATATTTTTTTGCTGCTTCCGTGAGTATACGTGCTTCATAAATATCATGCGTCAAAGGTTTTTGCAGGTATAAATGCTTTCGTAATTTCATTGCATTAAGTCCTACAATTGCATGGTTATGATCCGGAATTGCCACACTAACCGCATCAAAATTCTTGTGTTCCTTTTCGAACATTTCCCTCCAATCGTGATAGTATGGGGCTTTAGGAAAATTCTTGCGGGTTTCAGCCGACCTTACATCATCAACATCACATAGAAACGCGATGACAGCATTTTTTTTCGGTGCATAAGCATAGTGCTCAATATCATTTTGGGCTTCACCGCCACATCCAACGCAGGCAATATATAATTTATCACTTGGGGCTACATGCCGCTTACCTCCTAATACATGACTCGGCACAATAGTAAATGCTGCGGCAGTCAAAGCCGTATCTTTTATAAATTCCCTCCGGCCAATATTTTTTTTCATACCTGTTTATTTTATTTTTTCGAATACCATATTGAGTTAAATCATGAAGATTAAAAGTTGAAAAAAAATTCTTTAGCTGGAGGGCCCAAATCTGAATGTCTTTATCCTGATGTTTCGAAACCACAATTTTCCATCCTCTGTGCCCTGCAAAGAAATATGGCCCTTCCTGAATGTTCCAAAATCCGGCCATTGATGAAACTTGGTGCGGGAAATATTTTTCCACCATTGATAATCCCAGAAATGGGTATCCACCACCTTGTGCCCGTTTTGAAAAAATTGCACATGACCGTTATTGGCAATGATTTCATAGGTATTCCATTCAGGTGCAGGTTTCACCCATTCTGTATCGGCGGGAACCAGGTCATACAGATCGCCTGCACGATGCATATTAATCCGGCTATCGCTAATCGCACTATGGTTAGAGGTATACATGCATGACAAGTCAGTAATTTGCATTTCCGGCCCTGTTTCATAAGTATTTTTATATTGGGGCGATTCATTTACATAAAACATTACACCGCTGTTGGAGCAGGGTTCCATTTTCCATTCCAATTTTAGATCGAAGTTTTCATATTCATCATTAGTTACCAAATCCGCAAAATCTTTATAAACACTTTTTGAATTTTTGTCAAGCGCAATAGTTCCATCGTGAACCCGCCATGCTTTTCCTGGTTCTTTTTCCAAATAAGAATGCCAGCCGCTAAGATCTTTACCGTTAAAAAGTAGCTGCCAGCCGTCTGCCTTTTCCTGGGCAGTTAACGTGTTTTCTTGCTGGGCAAGAACTTTTTGATAAGAGAAAAATAAAAACAGAACTGCAAAAGCAGTTAAAACAGAAATGATTTTTTTAGGCATGTTTTTCGTTTTTTAAGTGAGCATTGATAACTTTGTAAAGGCTCGTTTTAAATTGATAGATAATAGATTTATTGGAAGAAAAATCGTATTTCCAAAGCAGATATAAATTTTCCCCCACCAAGCTTTTACGTAAATCAAATGTAAAATTATTTGCAAAAAGAAAAAAAGAATTCCTTTCGGGGCATGAAATTTGAGTTTGTTACGCAAAAAATAAAACAACATTTATGGAACAATTAATTAACCCCGAACTCCGCGAGGGCCGGCTTGCAAAAAGAATTGAAAGTGAAACTGCTAAAATCCCTTCAGATGTTTTCTTATGGGCGGCCATAGGATCTATGGCTGTTTCTGCAGGTTTTAAAATAGCCGGTAGTAAACACAAAAGCTTATTTTTTGGCCAGTGGGCAGCGCCTTTTTTACTTTTCGGTATCTATAATAAATTAGTTAAGCAACATGGCCACGATCAGTACAACCAGTATTGATGAAAACAAAACAGCCGGATTGCCTGAGGTTAAAGTAACATAACAGTCAACTTATAACTAACCCGGATTTTTATTTTGCTTTTCTAAATAACAGTAATGCATAGCCTAAAATAATTTTATCGCTAAAAATTACTGAGGCTTATGGTCATGAATGGCCGTGTCATTCAATTCAAATAAATGAAGTATATAAGGGAAGAGGGCGTTAATCGTTTCTAAAACTCCTTTTTTTGAACCGGGAAGCGTAAGAACCAATGTGTTTTTAATAAATCCTGCAACACTTCTTGATAACATCGCATAAGGCATTCGTTGTTGTCCGTAATTTCGTGCATGTTCCATTATACCCGGAATTTCTTTTTCGATTAAAGGCGAAATGGCGTCTGGTGTTACATCACGCGAAGACAAACCGGTGCCACCGGTAAAAATCACCAGCTCAAATTTCTTATCTGCCAATGATTTTACTGTCGTTTCAATTTGATCAAAATCATCAGGAATAATTTTATACTCACTTGTGGTAATTCCAAATGCTTTCATCTTTTCGACAATGGTTTTGCCAGAAACATCCTCCTTCTCTCCTTTTGAAATACGATCAGAACAAACAATAACAGCACACTTTATTTCAGGATGATCATTTTTGGTAAAATCGCTTTTTCCTCCTGTTTTGCTTTCCAGTTTAATGTCAGAAATTTCAATATTTTTATCGATCGGTTTAAGCATATCATACATTACCAAAGCCGTAACAGCCGCGCCATGCATCGCTTCTACCTCGACACCTGTTTTGTAGATGGTATGAACCTCTACTAAAATTTTTACTGACAATTCACCTATCTCATAAGTAATAGAAGCGAATTCAACAGGTAAAGGATGGCAATCAGGAATTACATCACTTGTCTTTTTTATACCGAGCAACCCTGCTGCCCTGGCAAATTCAAACACATCTCCCTTTGGCACTTTACGTTGCTCAATGGCATCAATTGTTTCCTGTTTGGAAACTTTTACCATTGCTGAAGCAATGGCTTTTCGTAACGAATTTTGTTTGTGTGTGATGTTTACCATTATTTGTTTTCTTTCCATTGATACCCTTCACTTTCAAAAATTTCTTGTCCCCAAACCGGCAATTCTTTTTTAATCTTTTCAACTATTTCGCTACACGCCTCAATCGCTGCTTTCCTATGTGCCGAAGAGGTAAAAACAAACAAGCTGATTTCGCCCGCCTTCACTTTTCCCAAACTGTGATGAACATGCAAACAGGTAAGTTCATATTTTGAAAAAATAGCTTCGCGTATTTCATCCATTTTTTCCAAAGCCATTTCTTCGTAAGTCGTATAGTCAATAGCAGCAACTGTTTCACCGTTTATTTCATCGGCACGCACTTGTCCTAAAAAAATACTATGTGCACCAATATCTTTTTTTGAAGAATGCTTTTGAATGCTTTCACTTATCAATGAAGCAGGGATGGCTCCATTATGAAAAATATTTTTTGGTCTCTTTTTTTCCATTAGTTGTTTAATCTTACAAACTTAAAACTCCGCCGTTTAAACTGTAAACTTTTTTTGTTTCTCCATATTGATCCAATAGCATTTGAGCTGCATCCAGGCTTCTCTTTCCGGTTTGGCAAAAGAACACAATTTTATTTTCTGCTATATATTCAATTTCATTTTTAAAACGTGAAAGAGGTATTTTTTTATGGTAAAAATCAACTTCAGGTTTTTCATCCGCTTCACGAACATCAACAAACAGCACCTCTTTTTCATCCAGCATTTCTCTGAACTGTTTATGATTAATTACATTGATTTTTTTGTCAGGCATGCATAACCAATCATAGTTGGATTCTTTAAATTCTTTTTCATTGGATGGCAAATGATACGCTTCTTCGTTTTGAGTAACCGTAATCGTGTAAGATTGATTATTCAGCGCATTAAAAATCAGTAAGCGGTTGATCAAAGGATCACCAATTCCGGTCAACAATTTTATTGCTTCATTCGCCTGCATCGTCCCTATAATACCGGTTACCACACCAAGTACACCCTCTTCAGAACAATTAAGAATTTCTTCGGCGGGCGAAATCAGCTTGTTTGTTTTTACCTCTTCGGCACATAGGAAAGCAGCGATT
>DAHXOZ010000155.1 GCA_027364635.1 bacterium | reverse complement strand
GAAATGTGTTTTCCTACATCACGGATAAAATCCAAAAAAGAAATGTTACTAAACCAATCATAATTATTTACCATCTCGGCAGCATTAGTGCGATCGGAATTGAAATCCAAAAACTTCGATAATTGTTGCTTTACTGCCGCCACATTTTTATCAAGAATCTCTTTGCTTAATAAATTCCTTTCTTCACTTTTGCCCGAAGGATCGCCCACCATGCCGGTAGCGCCGCCCACCAAAGCGATAGGCTTATGCCCGTATTTTTGAAAGTGAACGAGCACAATTATCGGGATAAGGCTGCCAATATGCAGGCTATCAGCCGTGGGGTCAAAACCCACATAAGCCGTAACCGGTTCTTTCAAAAGAGCTTCTTCGGTGCCGGGAATGATATCCTGGATAAGTCCGCGCCAACGTAATTCTTCTATTAAATTTTCCATATTAGTTTAAAAACAGGTTGCAAAAATAACTAACCTTACCACTGAAGCACTAATTTTTGTCATTTTTCTTTCAAAGACGCAGGTTTGCAGGAGTTTTACTTAATTTTATCGGTAATAAACTGCTGATACAATATTATATATTGAAGTCCGTTTTATTTTTGCCGGAATTTGCACATAATCAATCAAATAACTGATCACACCCCAAATGAGAATTTCCCGAACTGTAAAATTATTGTTTTTGCTGCTACTGCCCAGCCTGGGGTTTTCGCAATTCAGAAAATATTCGAATGAATTTTTGAACATTGGCGCGGGTGCACGAGGACTGGGAATGGGCGCCGCCCAAGCTGCTTCAGTAAATGACGGAACTGCCGGTTATTGGAACCCGGCTGCGCTCGTAGGAGTGCAGGATTTTCCTTCCCTAAACCTGATGCACGCCAGTTATTTTGATAACATTGGCAAATATGACTATGCCAGTTTTGCAATTCCTGAAAGTGACAACAAAAGAGTAATTGGTGTTTCTGTGTTGCGCTTTGCTGTGGATGATATTCCCAATACACTTTTTTTGGTACAACCGGATGGAAGCATCAACTATGGAAATATAACTACTTTCTCCTCTGCTGATTACGGCTTCCTGTTTTCATACGCTCAAAAAATAAGAGATGATGATGATTTAAAAATGAGTTTTGGAGGAAATGCAAAAGTGATTTATCGCAAAGTAGGTCATTTTGCTACTGCGTGGGGCTTTGGACTTGATGCAGGCTTTAAAATGCAGAAAAAACGCTGGAGTTTAGGAATTGTAGCCAAAGATATTACCACCACTTTTAACGCGTGGTCATTTCATTTTACTGATAAAGAAAAAGAAGTTCTTTACTTAACTGATAACAATATCCCGGTAAAATCTACCGAATTGACCGCACCAAGGCTTACCATCGGAAACTCATATAATTTTAAATTGGGTTCTTCGGTAAACCTCTTAGCTGAAGCCGATTTCGATTTCACATTTGATGGCAGAAGAAATACTGTTATCAGCAGCAATGCGGTGAACGTGGATCCTCATGCCGGAATAGAAGCCTCTATAAAAAATATATTTTTTGTTAGAGCCGGAATTTCAAATTTTCAACAAGCCTTGGCAGATGGAGATACCACCAATCAAAAAAAGGTATGGATTTTTCAGCCAAGCCTTGGAGCCGGTTTTAAAATAAACAACGTTAGTATTGATTATGCTTTTACCAACCTGGCTAATCAGTCAAATCCATTATATACTCATATTTTTTCATTAAAAATTGATTTTGGTAAAAAAGAAAACCAATAGGTATCAACATATAAATATGAAAAAGTTCCTCATCATAATTTTTATTTTTATCACAGGGATAGCCAGTGCCCAAACCTATTCTAATAGTTGGATCGACTACAATAAAACCTATTATAAATTTAAAGTGGGTACAAATGGCCTTTATCATATTACTCAATCCACTCTTAATTCATTAGGACTTGGGAGCGTGCCTGCAGAACAATTTCAGCTTTGGCGAAACGGGAAAGAAGTGACACTTTATACAAGCGTTTCTTCCGGACCATTGCCTTCAGGAGGATTTATAGAGTTCTGGGGAATGATGAATGACGGTAAAATTGATACAAAATTGTACCGGGTTCCTGATTACCAATTATCCGATCATACCAGCTTACAAACTGATACCGCGGCTTATTTTCTAACCGTTAACCCGGCGGGTAACAATTTAAGGTATACTGATGTACCGAATAATGTAGCCACCAATACATTACCACCCGAACCTTATTTCATGAACACAAAAGGAAATTATTTTAAAACCCAACTGAGTCCCGGGTATGCAGCAGTGGTAGGAAGTTATGTTTATTCGTCTTCTTATGATATTGGTGAAGGATGGGTAAGCGCCGATATTTATCCAAGTCGCAGGCTGGCAGCCAGTTTTAGCAATGCCAATTTATACACAGGAGGGCCCGGATTTTCCTTGAAGTTTGCGGCCGTTGGAAGCGCACTCAACGATAGAGATGTGAGAGTAAAAGTGTTTAACACGGTCGTTGATGAAGAGCACATGCCCTATTTCACCTATATCAAAAAGACACTTACCAATCTTCCATTAAGTTATCTTATAGATTTAAATAACATCCAGGTTTATTTTGAGAATACCTCTACTATTAGTACTGACAGGATGGTAGTTGCGTTTGATGAAGTAACTTATCCGAGCAAATGGATCTTCAATAATAAAACGAACTTTTATTTTCAGTTACCTGCCACCAATATTGGCAATTATCTTGTAATAGATCAGTTTAATTACGGAAGTACTGCACCGGTTTTATTTGATTTAAACTCAAACAAAAGATATACGGGAGATATAAGCACCCCCGGAAAAGTAAAATTTGCACTTCCTCCATCCTCCGATACCCTCCGCAAATTTGAATTAGTAAGTGAAGACCCTTCTGCGATACAAAATGTTGCGTCTTTCCAGCAAAGAAACTTTTTAAACTTCGGCCTTACAGCTAACCAGGGCGATTACCTCATCATCACAAATCCACTGCTTTTTTCAAGTACCAGTGGGGCTAATAATATAGATTTATATAGTCAATACCGGCATTCTGCTGCCGGCGGGGGTTTTAACACAAAAGTGATCGATATAAATGAGCTGGAAGACCAGTTTGCTTATGGAATTAAAAAACATCCTTCTTCTATAAAAGATTTTATCCAATATGCTGTAAATACTTTTTCCGTAAAACCTAAATATGTTTTCCTGATGGGAAAAGGAATCGAGTATGACCAATATACGATAAACCAAAGCAGTCAATATGCTGATAAACTGGACCTGGTACCAACTTTCGGCGCCCCGGCTTCGGATGTCTTATTATCCTCTCCGTATGGAAGCATTGTTCCCAGTATCCCAATAGGAAGATTATCTGCAGTATCCGGGGACGAAGTAGGTAACTACCTTGAGAAAATAAAAGAATATGAACAGGCAGAAAAGTCATCAACACAAACGCTTGCCAATAAATTATGGATGAAGAAGGTAGTAAATATCGTGGGTGGAAGAGATAGCTCTGACAATGATTTGTTTGGATATTATATGAATATTTATAAAGGCATCATTGAGGACACGCTTTATGGAGCCAATGTTGAAACTTTTTCAAAGTCGTCAAGTGCTGCCGTACAATTAATAGCCAGCCAGCGAATTAGTGATTTATTTGACAACGGAATCAGCCTGTTAGCCTATTTTGGCCATTCATCCGCAAATGTTCTGGAATTTAATTTAAGTGACCCAAGCGAGTATAACAACCAGGGACGATATCCTTTTTTCCTGGTAAGCGGTTGCACAGCCGGTAATAATTATATTTATGATACCCTGAGAATTTTACAAAACGCTTTATCCATTTCAGAAAATTTTGTTTTATCGAAGGAAAGAGGAAGCATTGGTTTTTTAGCAAGTTCCCATCTGGGTATTCCTCCTTACCTTAATAATTACAATGAGCAAATGTTTCACCAACTAAGTGATAAAAATTATGGAAATTCCATTGGTGCTGACATGCAAAATACCATTCAAAATCTTGGGGGCAACAATCCTTCATTAGATTTTTTTACCAGGATGCATTTGGAAGAACTTTCACTAAATGGTGACCCTGCTATTACCATAAATCCCCAGCCTAAACCTGATTATGTAATAGAAGATCAGAATGTAGTCATTAATCCACAGTTTATTTCTGTTTCTGAAAAGAATTTTGATTTAAAAGCAATTGCATATAACATCGGAAGAGCTATAAATGATTCTATCGTTTTTGAAGTAAAAAGAACGTATCCAAATGGCAGTACTGATGTGATTCTAAGAAAAAAGATAAAAGCGATCTATTATTCTGATTCTATTGATATTTCTGTTCCCATTATCTCTACCAGGGATAAAGGGCTTAATAAAATTACTGTTACCATTGATGCTGATAATAAAGTAGATGAAATGTCGGAAAGTAATAACAGCGTTACCAAAGAATTTTATATTTATGAAGATGAGGCAAGGCCTGTCTATCCGGCGGATTTTTCAATTGTAAGTAATGCAAGTCAAAAATTATATGCCTCTACTTCCAATGCCACCGCAGAGGTTAACAATTATGTGATGGAAATTGATACCACGAATTTGTTTAATTCGCCGTTTAAAATCACGAAGAACTTAAACCAGGCGGGTGGCGTAATAGAATTTGATCCCGGAATCAGCTACAGTGACAGTACTGTTTATTATTGGAGGGTTTCTGTAAAACCAGCTTCAAATACTCCATCTGATTATCATTGGAACAACGCGTCATTTATATATTTAGCAAACAGTTCCGAAGGATTTAACCAATCGCATTATTACCAGCAATTAGCTTCCGACACCCAAAATATTCACCTGGATAGCGCAGCAAGGCAATGGAAATTTTCTTCGGTAAAAAACTTTCTTGAAAATCAAAATACTATTTATCCAACAGGTTCTACCGCTGGTTCAGATTTTTCTGCAGGTGTCAATGGGGTTAATTTTGCAAACGGCCTTTGTATCGTGGCGAATGGCATTACTTTCAACGTGGTTGACCCGATTACTCTTAAACCGTGGTATAATACCGCAAGCGGACCGGGATTGAGCGGAAGTATTGCAACATGCGCACCAGACAGAATAAATAATTTTACGTTCTATACCAATACGCAATCTGGCAGGAAAGCTGCTATGAATTTCATGGATTCTATTCCGGATAATTACTTTGTTTTTGTGAGAAATATTGCCAGCCCCGATTCTGCTACCAATGTATATGCTGATACATGGGCAGCAGATACAACTACATTTGGCACCGGAAACTCTCTTTATCAAAGATTGAAATCACAAGGTTTTGTTTTGATAGATTCCTTCTATCGCCCGCGCGCATTTGCCTTTATTTACCAAAAAAACAACCTGGATTTTGGACCAGGATTCGAGTTTTCAAATGGCATTTCTGATAAAATCGATTACAAAAAGGATTTTATTACCACTGATACATTAGGATATATTACTTCGCCAAAATTTGGGCCTGCAGTTGCGTGGAAAGAAATGCATTGGAGAGGCACAAGCCTTGAAGCTAATTCGGCTGATAATCCTACCGTTCAAATAATTGGAATAGATACTATTGGAAATGCAACAACCCTTTTCAATGTAAATAAAAGTCAGCAGGATGTTGATATTTCATCTGTAAATGCAACTCAATATCCGTACATCCAATTAAAGATGCGAAATGTTGATAGTGTAAAATTCACTCCTTATCAACTTTCTTACTGGAGATTAAATTACAAGGCACCACCGGAAGGAGCGCTCACTCCGAATTTATATTTCACTTCAAAAGATACTTTAAACCAAGGCGATATATTACATTTTGGTATCGCATTTAAAAACATCAGTCCCGAAGCATTTGATAGTATGAAAGTGAAATTAACGATCATTGATGCTAATAACGTAACTCATGTTTTAAACATTCCAAGGCAAAAACCTTTAGTATCGGGCGATACCATTACGATAAAATATGATATTGATACAAAAGATTACCCCGGGCTTAATACAATTTTTGTAAACTTTAATCCGGACAATGATCAGCCCGAACAATATTTATTCAATAATTTTCTTTACACCAATTTTTATGTGAAACCGGATAATTACAATCCTACAATGGATGTAACATTCGACGGTGTTCATATATTGAACAAGGATATCGTTTCGGCACGGCCGCATATAGTAATTAAATTAAAAGATGAAAACAAATCTCTTGCGTTAAATGATACTTCTCTTATTAAAGTGCAGATACAATATCCCGACGGATCATTAAGGACTTATCATTTTGATAACGACACGATGAGGTTTACCCCGGCCAACCTGGCTACAGGAGAAAATACCGCTACTATTGATCTTGCGCCGGCACTAAGCGGAGAAGACGCCCAATACGAATTGATTGTTTCAGGAAAAGATGTAGTAGGAAATGCGGCTGGCAAAATGGATTACCATATTGATTTTAGGGTAATCAGCAAGCCGATGATCTCGAATATGATGAACTATCCGAATCCGTTTACCACCTCAACAGCATTTGTTTTCACTATTACCGGGTCACAAATTCCTCAAAACATCCGGATTCAAATACTTACCATTACAGGAAAAGTAATCAGGGAAATTACCGAAAATGAATTAGGGCCGCTGCACATTGGCAGAAATATTACTGACTTTAAATGGGATGGCACTGATATGTACGGACAAAAAGTGGCCAACGGCGTTTATTTATACAGAGTGCTTACCAACCTGAATGGTAAATCAATGGATAAGTTTCAGGACAGCGGAGATAATACAGATAAATATTTTACGAAAGGTTACGGCAAAATGTACTTAATGAGATAGTCTAAAATCTATATTTTTAAAAACAGGAAATCTTATTATTTGTTTGTTTACTAATAGACATTTCTTTATTTCCCTGTTTTTAAAAACATTTTAATAATTTGCTACTTCTCGTAACAAATAACTAATCCCAAATTCAATTGAGTAACGGAACTTCTCCTGTTGCAAATAGCAAATTATATTTCCCTCAACTGGATTCAATAAGAGGATTATCTTTTATTGCCATTTTCTTATTTCATGCAGCAAGGATCACCGACAAGCCATTTTTCCTTGCAGATTTTATTCGCTATTTATATTCAAATCTGCCGCTTGGACTTGAGGTATTTTTTGTTTTATCGTCTTTTTTATTAACGTGGCTCGGTTTAAATGAATATAAAAAAAGAGGCGATTTTTCTTTCAAAAATTATTTCAAAAGAAGAGCACTAAGGATATGGCCGCTTTATTTTTTTATTCTTTTTTTAGGGCTTATTGTCATTCCCGCTATCGCTTCTTATTTTCACAATACCATCTCTTTGCCTAATGCATGGTACTACGTTTTTTTTATTGCCAATTTCTATACGATTGATCATGTTTTTTTTCTGCGGATTTTATGGACTATTTCAGTAGAAGAACAATTTTATCTTTTTTGGGGATTAAGTTTGAAATTTTTTTATAAGAATTTTAAAACGATTATTTCAATATTGCTATTAGTGAGTGTTTCTTTTTCTGTTTATGCGGTAACAAATCATGTTTCATCCTATTTCAACACACTTACTTACTTGTTTGATTTCGCCTGCGGAGCCTCCGCGGCTATGCTTGTTTTTAGAAAAAACAAAGTCATTCACAGACTAAGAAATTTATTATCTTTTGAAAAGAAATTATTTTACGTTTACCCCATTTTGCATTTCACTTTTTTTTATTTTTTGAATAATCTTTCAAAAGGAATAACCAATGATTTTATTGCTTTAACAAGCCGGTATTTTTTTGTTATTTATATCGCTCTTTTTATTGCACGACAAGTTGCTAATAATTCTCAATCAACTTTTTTAGCAAAAAACAGGTTTTTAATTTTTACTGGCAGA
>DAHXOZ010000154.1 GCA_027364635.1 bacterium | reverse complement strand
TCATTTTTTCAGGGATCAGCATATCTTTTAATTCAATGGTAAAGTAAGAAATGCACTTGCTGCCGTCAATCACTTTATCCGGAAGTATTGCTTCTGTCGGGCAATTATCAATACACCTCGAGCAACTTCCGCAAAAGTCTTTTGCAAAAGGATCATCTGGTTCCAGTTCAAGATCGGTTATCAATGTAGCGATGAAAAAAAAAGAACCGCTGTTTTTAGTAATCAAATTCCCGTTTTTCCCCTCCCAACAACAAAAAAAGGAAGTTCCTCAAATCTCCAAATATGCCTTCGGTAAAGATTATCATGAGGTGATCAAAGATAAGCTCAAAGTGTTTTTGCAAACATTAAAAGAGAACATCGGCGAAATTCACGGACGTGGATTTACAGACAGCGCGCCGGTCTTGGAAAGAAGCAATAAGCTTGATCCTGTTATCGGTCGTGATGAGGAAATAAGAAGAACGCTTCACATTTTATCAAGAAGAACTAAAAACAACCCGATCCTTGTTGGTGAACCCGGCGTTGGTAAAACCGCTATAGTAGAGGGTTTAGCTATTCGAATCATTAGCGGTGACGTTCCCGAAAATTTAAAATCAAAAATAATTTATGCCCTGGATATGGGCCTGTTGATCGCAGGAGCGAAGTACAAAGGAGAATTTGAAGAAAGATTGAAATCAGTGATAAAAGAAGTGGGCGAAAGCGATGGCGAAATTGTTATGTTCATTGATGAAATTCATACTTTGGTGGGAGCCGGAGGCGGAGAAGGCGCAATGGATGCAGCTAATATTTTGAAGCCAGCTTTGGCACGCGGCGAACTCAGGGCAATTGGAGCAACCACTTTAAATGAATATCAAAAATTCTTTGAAAAAGATAAAGCGCTTGAAAGAAGATTCCAAAAAGTGATGGTGGATGAACCCAGTGTGGAAGATGCCATTTCTATCTTAAGAGGATTGAAAGATCGTTATGAAACACATCACCATGTTCGTATAAAAGATGAAGCGATCATTACCGCAGTTGAATTATCCAACCGCTATATTACCGATCGTTTTTTACCGGATAAAGCAATAGACCTGATTGATGAAAGCGCCGCAAAGCTAAGACTGGAAATGAATTCTATGCCTGAAGGTCTCGATAATCTTGAACGCCAGATACGGCAGCTTGAAATAGAAAGAGAAGCCATCAAAAGAGAAAAAGATGAAGCAAAGTTAAAAGAGCTGAATACTGAAATTTCTAATCTTTCTGTAGAACGTGACACCTTTAAAGCCAAGTGGCAGCAGGAAAAAGAACTGGTAGAAAAAGTGCAGAATGCAAAAGCAGAAATGGAAAACCTGAAGATGGCGGCTGAAAAAGCAGAGCGCGAAGGAGATTACGGCAAGGTGGCTGAGATCCGTTATGGAAAATTGCAGAGCCAGGAAAAATTAATTGCAAAATATACAGCAGAATTAGACGAAATCAGTGAAAAAAGATTATTGAAAGAAGAGGTAGATGCGGAAGATATTGCAGAAAGTGTGGCTAAAGCAACCGGCATTCCTGTAAATAAAATGTTGCAAAGCGAAAAAGATAAATTACTAAATCTTGAAGATGAATTGCATAAAAGAGTGATTGGCCAGGATGAAGCCATTGAAGCAGTTGCCGACGCGGTACGCAGAAGCAGCGCTGGTTTGCACGACCCACGCAAACCAATCGGTTCATTTATTTTTCTCGGAACAACCGGTGTGGGTAAAACAGAATTAGCGAAAGCTTTAGCGCAATATTTATTTGATGACGACAGCATGATGACGCGTATTGATATGAGTGAATACCAGGAAAAACATTCTGTGAGCCGTTTGGTAGGCGCACCTCCGGGGTATGTAGGTTATGAAGAAGGCGGCCAGCTAACGGAAGCGGTTAGACGCAAACCTTACAGTGTAATCCTTTTGGATGAAATTGAAAAAGCGCACCCAGATGTTTTCAATATTTTATTGCAGGTGCTTGATGATGGCAGGCTTACGGATAACAAAGGCCGCGTGGTGAATTTTAAAAATACTATTATCATCATGACCAGCAATATGGGCAGCCAGTTGATACAGGCCGCATTCGAAAATGTAAATGATAAGAACAAAGAAGAAGTGGTAGAAAATACCAAACGCCAGGTAATGGAACTTTTACGTCAAACCATCAAACCTGAATTTTTGAACAGGATTGATGAAGTGATAATGTTTCAACCTTTGATGATTGATGACATCAGGAATATTATCAGAATTCAACTAAATGATCTAAAAGAGCAGTTGACCAAAAATGGCGTTGTACTTGAGTTTACAGATTATGCGCTTGAATATCTTGCTGAAAATGGTTTTGATCCGCAATTTGGTGCAAGGCCTTTAAAAAGACTGATTCAAAAACAAATAGTGAACGAGTTGAGTAAAAAATTGTTAAGCGGAAGCATTGATAAAACTAAACCTGTGCTGATAGATGTATTTGATGGAATAGTTGTTTTTAGAAATGAAGCAATTCCAAAAGATACAGTAACCGTATAAATTCACCCGTTTTTTAATTTGATACACAAAAAAACCGCCTTTTTTAAGACGGTTTTTTTATGTTTTCGTACAAGTCATTCCATAGTTCCTTTATAAGATCGTTACCGCAATATCTATACGGCCTCGCTTCAGGTTTTTAAAAGATTTTAACACCTATTTAAATTAAAAATTTCATCATATAATGATTAAGTTTGTAAAAAAAATAATATGAAAAAATCTTTAATTATTGCTTTTGCTTTAATTGCTTCTTATATTCCGGTAAGTGCGCAGGTAAACATGCCGGCTCCCAGTCCTACTCAAACTATTATCCAGGATTTTGGCCTGGGGAAAATAGAATTAACGTATAGTCGTCCCGGTATTAAAGGCCGACAGATTTTTGGAGTAAATTCTGAATTGGTTCCTTTGGGAAAACCATGGAGAACCGGTGCTAATGCGGCAACAAAAATCCATTTTACTGATAAAGTTACTTTTGGTGGAAAGGAACTTGACAGCGGTTCTTATGTGATCTATACCATTCCCGGAAAGAATCAATGGAATATCGTTTTAAGCAAAGGAACTGCTTATCCCGGCCAGGATGGTTTTACAAAAGATGATGACGTGCTTCATTATAAAGCGCCTGTGGTTTTACATAAAGAAAAAATTGAAACTTTTACGATGCAGTTTACCGACCTGAAAAATGAAAGCTGCAACCTCCATTTAAAGTGGGCCAATACTGATGTAAGCATTCCTATTACTACGAACATTAAGGATCGTATCCGCACTGAGATTGAAACTGCTTTGCAAAGCGACAAGCCTCCTTATTACCAGGCTGCCAATTTTTATTATGACTATGATAAGAATTATGCAAAGGCACTTGAATACATCAATAAAGCCACTGAAGAAAGCCCCAAAGCATACTATATGTTTTTACAAAAAGCAAGAATTCAAAAAGCGATGGGTGATAAAGCAGGTGCACGCGCGACAGCAATGAAAACCATTGAACTTGCCAAAGAAGCTAAGAATGCAGATTATGTCAATTTCGGAAATAAACTATTGCAACAGTTATAGGCTTATCATTTTATAGTAAACAAACAAATAAGCTCCATTCCTGTTTTCATTTCGAATTGTATTATGCTTTTTTATGTAAAAGCAATTATGTTTATGATATAGTGCGTGTATTGATTTTAAAAATCCGCCATCATTCTTTTTATTTTTTATTTTTTGAGAAAAAGAACTTCTTCAAGAAATAGCCGATAGCAATGCCTATTAAAATCTTTTGAGTAGGATTTGCAGGGATAAAACGGGTACATGTTGGCGTAATTTCATAAACACCTTTCGCCCTTGCAGTAAACCCTCCTCCTCCCCCGGCGCCTTTTCCGCGACTTTCTTCCCCAGGCTGAATCTCATCTCCGTCGTCATTTTTTTTCGGCTTTTTATTTCCTTTTCCATATCCACCACCAAATCCGTATGCGATGCGGGCAACCGGAATAATGGTTTTATCACCAGAAAGTATCGGTTCTCCAAATACATTTTTCACAGACGCGTTTTGCCCAAAGCTTGATGCTAATTTTTCAATAAAATTTTCGTTTGCCATAATAATTGATTTAAAATTCTTCAGAAAGTATTTCCGGAGAAAAGGCAACTAAATCTATACCAAAAGCTAATATTTCCACACATTGCTTCTACAACGAATCGTATGATTTACGTCATACCGGGAAGTAATCAATTTGGGGATTTTTTTTACCTGATAAATGCAGTCTCTGAAAATTAAAAACTTTGTTCATCTGCACTCGGGCCATAACTTCCCGGAATGGGAATATCCAGCAAACGTAGATAAACGCCCAACTGCGCACGATGATGGGTGGTTTGACTATAGGCATGACGGATCATATCATAACGGGTCATTGACATTAAAATGGTATCGCCATTCCTAAGCGTCCATGTTTGTAAAAGATCATCTTCATTTATTTTTTGCAAGGCAGCTAAAGCTTTTTCTTCTGATTGGTTCAAAAGAGTTACCAGGTCATCTGTGGTTTTAACTTCTGTAGGTCTATAGGAATTTGCCGCAAAATCGAGTTCGTCTTTATTTACAGCCATATCTACCCAGGCGGGTATTTCGGCTATATGAACAGCAAGGTTTTTCATCGACATACTTTTTTCGTGGGGCTTCCATTGAAACTTATCAGGATTTACCAATTTCAAAAATTTCCGGGTAGTTTTTGCTTCCTGTTCCAGCTCTTTAATTAAAAAGGGAATAACGTCCATAATGATAAGATTTAAGTTTTTTATCTCTATAATATGCAACTCAACTAAAAAATTGCTATTAAAGATAATTGAAATATTAATTTAAAGGTTCATCCGGGTTTCAGATTTTTTCAATCTTTATTTTTTCTCCAAAACCCTCTTTTTTTCTTTACCGGGTAAAGCCCCTGGGCTTTATCAACTGACTCCAGAAATTCCGTTTCCAAAAAATTATCAGGAGATTGAGCTGCAACAGCAATATCTTTTATAATCTTCCAATCAAGGTCCTGAGGAAAATATTTTGACTGTCTTAATTTTAATCCAAACATGGCAACTGCTGTCGCAAAACGTAAATCTTTATTCAGCGAATCAAACGAAGCATAATTATCGGGGCAGGGATAATCAATGATCTTTTCCAGGGAATCGTTTGGCACGCGATAGTGAATTTCAAAATCAGCAATATTTGTTGGTTTACTGGCAACAGAATCCAAAGCTGTAGGAAGAATTTCAAATATCACCGTATTACCCGAACCTGATCCAATTTCGCCACCTTCGAGCTCATACGACTTTTTGGCAATAATACTTTTTTTATTGTCATAACCGATCAACCTGTATTCATTTATATAAGCAGAATCGAACTTTGCATTGATATAAACGTTGCTGGCAACAGAATACAGCGTTTGCGTAAATTCAGTTACAAGCACTTTTTCCGCTTCTCTCAAATCATCTATATAAGCAAAATTGCCATTCCCTTTTTTCGACAACACTTCAATTTTTGAATCTTTATAGTTTCCCATACCAACTCCAAGGCACGTTAGGTAAACACCTGATTGTTTCTCTTTCGAAATCAGGTCTTCCAAATCAGCTTCGCTACTTTGTCCTACATTAAAATCACCGTCAGTTGCCAAAATGATCCTGTTATTTCCTCCTTTTATAAACGTTTTTTCAGCAACTTTATAAGCTGTTTTTATGGCAGCTTCTCCCGGCGTATCTCCCGCGGCTGATAATGCTTCAATCGATTTTGTAATCTTATGCTTGTGAGCGCCTCCAGTCGGTTCAAGCCATAATCCAACCGTACCGCCATAGGTTACAATGGAAACCGTATCCTGTTTTCTTAAATTTTTAACCAGCAGTTGAAAAGCTTGTTTCAAAAGTGGCAACCTGTTGGGCAGATCCATGCTTCCCGAAACGTCGATAAGAAAAACCAGGTTGGAAGGAGGTACGTGATCGAGGTTTAATTTTTTAGCTGATAAATTTAAAAATAACAACTGGTGCTGATTATTCCACGGGCAATCGGAAACATATGACTCCACACGAAAAACATCATCATCTTCCGGCTCTTTATAATTAAAATTAAAATAATTAAGCATCTCATCTATCCGTACTGCATCTACCGGCACCTGCGATCCCTGGTTGATAAACCTGCGCACATTACTGTACGAAGCTTTATCTATCCGCATCGAAAATTCTGTATGCGTATTATGTTTGGTTTTGATAAAATCATTTTCTGCGAGACTGCTGTAGCTCTCATTATCGTAATAAGAGATCGGAATAACATTTCCTTCGCTACTGGTAGTAAGTGAAACTAATTTTTGTTTATTTACCCTGGAACCCAGCGGAATTATTTTCAAAACAATATGCTGATATTCGGTAGTTTTAATCCTAATATTTTGGGTAACATAACCATCAAGGCTAAAAATCAATGAGTCCGTTTTGTGGGTAGTAGGAATTCCAAACCCACCTGTAAACCCACTGGAATAAAGGGAATTGCTTTCGGGCATGTAGATCTTCACATTCTGTAAGGCATTGCCCTGCTCATCGCGTACCTCTCCCCTGATATAATATTGAGCAAACGCTTGTTGCGTAAATATGATTGCAACAAAAATGAAAACCAGCTTTTTCATGAAAGTAGATTTCAGAAAGATAAAGCCTTTTTACAATACAGACCGGAAACTTTTGCCCTGTAAGTTAAACCAATTGATAGATCTCTTTTATATTTCTTCCAAGGCCATCGTAATCCAACCCATAACCCAATACAAATTTATCAGGAATTGTGAAGCCTAAATAATCTATTTTTATTTCATGCACGGTAGCCGATGGCTTATGCAATAAGGCCGCTATTTTTAAAGAAGCAGGATGCTGGTGTTCCAGTGTGGGTAAAAACTGTGAAAGCGTTTTTCCGGTATCAACAATATCTTCAACAATGATTATATCACGATTGTAAATTTCAGCATCAAGGCCAATAGCCGTAATTACTTTACCTGTTGATTTTACACCTTTATAAGAAGCTAATTTGATAAAACAAATTTCTGCTTCCACATTTATTTGCTTAAAAAGATCGGCGGCAAAAATAAAAGCGCCATTGAGTATCGCGATGAACAAAGGATTTTTACCCTCGTAATCTCTATTGATTTCTGCAGCAACCCTTGCTACTTCTTCTTCTATTTCCTTTGCATTGATATATGGAACAAACTCCTTGTCGTGAACTTTTAAACTGGTCATAAATTATTTTGAAATGATGAGCTGCTGTCCTACCTGCAGGTGATCGCTTTTAAGATTGTTCCATTTTTTTATATCGTCAACAGTTACACCATATTTTTTTGAAATTGCATAAAGGCTTTCCCTTGGTTGAACTTTATAGGTGATGCTATTTTGAGAGGAAACAGGTTGATTTTCGTTTTTAGCCTCTATGTCTTCAGACTGATTCGTGGCCGTTGCCACCTGTTTTAAGACAAGTTGAGGCTTTAAAAATATTTTTGTTCCTGCAACAATGTAATCATTGGGAGTAAGATTATTGTAGGTATATAGATTTGCAAGGATCACTCCATATTTCTGTGAGATATCATATAGAGTTTCATTTGGCTGCGCAATACAAAAATCCTGTTGACCTTCCTTCTGTTTTTTCTCCAGAAAAATATATTGCCCTTTTTGTAAAAGACCGTCATTGGTAAGATCGTTGATCGTTAATAATTTTTCAAGATTGATGTTATGCTCCGTAGCTACGGCGAGCAATGAAGTTCCTTTGGGAACAAATAATGCCTTTGAACCATTGATGGTCAAATTCATCGGTTGGCTCAAATCAGAATCATTATTAGCAGTTTCAGAAGAAGTACTTTCTTTATCATCTGAATATTGCGATGCGTCAAAATGAGGCACATCGTTGAGTGCTTCATCTGTATATTGCTCCAGGT
>DAHXOZ010000153.1 GCA_027364635.1 bacterium | reverse complement strand
ATTATCCATGGATATTTTCCGCGATTGTTATTGGATCTGTTATTGGTGTACTGGTAGCTAAAAAAGTAAAGATGACCAGGTAGGAATAGTAAGCAATAAAAAATTAATTTAATTGTTCGTTTACTGTAAATCACAATGATAACGATAATGCATAAACGAAAAATAATTTAATACTTAAATAATAAAATAATCAAAAAAAATGCAGCAGGTAATTTATTTTATTCAACAAAATATTCAAATGGTTTACATCGTGATCCTGATGATATTTTTAGGCGTTGAAATTATTGGAAGAGTACCAAGTGTGTTACACACGCCTTTGATGAGTGGTGCTAATGCAATTCATGGAGTAGTAATTATAGGGGCAATCATCGTAATGGGAAAAGCTGAAAGTGGAAATTATGTTGCGCTGGTACTTGGCTTTCTTGCTGTGGTCTTAGGAACATTAAATGTTGTCGGAGGTTTTGTTGTGACAGATAGAATGTTGGAAATGTTTAAAAAGAAAAAGTAAGTGTTGACTAATTTATATAGTAAATCAACAAATAAACTAAAAAGCTAATTAACTAATTCACCAATAAATGGGGCCAAGTATTTTATCAGTTTGTTATATAGTCGCTTCAGTAACATTCATTCTGGGATTGAAAATGTTATCAAATCCCTCAACTGCCAGAAGAGGAAATTTAATTGCTGCTGCAGGGATGATCATCGCCATATTAGCTACTATTTTTTTGTATGAGGATGATGGAAAAAGATTGGGAAATTATCCATGGATATTTTCCGCGATTGTTATTGGATCTGTTATTGGTGTACTGGTAGCTAAAAAAGTAAAGATGACCGCAATGCCTGAGTTGGTAAGCTTTTTCAATGGCATGGGTGGCGCATGTGCGGCTTTAATTTCTATTGTCGAGTTTGATTATTTGTACAGAGAAAACAGGTCGGTAAGTACTTCTTTTTCTGATGTGGTAGCATCGGGGCATTACCTGGCTATCATAGCAGGAACGATTATAGGCAGTGTTTCATTCATTGGAAGTATGATTGCCTGGGGTAAGCTTAGCGGAAAGTTCAAAGATTATTCTTTTAAAGGACAGCATCTGTTCAATAATTTAATTTTGATTTTGATTCTTGTATCTGCTGTTTACACTTATTTTTCTAATACACAGATGGTAAATATTCCTTTCTTTATTACCGTAGCACTGGCATTGTTGTATGGAGTGTTTTTTGTATTGCCGATTGGTGGAGCAGATATGCCGGTCGTAATTTCATTATTGAATTCTTTTACCGGTGTAGCTGCGGCTTGTGGCGGATTTTTATACAATAATAAAGCAATGCTTACCGGGGGAATTTTAGTGGGCGCTGCCGGAACGTTACTTACCATTCTAATGTGCCGTGCAATGAATCGTAGCCTGGTGAATGTTTTGATTGGTTCCTTCGGAGGGAATGCAAAAGTGGCAACGGACGCAGGAGGAACACACGGAAATATCAAAGAAATTTCATTAAGCGATGCTGCAATGCTAATGGCTTATGCTAAAAAAGTTATGATCGTTCCTGGTTATGGGTTGGCCGTTGCGCAGGCACAACATACTTGTCATGAATTAGAAAAAGCTCTGGAAGAAAAAGGGGTTGAAGTAAAATATGCTATTCATCCTGTTGCCGGCCGTATGCCGGGCCACATGAATGTTTTGTTGGCTGAGGCGGATGTGAGTTATGAAAAATTATTAGAGATGGATGAGGCAAATGAAGAATTTAAAACCACCGATGTTGCTTTAATTTTAGGTGCAAATGATGTAGTAAATCCGGCTGCGAAAAACGATCCTTCTTCTCCCATTTATGGAATGCCCATCCTGGAAGTTGAATTAGCAAAAAATGTTATTGTTAACAAAAGAAGTATGAAACCGGGATATGCAGGGATCGAGAATCAACTTTTTTATCAACCTAAAACTTCTATGCTTTTTGGCGATGCCAAAAAAGTTTTGCAGGAATTGTTGGCTGAACTGAAAAATATTTGATTAAAAATCTTTATCAAAAAATAACAAAAATTAAAATCTCCTTTATTTGTTGGTTCACT
Organism: bacterium; assembly: GCA_027364635.1. GTDB lineage: Bacteria > Bacteroidota > Bacteroidia > Chitinophagales > Chitinophagaceae > Ginsengibacter. The sequence continues at coordinate 5,891 of DAHXOZ010000153.1, read as the reverse complement.
GCAGGTCTTTTCTTTTGCCGAATTTTTTTTTCAAGTTGCTTGCAATTTCCTTTAAGCTTCAAAAAAGAAGGCATAAACCGGAAAGATATGAATTAAATTTATTGCGTATATTCTTAACCGTTATGGTGGTTGAATTCCAATGTTATTTCATGCCTGATCTTTAAAAAAGAAAATGGCGGGGTTCATTTACAACCTTCGCCATTTTTTATTTCTAAAATGAAATCAGAATTATTTCTTTGTTTACTACAAATTACTCTTTTACAAACTTACTAACAGATGTCTGGCATCCGTTTGCGCAAATTGCTTTTATAAAGTAACTGCCTGCTGGTAAGGCAGACACATCAAAATCAAGGTTGTTGCCACCATCCAAAACAGAGAAAGCCTGGCGTCTTATAATTTTTCCGGCAAGATCTGTGATAATAATATTAATATTATTGTTAACTGGCGATGAAATTATCAGGTTCAGTTTGTCTTTTGCCGGATTAGGATAAACGGCGTTTAAAGAAAGTGCATTAATTTGGTTTCCTTTTACAAAAATAACATTTGAATAATTCAACCTGCCGTCTTTATCAACCTGCATAAGGCGATAATATTCATTCCCCCCGATTGCCTTGGTATCAGTATATTGATAATTTAATATTGAACCGCTATTTCCGCTACTTACTTTCGAATTTATAAAGGCCAAATTTTTGAAATCACTTCCATTAAAGGAATATTGTACCTCAAAACCCTGGTTATTTAATTCAGTTGCGGTTGACCAGGAAAGTACATTGTTGTTACCAATGTGTTCTCCTTTAAAACTGAGGAGAGAAATAGGCAATGCTGAACCTGTTGCTGAAATTGTAAATCCTCCTCTATCACTAAGATTAGGTCCAAAGCTATATACACGCACTTTATAAGTAGTTCCTACCAAGGCATTTATAGTTACAGATTCGGTTCCACCTGCACTTGTTGCATCACTACAACCTACATAAGAGAATGAACCACAAGTTCCTTTAAAAACTTCCAGTACACCATCAAATCCACTTTGACAATTAAGGTTTACTGCTACGGAGCCGGTATACAGTGTGGTAAAGGTGTACCAAACATCATCATCAGCCGATCCGGTAAATCCGCCACAAGGGTCAGCAGGCTGGCTTTGTGTAGCGCCTAAAGTGGTGCCGGTTGAGGGGTAAGATGAAATATCAACTGCTCCGGCACAATCATCATTTATCGGGGCAGGAGGAGGAGGACTTGTAATAAAAGAAGTAGTATTTACTCCACATCCAATAGCAGAGCCGGAGGTATTAACCGGAACCACGTACCAATAATAGATGGTACTATAAGCAGCATTATAAAAATTTATACTATCACTTAAAACGGTTCCAATTAATGTGGTAGGTGGTAATTTTGCATCCAGGTATACATTATAATGATCTACACCCGGCACCGGATTCCACTTTAAAGTAATGTATGGAGTAGGGCTAACGTTGGTACTTGCATTTACCGGCGAAACATTAGTTGAGCAACTCGGTAATTGCGCCTTAACGGCTGTAAAAGATAAGAACAGAATAATTAAGGTAAAGGTTTTTTTCATAATGGCTAATTTGAGTTAAAGTTATTCAATTCTAACAAGGAGTAAATTATTTCTTAAAAATGTGGGCATAAAATAAATCTAATTAGATTGTAGTTACAAATGTAAACAATAATTAATTTGAAAGGAAAGAAGTTTAAAAATCTTTCTACTTTCTTTTGAAGGCATACGAGGTATTTAATATGTATTGATAAAACTGCGTGAGTGTGCTGTGCGCTACAAAATAATAATCGGGCCGGTACATTTTTTTGTACGTTTCCAATGAGTCGCCGGTAAGGCCGGTAATTCGTGTGATAGTTTTAGATGAAAACCTATAATCTATATACCGGTCTTCTTCTTCCTGTAACAATCGATTTCTGAAAGCCAATTGTTCCTTATTTTTCCTGAACTGGAACATTCCGATAAGTGCATCAAGATCTAATCCGGCAGCCCCTCCGGGGTCATAAGTAGAATGGATTCCCGGTTTTTCATCACCAAAAATTTTTGCGTATTCTTCACGATTTTCTATAGAATCCAATTTATAATTATCTGTATAAACAGTTACCGGGTTTAGTAATTTGTATTTTTGTTTCACCTGCGCCTGTATTGAAATATCAAATGCACTATAATTTTTTATATCTCTTACAGGAAATTTCATTGTTGATTTACCATTGTAAGTAAAAAAGATGGAATCATCCGTTGATACCTTGATTTGATAAGAACCTGTGGAATCAGTAATATCAGAGGAACCGGAAGTGCTGCTTACCTGAACATCGGGAACTGCATATAATTTGGAAACATCATACACATTGCCGCTCACGGTTACCTGCGCCAAGACATCTGGCGAAAATACCTGAAGACATACAAACAGGCAGAAAATATTTACAATCAGCTTTGTATTCAAAATGAAGTACAATATTAGAACAATGGTGTTGCGAATTTACAGGTATATTAATTTTTAACTTTCGTTTTTGGAATTGATAAAGAAAAAAATTGATTTCTGTCAGTCTCAGTAATTTTTTTTTCCAGGAATTTAATAACCTCATTCGAAAATTCTTTAGTTGCTGAGGCATGATCGTGATCGCCGGGTGTGGTTGCAACAGAACTGCGAGGCAGAAGCGTAGTGAGTTCATGTGAAGAACCATTGTCGATGTCTTTATCGCCACTGATAACTTCCTTGTTTTTTACATAATCAACTACACCTTTTAATCCAGGAACGGAGTCGCCCTTTAATGCGCGGTAAAACATAATTCGTCTAGGCCATTGTGGATTTGTAAAGTCGGCGCCCATACCACCTTAAATGCAAAATCTTTTCAAGATTGTAAGAAATGAAAAACCTCCCGGCAAGACTGTTTTATTGTGATTAAAGTATTATGAATAATACGATTATTAATAAAACCGCTAAGGCCAAAATAGCAAGTAAGGAAGTCCAGAATGCAACTGCGAATATGGCTTCGTTTTCTTTCATGATAGGTTATTAACTATTAATTTCTACAAACATATACATTGAGTTCTGCTTTTACAAGCGATGGCTGTCACTAAAAAACCTGATAAATATCAGGTTCCGGAAACCGGGAAAATCCATAATAGAGAAATTTATTTTTCTATTTTGTGAATTAATAAGTGCAGTTTACCTTTCTGATATTAACAATAGAATTCTGGTATTTATTCGCTTACTGCGTTGTAATCCGAAACACTTAAATTTTATTTTTACCGGCTAAATATTTATTTCTGAAACCATTTTGGAAATGTTTAATTTTATTCTCCAAATAAATTTTATTTAAATACTTAAACTTTTACAACAATGAAAAAGATATTCTTAAAAGGGCTTGTTTTAACATTGGTTGGTATGTTGATGACTTCGTTGATTTTTGCACAACAGGATAAATCAAAAAGGGCAAGTCCTCCTGAAACTGCTACAGGTAGTGTATCCGGCTCAACCATTACCATCAATTATAGCAGCCCGGCTGTAAAAGGAAGAAAGATATGGGGTGGACTTGTTCCGTATGATAAAGTTTGGCGTTTGGGTGCTAATGAAGCTACTATTTTTGAAACAAGTAAGGACATTGTGGTGGAAGGGAAAAAATTACCTGCCGGAAAATATAGCTTGTACGCAATTCCCGGAGAAAAAGAATGGACCTTTATTTTTAATTCAAAAACAGGACAATGGGGAATTAAAATGGATGGCAGCACCACAGAAGATCCTGCAAATGATGTATTGCGGGTAATGGCTAAACCCATGAAATCATCTGCTTTTAATGAACGAATGAAATTTGTTGTTAGTGGTAGTGGATTTACTCTTGAGTGGGAACATCTGAAAGTTCCGGTTTCTGTAAAATAATTATATTTTATCTAATGAAAGCCTGGTTTGTAAAAGCCGGGCTTTTTTATTTCATTTCTAAGAAAATATGGTGACTAATTATTTTTCGTTTATCCATATCAGTTATATAAGAATTATAAAATAAAAATCCGTAAAATTTCTTTATTTACTGTAATGAATTCATTTCTAAAACCTTCCTCGTTTATATCATCTTATAATCTTTGTCCTATTAGCTTTTTATGAAAGACTAAACAAAAAATTCAAATCAGTTAAATGAGATTTATTACCAATTCATATTCTTTTATTTTTTACACTTCCCATTTATTTATCTTTATTTGATAAATAACTTTTATGAGGAAAATCTTTCTGCTTCTTTTAATGATTCCATCTTTTCTTGTTGCACAAAAACTTCCTTCTATCGCCGATAAAACAAAAGGCATGGAAAAGCACGAAGGTTTTTTGAATTTTTACATTGACCAGGAAAATGGAAAAATATATTTTGAAATAAATAAGCTCGATTCTGAAATGTTGTATCAAACCTCTCTGCCGGAAGGTGTCGGTTCGAATGATATCGGGCTTGACAGGGGACTTACCAGTGAAACCAGGATTGTGAAATTTGTTAGAACGGGGAAAAAAGTGCTGATGATTCAACCCAATTATCAATATCGGGCCGTTACCAATGATGCGAATGAAAAACGTGCTGTTGAAGAATCGTTTGCTCAATCTGCCTTGTGGGGATTTGTGGCAGAAGCAGAAACAGGCAATTCTGTTTTGGTTGATGCAACCGATTTTTTATTGAGCGATGCGATGAACGTATCGAATACTTTGCAAAATGATAAGCAGGGAAATTATTCAATTGATAAATCGAGAAGCGCAATTTACCTTCCACGAACCAAAAACTTTCCGTTGAATACGGAATTGGAAGCCACTATCACTTTCGTAAATTCTGCGCCCACTTCCGGCAATCTGGTTTCTTCAGTTACACCAACTCCGCAAGATGTAACCGTGAGAATGCATCATTCATTTGTGCAATTGCCTGATGATAATTATCAACCAAGACTATGGGATCCGCGCTCAGGTTATAAGGATATTTCTTTTTTTGATTATAGCACACCCGTTTCTGAACCGATTGTAAAATATTATGCTACGCGCCACAGGTTGCAAAAGAAAGATCCCAACGCCGCGATGAGTGAACCCGTAAAGCCCATTATATATTATGTAGATAATGGCGTTCCCGAACCGATCAGAAGTGCTTTAGTTGAGGGAGCAAGCTGGTGGAACCAGGCTTTTGAAGCCGCAGGTTATAAAAATGCATTCCAGGTAAAAATATTGCCGGATGGCGCCGACCCAATGGACATTCGCTATAACGTCATCAACTGGGTGCATCGGTCTACACGTGGCTGGAGCTACGGTAATTCTTTAGTCGATCCGCGAACAGGAGAGATTATTAAAGGCGTTGTGTCGCTGGGCTCATTGCGTGTTCGCCAGGATTATTTAATCGCAACAGGTTTACTCGCGCCTTTCAAAAACGGCAAACCTGCCGATGATAAAATGCTTCAAATGTCATTGGCGCGTATCAGGCAACTGGCTGCTCACGAAGTGGGGCACACGCTTGGCCTTATGCATAATTTTACCGGAAGCACTGTTAATCGTGCGAGTGTAATGGATTACCCAAGTCCTTTGGTAACATTGGATGCATCAGGAAATATTGACCTTACAAATGCTTACGATAATAAAATTGGAGCGTGGGATAAAGTGGCCATCAAATGGGGTTATTCAACATTTACCGCCGGGGAAAATGAAAAAGATTCTTTAAACGCTATTCTTACCAATGCTTTTAAAAGTGGCCTTAGATATTTAACGGATGAAGATGCGCGGCCTGCAGGAAGTGTTAGTCCTTATGCGCATTTGTGGGATAATGGGAGCAATGTAATTGACGGATTGAAATTTGTTGTTAGTGGTAGTGGATTTACTCTTGAGTGGGAACATCTGAAAGTTCCGGTTTCTGTAAAATAATTA
>DAHXOZ010000152.1 GCA_027364635.1 bacterium | reverse complement strand
CTATTGGCGCTTCTTCTTTTAGTGAAGCGCTACGCTGGGGAGTTGAAATTTTTCATTCTTTGAAATCAGTATTAAAAAAGAACGGGTACAGTACCAACGTAGGCGATGAAGGCGGATTTGCTCCCAACATCCAAAGCAATGAAGAAGCGATCGAAACCGTAATGAAAGCCATTGAAGGCGCGGGATACAAAGCAGGAACAGACGTTGCGATAGCAATGGATCCGGCTGTAAGTGAAATGTTTAGCGCCGATAAAAAACTATATCATTTTCATAAATCAGACGGTAAAGAATTAAGTATTGAAAAAATGGTGGATTATTGGGAAAGTTGGGTTAAACAATATCCGATTATTTCAATAGAAGATGGAATGGCAGAAGATGATTGGGACGGATGGAAACTCATGACTGAAAAATTAGGAAGTAAAATTCAATTGGTAGGTGATGACCTTTTTGTAACCAATGTAACCAGGCTTCAAAAAGGAATTGATGAAAATATCACTAATGGTTTGTTGGTAAAAGTGAACCAGATTGGTTCTCTGACAGAAACCATCAACGCAGTTTCTCTTGCACAAAACAATGGTTATAATACAATTATGAGCCATCGCAGCGGGGAAACAGAAGACACTACGATTGCTGACCTGGCCGTTGCACTCAATTGCGGTCAGATAAAAACAGGTTCTGCAAGCCGTACCGATCGTATTGCAAAATACAACCAGTTATTGCGCATAGAAGAAATTTTAGGCGAAAGCGCGGTTTTTCCAAAAGGAAAAATTAAATTTGGTAAAGGATAATGTAAGTTTTTTGCCAGTTTTTGATCATAAATAATTGATTCTCATTAATGAAAAAGCTCCACTACGTATTTACCAACAAATATTTGATAACAGGCATGGCTTTTGCAATATGGATGATGTTCTTTGACAGAAACGACTTTCCTTTACAATTCCAAAGAATAAGGGAATTGAATAAATTAGAGCAAAACCAGAAAAACATGACTGTTCTAATATCCAATACCCAAAAAGAACTGGAATTGCTGAAAACAAATCCCGAGACTCTTGAAAAATATGCCCGGGAAAAGTATATGATGAAAAAGGATAACGAAGATTTGTATATCGTTACATTTGATTCGTCATCAATAAGATAGGCTAATTACAATATTTTCAAAGGGAATGCGTTTTAGATGCGGATAGGATATTAATTTTTTATTAAAGCCACACATTTTTATGATTAAAATTACACCGGAGGATCTGGTTAGATACCTTTATAACGAAACTTCCGAGCAAAAGACAGCAAAAATAAAAGCTGCTTTGCAAAGCGACTGGAGCTTAAGGGAGAGTTATGAAAAATTATTAAATTCCAAGAAAGATTTGAATAGGATTAAACATTCACCAAGGGCAGAGAGCGTTAATAAAATATTGGAGTATGCTTCTAAAAAGCAGGCCCAGGTTACTTCACACTAATTTTTTTTAAAAAATTCAACTTATTTTTATCCCGCTCAAAAGCGGGATTTTTTTATGACCAAAAAAGAAAGATACCAGTTTGTCATTAACTATTTTATTATAAATAAGCCTGACGCCAAAACTGAATTATTGTATGATAACCCTTACCAATTGCTGGTGGCGGTAATCCTTTCAGCTCAATGCACCGATAAAAGAGTGAACCAAACTACGCCGCTCATCTTTGAAACTTATCCTGATATTGAATCGCTGAGCCAGGCAACTCCGGAAGCACTTTTTCCTTTAATTAAAAGCATCTCTTACCCTAATAATAAAACCAACCATTTAATAGGAATGGCAAAAATGGTAATGCACGAATTTGAGGGGAAGATCCCAATGACCGTAAATGAATTGATGAAATTACCCGGGGTTGGCAGAAAAACTGCTAATGTAATTACTTCTGTAATTGACAATCAACCCAATATGGCAGTTGATACCCATGTGTTCAGAGTTGCCAACCGGATAGGACTTGTTACAGCAAAAACTCCACTTGAAACGGAGAAACAATTAGTCAAAAATTTGCCGAGAGACTTAATTTATGTAGCACATCATTGGTTGATATTGCACGGACGATACGTTTGCTTAGCCAGAAAACCCAAATGTGAAATTTGCGGTTTAAGGCCAATCTGCAAATATTACCAATCAGTTGTAGCGCCAGCTATTAAAGAGCAGTAAACCAACTTTAAATCAGTTTTTTTACTTCGTCTATTATTTCCGTTTTGGTAAAAGGAATTCCTTTAATTTTATTTAATCCCTTCGCATCTACCAGGTATTTATCCCGTATTATTTTTATTAACTGACCATTGTTTAATTCCGGTATTAACACCTTATCAAAGTTTTTAATGATGGTTCCAAGATTTTTTGGGAAAGGACGGATGTAACGTAAATGCACATGCGAAACCTGGTTACCTTCTTTCAACAAATCAATCACAGCACTTTTAATAGCACCATAAGTACTTCCCCAGCCTATTATCAAAACTTTACCATTTTCAGGCCCATTATCAATCTTCTGTTCAGGTATATAGTCTGCGATCTTTTCAATCTTTTCTTCGCGGATCTTCACCATTAATTCATGGTTTTCAGGATCATAACTTACATTACCTGTTATATCCTGTTTTTCAAGTCCGCCAAGCCGGTGTTCCAAACCTTTAGTACCAGGAATAGCCCATGGTCTCACTAATTTTTCGTCTCTTAAATAAGGCTGAAATGCTTCTTCATCTTCTCTGCGTTCTTTTTTAAAGATTACTTCAATAGGCGGCAAATCTTTACTTTCGGGAAATTTCCATGGCTCAGACCCGTTGGCAATGTAGCCATCACTCAAGAAAACCACTGGCGTCATATGCTGTATAGCAATACGAACTGCTTCATAAACGGCATAAAAACAATCGCTCGGTGTAGAAGCTGAAATTACCGGCATAGGGCTTTCGCCGTTTCTACCATAAAAAACCTGTAACAAATCACTTTGCTCGGTTTTAGTAGGCAAGCCCGTTGACGGGCCACCTCGTTGAATATCGCAGATCAATAAAGGAATTTCCAGCATCATTGCCAATCCCATAGCTTCAGATTTTAAAGCAATACCCGGACCGCTTGTTGTAGTTACACCAAGGCATCCACCGTAAGCTGCACCAATAGCAGAAGTTATAGCGGCGATTTCATCTTCTGCCTGGAATGTTTTAATGCCAAAGTTTTTATGACGGCTCAATTCATGCAAAATATCGCTGGCCGGAGTGATGGGATAAGAACCTAAAAATAATTGCAACCCACTTTTTTGAGAAGCAGCAATTAATCCATAAGCCAGCGCCTGGTTACCATGGATACTACGATAGTTACCCGGAGGCATTACCGCTTTTTTTACGGAATATCTTGTAGTAAAAGTTTCTGTAGTATCTCCAAAATTGTATCCTGCCTGCAAAACCTTGATATTACTTTCCATGATATCCGGTTTTTTCGCAAACTTTTCTTTTATAAAGTTGATGGTGTTTTCAGGGTTACGATTGTACATCCAATATAAAAATCCCAGTACAAACATATTTTTTGCACGATCTTTCTCTTTGGTACCGAGGGTAAAATCTTTTAAAGTCTCGCGTGTGAGTTTGGTAACCTCCATTTTAATAACCTGGTATCCCTCAAGGCTTCCGTCTTCCAAAGGATTAATCCCATCAGGATAGTTGGCTAATCTCAGATTTTTTACATCAAAACCTTCGATGTTAGCGATGATAATTCCACTTTTTTTCAGGGAGGATAAATTAGTTTTTAAAGCCGCAGCATTCATGGCTACTAGCACATCACAACTATCACCCGGCGTAAAAATCCTGTCGCTGGAAAATCTTAGCTGGAAACCACTTACGCCGGGAATGGTTCCTTGAGGCGCCCTGATTTCTGCCGGAAAATCGGGGAAAGTTGAAAGGTCGATACCTAACAGGGCAGTGTTATTGGTAAATTGGGTTCCGGTTAATTGCATACCATCTCCGCTGTCACCAGCAAATTTGATTACCACTTCCGGTAATACCTCTTCTTTTATTTCCATTTTATATTTTTGATCTGCAAATTTAAAGATATCACTTGTTTAAAGATTGATAATATTTATCACAAAATAATGACGATACCATTACGTCCAATAGCAAAATAAAAATTTATCTAAATTGTTAGTTTACTGTCAGGCAGTATTTGTTATAAACAAAAAAAGCGATACAACTCAAAGTATCGCTTTTAATCTTTTTAAAGTAACCATTACCAGGCTTTTTTAGCAACACCATCCTTCACAGCCTGTAATGCATTGGCTTCGCTGAGCATAGTGGTCATTTTATTGCCTTTTCCATCATTACCCTGCGCCATATATCCGCCGCGGGAAGTTTTAGTAATTACTGCATCCTGCATGGGAACATTTTTCTCTTTTGTTTTCATGCAATAAGCTGTTAACATTTTTGCCATTTTATTCGGTTTATAGTTTAAAAAATATGCTTATTAAAGCTCATAGCCTGGGGGCTATTGTATTTCAAATTTAGGGATTTATACTTATTTCACGTTATATATTTGCTAACACATTTAAAAGCTAAAAATTAAGCGAGTTTTTTACTTTCGCTAAATTAATCTTGAGGTTGTATTTTATATACATTTCGTAAGAATATTCAAGCCCTGTTCCGCTGGTCATTTTCTCCAGAAAATCTTTGTAAGGAATAAACCTGAAATCAAAATACACGTTTTTATAAATCTCTTTATCAAAAATAAAACTGGCAATTAATAATTCACGATGCCGCTCTACAAGGCCCGGATATTTTTCTGAAACTGATTGAAACAAAGCCATACCCCGTGGCCCGATATAACCATCGCCGTTCCAATACCTGAAGTCTATTCCTACATTTTTAAACTGGAACAAAAGATGAGATAAAAAAGCATTTCCTTCATTGAAAGGTTGCATCTTCTGCCCGGAAATATCTTTGTAATTCACATAGTAATTATCAAAAACGATCTTCTGAAATAATTTACGGTTGAAGTGGTAACTCACCGAAGCGCCGGTGGCGAAATTGGTTAACGATTGCAGCGGTGTATGCAAACTATCATATTGGCCGCCTTTATGAGAATATAATAATTGAATGGGCAAATGAATATCCCAATTATTTTTTTTGATCACATTCAAGTTGCCAACGTAGCCAATATCAAACTGCTCTTTAAACTTATCACCTGGATGAATAGCTTTCCTCCAATTGATAAAAAGATCATGATTATAGGGTTTTGTGTCTACCAAAAACTGGAAGCCGTTTTCCTGTCTTTCTTTAATGATTAATTTGTAATCATAGATCGGTTCTATATATCCATGATTCAAATTCCCCTCAAGATTGCCGATAATAAATGAAGAGTGCTTCGCATGGTATTTCATTTCAAAAGTAGGGACAAGAGTAGTATAATCAGGCCTTCCAAATTCTTTTTGCAGATAAATACCTGCCTTTATCATCAGCTTTGGCGATACCTGGTATTCAATTTCAGGGATCAGTTCATAACCGAATAAAGTGCCGCTCAAAGGGATATTTCCAAACCATTCGGTATTATTGATGTAATTAAGGTTATAAAGATTGAACGAGAGTCGCTGACTGTCGGCAGGATTAATGATCGTCCTGCTTTTAAAGGTTGGATAGTCTACCTGTGCATCTGCTTTAAAAGCTGTCAGCAACAATAAAGTAAAGAGTTTTAAAAAGAGATTTTTCATAGAAAACTTTGTATTTCCCTGAGGGTTTAGAATGCAATATAAGATCATCAAGGTAAATGCGCTATTTCCACTTATACTATCTTCTAAAATTGACGGTATTTCAACAAAAAAGCCTCTTTAAAAAAAGAAGCTTTTAAGAATAATTTATAAAGAGCGGTTACACATCAAGCCTTGCATATTTTGCATGGGTTTCGATAAATTCCCTGCGAGGCGGAACATCATCACCCATCAACATACTAAAGACGCCATCTGCTTCTACCGCGCTGTCGATTGTTACTTGTTTTAAGGTACGTGTAGCCGGGTTCATGGTAGTTTCCCAAAGTTGTTCACTGTTCATCTCACCTAAACCCTTGTAACGTTGAATATGTACCGTATCCTCCTTGCCCCCTGCAACCTGCTTTATCCAGGCTTTCCGGTCTTCATCATTAAATGCGTAGGCTTGTTCTTTTCCTTTTTTTAATAAATATAAAGGTGGTTGAGCCAGGTAAACAAATCCCTGTTCCACCAATTCTTTCATGTAGCGAAAAACGAAAGTAAGAATCAAAGTTGCGATATGGCTTCCATCCACATCCGCATCGGTCATGATGATCAGTTTATGATAACGAAGTTTGGATAAATCAAGCGCTTTAGGATCTTCAGGTGTTCCTATCTTTACGCCAAGTGCAGTGAACATATTCCTGATTTCTTCATTATCGTAGATCTTATGTTCCATGGCTTTTTCCACATTCAATATTTTACCACGAAGCGGAAGGATTGCCTGGTAGCTTCTATCTCTGCCTTGCTTAGCCGTTCCACCTGCCGAATCTCCTTCGACCAGGAACAATTCGCAACGAAAAGGGTCTTTATCACTGCAATCGGCCAATTTACCAGGCAGGCCACCACCGGAAAGTACACTTTTACGTTGTACCATTTCGCGCGCTTTCTTTGCAGCAGCCCTTGCCTGTGCGGCTAATATTACTTTTTGAATGATTGTCTTGGCGTCTTTAGGATTTTCTTCCAGATAGGCTGTTAATACTTTGCTTAAAGTAGAATCAACCACCCCCATCACTTCATTATTTCCGAGCTTGGTCTTTGTTTGCCCTTCAAACTGCGGCTCCGGAACTTTTACAGAAATAACGGCGGTAAGTCCTTCACGAAAATCATCTCCTTCAATTTCTACTTTTGCTTTTTCAAACATTCCCTGTTTCTCGCCATAACTCTTAAACACACGGGTTATAGAGCGACGAAATCCGGAAACATGCGTACCACCTTCAATGGTATTAATATTGTTTACATAACTAAATAAATGTTCCTGGTAGCCGGTATTATACATCAGAGCTACATCAACAGCCACATTGCTGGTTTCATCATAGCCATCACAATAAATAACTGTAGGCAATAAGGGTTGACGATTACCATTCTTATCGATTAATTCTACAAATTCTACAATACCGCCTTCACTGTAAAATACTTTAGAATAGGTTTTTCCCTGTTCATCTTTCTCACGTAAATCATTCAGAACGATCCTGATCTTTTTGTTTAAGAATGCTAGTTCCCTCAGCCTTCCTTCGAGGATTTCACGGTTGTAAACTGAAACAATAAAGATAGAAGGGTCAGGTAAAAAGCGGATAGTCGTTCCTGTCGTATCGCTGTCTCCAATTTCCCGTACAGGATATTGAGGAACCCCTTTAATGTATTCCTGTTCAAAAGTTTTGCCATCCCTGTTAACGGTAACATGAAATTCGGTACTAAGCGCATTCACGCAACTTACACCAACGCCATGCAAACCACCACTAACCTTATAGGTATTTTTATCAAACTTACCGCCAGCGTGCAAAACCGTCATTACCACTTCCAATGCGCTGCGGCCTTCTTTCTTCATAATGCCCGTAGGAATTCCACGGCCATCATCAGAAACAGTGATTGAATTGTCTTCGTTAATGGTAACAATAATATTAGAGCAATAACCGGCAAGCGCCTCATCGATAGAGTTATCAACTACTTCATATACGAGGTGATGAAAACCTTTGCTTCCAACGTCGCCGATATACATTGCGGGCCTTTTTCTTACTGCCTCCAGGCCTTCGAGAACCTGGATACTATCTGCGCCGTAAGCATCCATTTTTGGAGTTACGATCTCTGCGGTGTCTTCTGCCATATTTGTGGGATAAAAATCAATTTAGAATGTAAAAAATTTTACGATGCAAAGGTACGAAAATACATCCAATTTATTATCCCTTAATACCCTGTGGCTAATTAATATTTTGATGTGCTAAGAGTAACTTAGCGTATAAAAATACTACTATGCCCAACATTAAACAATCAGA
>DAHXOZ010000151.1 GCA_027364635.1 bacterium | reverse complement strand
ATACTCGTCGGCTCATTTGTTCTAATATTGTGGTATTTCGTTTTATATCCGCTTCGCCTGCACAATGCGGGCTTCGAATTGAAAGACGGTGAAATAATAAAGGATGGCTCCATCTATGAAATATAAATCTAAATTATTTGTTTGTTTACTGTGCCTGTGGATATTAGTTTCACATAACAGTTATGCGCAAAGACGCGATTCTTTAAACAGGCCGAAAGGAGTACAAATACAGCAATTTCAGCAGGAAAATTCTGATACAACTACTGTTGACACTGCTTTACAAAAAAAATTGTTGAAGAGTAATTTCCAAATCTTAAAATGGAAGCAGAGCCGCGAATTTTCTTACATGCACTATCTGGATAGCCTTTTAAGAAAACAAAAAGACCTTAGAACAGATACAGTGAGCATTGATGAAAAAAGCGGAAGAATTAACAGGGTTCATCAACATATAAGGCGCCCTTCTACACTTAACAATATACTTAACAGCTTACCATTAAAAATGTTTTTTTGGTTACTGGCGTTGATCTTTATCGCTTTTATTACTTACAAAGTTTTTTTTAAAAACGGAATTTTCACAGGCCGAAAAAAAATAACAGAAGAAAATGATGAAGAATCTCTGCAGGAGCTAAACGAAATTTCAGCATATGATAATTTGATTGCAGAAGCTGAAAATACTGAGCAATTTAACCTCGCAACCCGTTACTTATTTTTAAAAACACTGAAGAATCTTTCAGACAGGCGTTTTATAAATTTCACAGCAGAGAAAACCAATAAAGAGTATTTAAAAGAAATGAAGCCAAATAATTATTTCAGTGAATTCAGGGAACTCACCCGGAATTATGAATATGCGTGGTACGGTAAATTTCCAATTGATAAAGAGGAGTATCAAAAATTAAAAGAAGCGTTTGACTCCTTCAATAAAAAAATATAAATCAAGGCTTGAAAGTATTATTAAAATATAATTTAATTCTCCTGCTGATCGTTGCTTTATGCAGTTGTCAACAAAACAAAAAACGGCTTCCGCCACTTAATGAAAGCTATAGGAGGACTGATAAACTCCCCTTCGGATCGTTTATTGCCTACAAAGGTTTTCAATCAGAATTTCCGGATTACTGGATCAATATTGCTAAAAAACCTTTTACTGAAACGTGGAACCAACTTAAGTCTGATTCAAACAGCACTTACTCACTCTATTTTTTAATCACCAAAAACCTCATACTTTCTGTGGATGAAGTAAACGCGATGGCAGCGTATGTGAAAGCAGGCAATGATTTATTTATTTCGGCAGATTATGTAGATGAAAAATTGCTTGACGCTATCTATTGCACCATTAGCCGGAAAGGGGAAATTATGAGTGAAGTGAACGGCAAAATGCAAGATACTTATGTGAGCATGTTTTATGGAAATGATTTTAAGACTCCAAAATATGGCTACTATTATTTTCCTTTTTTAAATTATTTCAACAGCTACGATCCAACAATGACAAAGGTTTTGGGCGTTAACGAATTAAATCTCCCGAATTATATCATTATTTTTTTTGGGCGTGGAAGATTGTATTTACATGTGGCACCAAGAATTTTCAGTAATTATTTTTTATTATCCAATGACAATTATCATTACTTCGAAAATGTAACGGCTTACCTTCGTTTCAACCCGCAGTACATTTATTGGGACGAGTATTACAAAGAGTTCTCTTCTACCCGCAACAAGAATAACTTAAACAATCAGGATCAATTTTCTTCTTTACATGTCATTATGCAAAACCCGCCTTTGTTGTGGGCTTTTTATATTGCATTGGCAGGGATTTTACTTTTTGTTTTTATCAATATTAAAAGAAAACAAAGAGTGATCGAAGTAATAAAACCAAATAAGAACACTACGGTTGCATTTACTGAAACTGTTGGCAGGCTTTATTTACAACAAAAAAATAACCGGAATATTTCTGAAAAAATAATTACCTATTTTTATGAATACCTGCGAAAAAAATATTTTATTAATACCTCTGTTATCAACAATGAATTTATTAATTCTCTTTCGGGTAAAAGCGGTGTATCTAAAAAAGAAACAGAAGAATTGTTTGGATTGATCACTAATATTCAACAACAGGAAGAAGTAACAGATGAAAATCTGCTTGCGTTAAATTTAAAGATTGAAAATTTTAAAAAAATAAAAACTGATGGAAGAAAATTTGTATGAACAACGCATTGATATCCGCTCGCTGAACAATGCCGTCATTAATATCAGGAACGAAATTGGTAAAGTAATTGTGGGGCAACACAAGATGGTTGACCTTTTACTCATCGCGTTATTATGTGATGGCCATGTTTTGATTGAAGGCGTTCCCGGTGTGGCAAAAACACTTACAGCCAAATTGCTGGCAAAGATCATTAACACTAATTTTTCAAGGATACAATTTACACCCGACCTGATGCCGAGTGATGTTTTGGGAACTTCGGTTTTTAATCCGAAAGAAGCCGAATTTGAATTTAAGCGTGGGCCGATCTTCAGTAATATTATTTTGATAGATGAAATAAATCGTGCTCCCGCAAAAACCCAATCCGCTTTGTTTGAAGTGATGGAAGAGCGACAGGTTACCATTGACGGGATCACCCATTTAATGGACTTTCCTTTTTTGGTGATAGCTACTCAAAACCCTATCGAGCAGGAAGGAACATATCGCTTGCCTGAAGCCCAGTTAGACCGTTTTTTATTTAAGATTGTTATTACTTATCCTACCATAGAAGAGGAAGTAAATATTTTAATGAATCAGCAATCAGTTGTACAAAATACTTTGCTGGAAAATGTGCAGCGAATAATTTCACCCGCACAAATTACTGAATACAGAGCCATTACCAATGAAGTAATTATTGATCCGAAATTAGTGGAGTTTATTGCTAAAATTGTAAATGAAACAAGAAATAATTCTTCTCTCTATTTAGGTGCATCTCCGCGTGCTTCACTTGCCATTTTAAGATCGGCGAAAGCAAATGCAGCCATCATGGGAAGAGATTTTGTAACTCCGGAAGATATCATTGAAATGGCAGTGCCGGTAATGCGCCATCGCATTATTTTAACCCCGGAAAAGGAAATGGAAGGCTTTACAGCGGATGAATTGATCAACGATATTATTTCTAAAATTGATGTGCCTCGTTAAGAGATATTGATTGCAACCTTACACCTTCATTCTTTTAAAATGATTAAAACCTATTTTTTAGATCTTTTTCTGAAGCGACGTTTTTTTATTGCCCTCGCTTTATTGATTGCTTTATTCATCATAGCATTTTATATACCGGCATTACAACCTGCTTCTATTTTTATTTTTATTGTTTTTATTATTTTTTGCATGGTTGATTATTCACTTTTATTCTTCACAAAAAAATTTCCAACGGCTCGAAGAATTACGGCTCATCGTTTCAGCAACGGTGATGAAAATAAAATTGAGTTGATGGTGAAAAACGAATTCCGTTTCCCTGTTTACACTAATATCATTGATGAATTGCCCGAACAATTGCAAATGCGCCATTGGGTAAGAAAGTTGAATTTAAAATCGCGGCAGCAAAAAAAAATTTCCTGGAAACTGAAACCCCTGGAAAGAGGTGAATATAACTTTGGTAACATTCATTTGTTTGTTTCTACTCCGCTACAATTAATAAGCCGCAGATTTACAACAGAAGCCGCAGAAACCATACCTGTTTATCCGGCTTTTATGCAATTGCATAAATATGAATTGTTTTCAGGCACTACACTAAACAGCGAATCAGGAAATCAGCGAATGCGTAAGATTGGACAAAGTATGGAGTTTGAACAGATTAAAGAGTATGTTGCCGGAGATGATATTCGCACATTAAACTGGAAGGCTTCTGCCCGCAAAGGTGGCTTAATGGTAAATAGTTTTATGGAAGAGAGATCGCAGCAGATATATTGTATCATTGATAAAGGCAGGTTGATGAAAATGTCTTTTAATGGGATGACACTTCTCGATTATGCCATTAACAGTTGCCTTGTATTGAGTAACATTTGCCTAAGGAAACAGGACAAAGTTGGTGTGATCACTTTTTCTAATGAACCAGGAAGTATTTTAGCCGCAGATCGGAAAGTTTCCCAGGCTGAAAATATTTTGCAATTATTATACAAGCAAAAAACTGATTTTTTAGAAAGTGATTTTGAGATGCTTTATTTACAAATAAGAAGCAAAATAAAACACCGGAGTTTATTGATTTTGTTCACCAATTT
The DNA here is from genome assembly GCA_027364635.1 of bacterium. GTDB lineage: Bacteria > Bacteroidota > Bacteroidia > Chitinophagales > Chitinophagaceae > Ginsengibacter. The sequence continues at coordinate 3,815 of DAHXOZ010000151.1, read as the reverse complement.
TGAATCTTTATCAGGCTTAAACAGGCAAATTGATTATCTACGCTCGCTCGCGCGAAATCATTTACTCCTTGTAATATTTTTTGAAAACTCTGAATTAGATGAACTACGAAATTCACACGCAAAAGATATTGAGGAAGTGTATATAAAAACGATAGCCGAAAAATTTGCTTTTGAAAAAAGGATCATTGCAAAGGAGCTTTTCAAATACGGGATATTATCGATTTTATCCTCTCCTCAAAACCTTACCGTAAACACCATCAATAAATACCTTGAATTAAAAGCGAGACAGGCAATTTAAAACCGGTTTTTTATCAAAGAAATGTACATTGCGGCAAAAGAATAAAAACTTAAAATGGCTGAAAACACTTTTGAAGAAGGAAGAGTATTGTTAATTGATAAACCATTAGACTGGACTTCTTTTGATGTGGTCAGGAAGATCAGGAATCTTATAAAAATAAAAAAAGTGGGACATGCAGGAACGCTGGATCCATTAGCCACAGGCCTTTTAATAGTTTGTACCGGAAAGTTTACCAAAAGGATAAACGAATACATGGCGCAGGAAAAAGAATATACCGGCACCATCACTTTAGGTGCAGTAACACCAACGTATGACCTTGAAAGTGAACCCGAAAATTTTAAACCAGTCGACACAATAACTAAGGAGCTGATACAAGAAACAACTCAAAAATTTACCGGTGAAATTTTACAAACGCCTCCCATCCATTCAGCCATAAAACAAAAAGGAAAACCCGTGTACCTGATGGCAAGAAAAGGAGTGGATGTAGTTCTTGAACCAAGAAAAATCACTATCAAAAAGTTTGAAATAACTTCGGTAGAAATGCCGGTAATTTCTTTTAGAGTAGTATGCACAACGGGAACATATATACGCAGTTTAGCCAATGATTTTGGAGCTGTACTGGGATGTGGAGGCTACCTCAGTTCATTGCGGCGCACTTCAATCGGAAATTTTTCAGTAGAAAAGGCAATTACGATAGATGAATTTACAAAATCAATTACCGGAAGTAAATAAAGAAGATAATTTAAGAGCGGAAGACGGGACTCGAACCCGCTACCTACAGCTTGGGAAGCTGTCGCTCTACCAGGTGAGCTACTTCCGCTTTTGTAATGCAATATAAAAATTTATTATCGCTTTATTCTTCAGTTCAAAAAAATAAAAATCCTTGTTTTTTATTGGTTTACTGACTTGAAGTAAAAAACAATCGAATCCTTTTATTGCTTTACTGTCAGTTCATCCTGATCACATCCCCTTCAGCATCCATTTCAGGCATGGGCTGCCCATCTTTTGGAATATAAAATTTGTGCCGCTCAATAATGATATTATTATCGTATAACTCAAAAATAAAAAGACCTGCGTGTAAAAAATTTGCTTTATCCAGCGTTAAAAAATTCTCAGTAACCTTAGATACTTGAAATAAAAAAGAACCATCGGCGCGATAAAATTTGATAGAATATTTTTTTGTTGCCGCATCGGGTAAAGAGATAATAACATTGTTATCTTTTCCGGTATAAACATGTTTGGAAGGCACAAAAATATTACGATTATATTTTGGGATTTCTACAATTTCCTTTTTTACAATTTTGGGAATGTCTGTCATTGTATCCTTTACCGGCCGATGCGATTGGGTAAACAGATAAGAACCCCCATGGAAAGAAATAAACAGTCTATAATATTGATTGGAAGGAATAAATTCTTTTGTATCCGTGAAACCATTTATCCCCGGGCTCACATCCAACAAACTTCCAATCGTTGTAAAATTCTTTAAACTATCCTGAGACCTTTGCACGCTAATGTTCGTGACATTAGTAAAAGGGTTATTCCACGAAACCAACACTTTTTTACCCAACTCAGTAACCGTTATTTTAGGCAGGGTATCCTGTGCAAAAGATATTTTTTGCATTAAAAACAAAAATAATAACAGAAGGCAAAATCTATACATGTTATAAAAGCGAAACTATTGGTTTTTCAGAAATGCAAATATAATCTCTTGTTAAAGAAATAAAGCCCGCGAAAGCAGGTTGATTACAAATAATTTTCACATTTTAAACCGAAGTTTAAAGCCGTTAAAACCACCGTTTCTTTTACCTACTTTTGAAATATTAATTTTCTGTATGACGTATAACTATCTTCCGCTAGATAAAAGCCTTCTTACTTTTCAACAGGTAAAAAATTATTTAAAATATAAACAATTAGTTTCGATAACGTTTGCAGCCCATGAAGCTATTTTAAATTGCCGCAACTACCTCGACAAAAAAATTAAATCTTCTGACGAGCTTTTTTATGGTATTAATACAGGTTTTGGATTTTTGCAAAATGTTAAAATCGAAAAGGAGCAGTTAGAAGAATTGCAAAGTAATTTACTCCTTTCACATGCTTGTGGCCTTGGCGAAGAAGTGCCTGATGAAATTGTGAAATTAATGATCATGCTTAAAATAAAATCTTTAAGCTATGGATTTTCAGGCATTGGGATAGAAGTAGTAAAAAGGTTAATAGACATGCATAATAATGAAGTACTCCCCGTAATTTACACACAGGGTTCTCTCGGCGCTTCCGGCGACCTGGCACCACTTTCGCATATGAGCCTTCCGTTGATAGGCATGGGAGAAGTAAGAATGAATGGTGAAAAATTTTCTTCTGAACAAGCGTTACAAAAACTAAACTGGCAGGCTGTTCAGTTGCATAGCAAAGATGGGCTGGCGCTTATAAACGGAACACAATTTATGAGCGCTTATGGAATATATAACCTTATCAATGCAGATAGACTAATAGAGTGGGCTAATTTGATTTCAGCAATTTCATTTGACGCCTTTAATTGTAATGCCGATTGCCTTAATGACAAACTGCACGAAATACGCCCTCACGCCGGGCAAATTTTTGTGGCTTCTCAATTAAGAAAAACCTTAAAAGGAAGTGAAATTCTTTCTCGAAAAAAAACGCAGGTGCAGGATCCATATTCATTTCGGTGCATTCCGCAGGTACATGGTGCTACGAAAGACACATTCGATTTTGTATTAAATACTTTTTTGGTTGAAATAAATTCAGTCACCGATAATCCCAATATTTTTCCCGGGGAAGATAGCATTATTAGCGGGGGAAATTTTCATGGAGAACCGCTATCACTTGGATTAGATTTTCTTTCAATAGCCATGAGCGAAATCGCCAATATTTCTGAAAGAAGAACTTACCAATTATTAAGTGGCCAAAGAGATCTTCCATTGTTTTTGGTGAAAAATCCCGGGCTTAATTCAGGTTTGATGATTCCTCAATATACGGCTGCCGGAATAGTGAGTGAGAACAAACAATTGTGTACGCCGGCTTCTGTGGATTCAATTTCTTCCTCCAACAACCAGGAAGATCATGTAAGCATGGGAGCTAACGCTGCAACCAAATGTTTCCGGGTAATAAACAATGTCGAAAAAGTTTTGGCAATTGAATTGTTGATCGCTACGCAGGCACTTGAATACAGGCGGCCGTTGAAATCATCTCCTGAAATTGAACAGCTAATTAAAGAATTCAGAAAGAAAATTTCTTTCAATGAACACGACAGGTTTTTACATGAGGATATGGTAAAAGCGATTGAGTTTATGAGTAAATTTGAAATTAAGGAAATGAGTTGACCCGAAATATAAAAGCGAAAAATTCTTCTCCAGCGAAATAAAAGAGGCTGTTCCGGCAAGGGAAACAGCCTCTTTTGTTTGATAAGGATCAACTTTTCTATTTTATTCTGACTATCTTTCCTGTCACCTGCTTATTTCCAATCATGAACGTGTAAATCAACATGCCTCTTAATTTGGAA
>DAHXOZ010000150.1 GCA_027364635.1 bacterium | reverse complement strand
GCTTCGCAATATGGTTTGCCAAAAGTGATAGCTTACAGCGCATCCAAAGGCGCTATAGAATCGATGACAAGAGCCATGGCCGCTGAGCTTTCACCAAAGGGAATCCGTGTAAACTGCATAGCGCCTGGCTTTATTGCTACAGATATGTCGGCAAAGGCTTTGAACAATGATAAGGAAAGAAAGGATAAAGTGTTAGCAAGAACGCCGATGGGAATTTTGGGAGCCCCTTCTGATATAGGAGATGCAGCGCTGTTCCTCGCATCCGAAGCAGCTTCATTTATTACCGGCGTGGTTTTACCGGTAGATGGCGGCAATTCGATCGGCTTTTAAACCAGTAAACCAATTTTTTTTAATCATTTTTATTTCAAAATTTTTAGCGTGATATGAGAAGTAGACCAATTATAATAATATTCACCTTTTTTGTAATCGTTTACATTTTTTTTCCTGGTACCATCGCTGCCCAGAATTTTGTATCCGAAACAGCGCAAAAAAGTTCTTTTCCAATGGTATCTGAAAAAGCTACGAGCATTTACACTGATGAAAATGACGATTGGTTGGTTGGAAAAACTGCCGGTCTTTTGCAAAGTGATATTGAAAAAGTAACAGGCAAAAAACCACGTATTATTCACCAAATCCCCACTGTAGCAGGCAACCTTATTATCATTGGTACCATAAAAAAATCTTCAGCACTTCAAAAGCTCATACTGTCAAAAAAATTAAATACAGACGCTATCAAAACTCAATGGGATGCCTACCAGGTACAGGTAATCGACAAGCCGTTTAAAGGAATTGATAAGGCCCTGGTAATTGCTGGCAGTGACAAAAGAGGAGCTGCTTACGGTACTTTTGAAATATCTAAACAAATTGGGGTTTCACCGTGGTACTGGTGGGCAGATGTTCCTATGAAGAAAAAGTATGCTATTTTTATAAAGAAAAATATTTTCCTGCAAGATCATCCATTGGTTAAGTATCGTGGCATTTTTTTGAATGACGAAGCACCGGCATTATCAGGGTGGGTGCATGAAAAATTTGGCAATTTCGATCATCAGTTTTATGAAAAAGTATTTGAATTATTGCTGCGTTTAAAAGCAAATTACCTGTGGCCCGCCATGTGGGGCAATGCTTTTAACAACGATGACTCATTAAACCCGATTTTGGCAAATAAATACGGAATCGTAATGGGTACCTCTCACCAGGAACCAATGAACCAGGCAACAGAAGAATGGAGACATGAGCATAAAGGCGCATGGAATTATCAAACCAACAAAGCGGTTTTAGATTCATTTTGGAAACAGGGAATTGAAAATATGGATCATCGCGAAACCATTGTTACCGTTGGCATGCGCGGCAATGGCGATAAGCCGATGACCGAAGGAAGCAATATTGCTTTGCTGGAAAAAATTGTAAAAGATCAACGAAAAATTATTGCCGAAGTTACGGGCAAGCCGGCATCAGAAACACCACAGGACTGGGCATTGTATAAAGAAGTGCAGGATTATTATGATAAAGGAATGCGTGTACCCGATGACGTTACATTGTTATTCAGCGATGATAATTGGGGTGATATACGAAGACTTCCTGATCTTACAGATAAAGCCCGGAGTGGCGGTTACGGTATTTATTACCACTTTGATTATGTAGGCGGACCAAGGAATTACAAATGGATCAATACCAACAATATTGCAAGAGTTTGGGAACAAATGCACCTGGCCTATTCTTATGACGTAAAGAGAATTTGGGTTGTAAATGTCGGCGATTTAAAACCTATGGAATTCCCGATTTCTTTCTTTTTTGATTATGCCTGGAATCCGAAAAAAATTACGGTTAGTAACCTGGATAATTATTACACAACCTGGGCTGCGCAACAATTTGGAAATAAATATGCAAATGAAATCGGGCACCTCATTCAAAAATATTCCCAATACAATGCAAGAAGAAAGCCCGAACTGCTATCTCCGGAAACCTACAGCCTTACCCATTATAATGAATTTCAAAAAGTAGTTGATGACTATAATGTTCTTACAGTAAAAGCACAAAAAATCAATAATTTACTTCCGCAAAAATATAACGATGCTTTTTTTGAATTGGTATTGCACCCAATAGAAGCTTCGGCAAATTTGAATGCTCTTTATTTAGCTGCTGCCAAAAATAAATTCTTTGCTAAAGAACATAATATACAAGCCAATTTATATGCAGATAGCGTAAAATATTTTTTCACAAAAGATTCTTTGATCTCTTACAAATACAATCATGAAATAGCCGGAGGTAAATGGAATCACATGATGGATCAAACGCACATTGGATACACCTATTGGCAGCAACCACCCCGCAACAAAATGCCTGAGGTATATTATATTTCAAAAGATTCTGCCAGCGGCCAGGCGGTAAAAGTTGATGTAAAAAATATAACCTCAAAAGATCTCATTCCTTCCAATTCAAAAGGAAATATTTTTTATGAAAAAAATGGATACGCATCTATTGAAGCATCTCATTATTCCAAAGCAATTAATGCAAAAAATATTCAATGGAAAGTGATTCCAAACATTGGAAGAGACGGAGACGGCATTACCACATTTCCGGTTACGGCTAATAAAAAAACATTTGCCATCAGTAATCCGCATCTTGAGTACAACCTTTATACCTACGATACAGGCGCTTTCAAACTGAAGGCTTATTTTTCACCAACACTCAATTTCCTTCACGACCCTGCTGGCCTGCAATACGCAATTTCTGTTGATAATGAAAAGCCACAAATTATTTCTATCAATAAAGATGATGAAAACATGAGAGCATGGAACAATTGGGTAGCCAATGATATCATCATAAAAACAACAGCGCATGTGATTCAGAAAAAAGGAAAGCACGTTATTAAATATTGGATGATAAGTCCGGGTATGATATTGCAAAAAATAGTTGTTGATTTCGGCGGAGAAAAGTCCTCTTATTTTGGACCGCCTGAAACTTTATTAAAACCAGTTACCAAATGAAATTATACAGAACAAAATCGGGAATTATAATCGAAAAAGATGCTGCATACTTTTTAATAAAAGAAAACTGGGACTCATTTATTAATGATGATAACCTGTTGTATAAAGCATCAGAATTAACCAGATCTGGAAATGCAATCAATAATGAGCGCGAAATTTTTAAGGATCAACTGCTGCCACCCATTGGTAGCAACCAGGAATTGTGGGCTTGCGGCGTCACTTATTTAAGAAGCAAAATCGGAAGGCAGGAAGAATCAAAAGATGCAGGTGGGGGAGATTTTTATGCAAGAGTTTATGAAGCCGAACGGCCGGAAGTGTTTTTCAAAGCCACACCTCACAGGATTGTTGGTCACAATGCAAAAGTGAATATTCGTAAAGATTCTACATGGGATGTACCGGAACCCGAGTTGACATTAGTTGTTTCCACTTCAGGAAAAATCCTGGGCTATACCATTGGCAATGATATGAGTAGCCGAAGCATTGAAGGGGAAAATCCCTTGTACCTGCCGCAGGCAAAAACTTATGATGCCTGTGCTGCCATTGGTCCTTGTATTTATGTAAATGAAAAAGGATTAGCAAGTGATACGAATATTCATCTTGTAATTATTCGGGGAAATGAAAATGTATTTGAGGGAAATGTGGCTCTCAGCCAGATGAAACGCACCTTGGAAGAGTTGGTTTCATTTGTTTACAAAGAATGTTCGTTTCCTCATGGCTGTCTGATTATGACAGGAACCGGAATTGTTCCTCCAAATGATTTTACGTTACAGTCAGGAGATGAAATAAAAATTAGCATTGACAATATTGGAACATTAATTAATACAGTACGATAAAGCATACACGAAATGAAAAAAAGTTTTTTGATAATCAGCTTTCTGCTCGCTCTCTCAAACCAACAAGTATTTTCACAGGTTAAATTACCGCGTCTTGTAAGAGATAGCATGATCCTTCAAAGAGATATGAAAATTAATATTTGGGGATGGGCATCGAAGGGAGAAAAAGTAAGGATAAAATTTAACGGTAAAAATTACAAAACCAAAACCGGTAATGATGGTAAATGGAAGTTGCAATTATCGCCAATGAAAGCAGGCGGACCTTATACCATGGTGATTTCAGGAAAAAACAGCATTACGCTTCATGATATTTTGATTGGCGATGTTTGGTTTTGTTCCGGCCAGTCAAATATGGTGCATCAAATAAAATTGCACAGCGTTTACTACCCGGAAGTCATCCCGGATGCTCATTATCCTGAAATAAGACAGTTCTGGATTCCTACCCTTACCAACCTGGAAGGACCGTTAGATACTCTTCCTTCAGGTTACTGGAAATCTGCTAATCCGGAAGATGTGCAGGATTTTTCGGCAGTAGCTTATTTTTTTGCAAAAAATTTGTTTGAAAAATATCATGTGCCCATTGGTATTATCAATGCAAGCGTGGGTGGTACGCCTATCGAAGCATGGAGTAGTGAAGAAGGACTTAAAGAATTTCCTTCTATAGAAAAAATAATTGAAAAAAATAAAGATACAGCGTACGTCAATGGATTGAAACGAAGAGCGTTTGCAAATTTTGCAAACAGGCCAAAGCCGGTAGATAAAGGGCTTTCAGGGCCAATTCCCTGGTATGATCCTGCTTATAGTCCGCCAGCCGGCGGATGGCGACAAATCGGAATTCCCGGTTATTGGGAAGACCAGGGATTAAGAGATCTGAATGGCGTGGTTTGGTACAGAAGAGAAATCGATGTTCCGCAATCGATGCTTAATAAACCTGCAAAAGTTTTTTTAGGCCGAATCGTTGACGCTGATGCCTTATACATTAACGGGAAAGAAGTTGGAAAAACAACTTATCAATATCCTCAAAGAAGATATCCTGTTCCTGACGGCGTTTTGAAGCCAGGCAAAAATTTATTTGTAGTTCGCGTTACCAACAATTTTGGCAAGGGTGGATTTGTACCTGATAAACCTTATTCCTTAATTGCCGGAAACGATACAGTTGATTTAAAAGGCTACTGGCAATATAAAGTGGGTGAAGTGTTTATTCCGCAACGAAGTTTTGGAGGGTTTGGTTTCTCTGCCCAGAATGAGCCAACCGCATTGTACAATGCAATGGTGGCGCCGGAAATCAATTATACGATCAAAGGATTTGTGTGGTACCAGGGAGAAAGTAATGCCGGTAACGCTTCTGAATATGCGAAGCTACAACCCGCTATGATAGCGGATTGGCGTAACAAATGGAATGAAGGAAGTATTCCTTTCTTATACGTTCAGCTTCCGGGCTTTGGAGATTACAATTACCTTCCTTCAGAAAGCCAATGGGCTGTTTTGAGAGAGGCGCAACTGCAGTCATTATCTGTCCCAAATACAGCAATGGCAGTTGCGATTGACCTTGGTGAATGGAATGATATTCATCCTGACAGAAAAAAACCGGTTGGTGACCGACTGGCATTGGCAGCAGAGAAGATTGCCTACGGAGAAAACATCGTCTATTCTGGACCGTTATATCAATCATCAGCCATCGACGGCAACAAAATAATTATTTCATTTTCTCACACAGGCAGCGGTTTAATTTTCAAAAGCGCAGATGACTCATCTTACACTTCGCCTCTTCCGGGCGATGTAGAGGGTGGCTTTACTATTGCGGGCGCTGACAAAAAATTTGTTTGGGCAAATGCAAAAATAGAAGGGGATAAAGTAGCAGTATGGAGCGATCAGATTAAAGACCCAAAATATGTTCGCTATGCATGGGCAGACTTTCCGGTAAACCCGAATTTGTACAACAAAGAAGGATTGCCGGCATCACCATTTGAAACCGGTAAATAGATAAGCAAAATAAATTGACAGACTTTTCAATAAAAGCACTTGATTTTTGATTAATAATAACTAAGATGAAAATTATTTTTTTGCTTGCGATTTTTTTCATTACGTTCATTTCAAAATCAGTTTCTGCCCAGGAATATCAAAAACACAGGCTGATTGTATTATCGGACATCGGGGCTGAAGTGGACGATACGGAATCCTTTATTCGATTACTTCTTTATTCAAACGAAATTGATATTAAAGGATTAATTGCGACAACATCCGTCTGGAAAAAAACGAGTGTGGCTCCTGAAGCAATAAGAAAATTAATTAATGCTTATAGAAAAGTGCAACCTAATCTTTTGAAGCATCAGGCAGCTTTCCCAAGCGCAGATGCTCTCTTAAAACTCGTGAAACAAGGCCTGCCAAAATATGGCATGTTGGGCGTTGGAAAAGGAATGGACTCTCAAGGTTCAGACTGGATTGTAAAAGTACTGGAAGAAAAAGATGAACGTCCGTTATGGATCACTGTTTGGGGAGGCGCTAATACCCTTGCCCAGGCATTGTATACAATTAAAGAAACCAAATCACCGGCAGAAGCAAAAAGATTAATTGCCAAACTAAGGGTGTACACCATATCCGACCAGGACGACAGTGGCATTTGGATAAGGAATAATTTTCCCGATATATTTTATATCGTTAGTCCGGGCGATGATTACGGCAGTGCAACATGGACCGGAATTAATAGTTTTATAAAAGGCATCAACAATGAAGAGATCAGCAATACCTGGCTGGCAAAAAATATTCAACAAGACTACGGACCTCTCGGAGCAGAATATCCTGATGTTGCTTATGGAATGGAAGGCGACACCCCCTCGTGGTTGTCATTAATACCAAACGGACTGAATGATCCGGAACATCCTGATTGGGGCGGTTGGGGTGGCCGTTACGAATTGTATAGACCTGATTTTTCCAAAGAGAAAAAGGGAAATTCCGGCGTTCCGTTTGAACCTGAAACAAGAGCAATCTGGACGAATGCCGTTGATAGTTATTCACCGTTTATTTCTAAAGAATATGGACGCGCCGTTGGAAAAGATACGGTAACCTTCACAGGTAACAAAGTGACTTTGTGGCGTTGGAGAGATGATTTTCAAAATGATTTTGCAGCCCGAATGGCCTGGTGCACTAAAACCTATAAAGAAGCCAATCACCCGCCGGTTGTAGTTTTGAGTCAACCAGACCACCTAACGGTAAAATCGGGTGAAGGTTTTGGCCTGGATGCCAGTGCCAGTACCGACCCTGACGGAGATAGTATCAGTTTTTTATGGTTCGAATATCCTGAGGCCGGTTCATATAAAAAACCAATTAACATGACGGCTGAAAATATACAAAGCATTTACGTGGTAGCCCCTGAAGTTGAAAAGAAAGAGACTATTCATATTATACTTAAAGTTACCGATAAAGGAACACCGGCGTTATCGAGTTATAAGCGGATCATTGTAACAGTAATGCCAAAGTAGGATGTAACATAGGCGCTAACAATAGTGCCAAAATGGGAGCAGTCAGAATGGTGATTTCAGGTTGTCAATTTATAAAACAAGTCAATGAAAAAAATTATTTCTCTTCTTGCTGCAACAGTTTATGTGTTTGTTTTAAATGCACAAACGATAGACAGTAGTAAATATCCTCCTCTTGTTACGTTCACTGCTCAACAGGATCATGACAACATGATGCATCAGCTTGGAATACAACGATTGCGGCCCGGTCCGAGCGGTAATCCTAATGCACCCAATCACGCCAACTATGATGAATCAAAGGCCAATCCCTGCCCGCAATTACCGGATATACTTACCACCAATGCTGGTAAAAAAGTAACCACACCAGAAATGTGGTGGAAAGTACGCCGTCCCGAACTTGTGAAGGCGCTTGAAGATGAAGTATATGGAAAGTTGCCAGCAAATATTCCAAAAGTAAAATGGGAAGTAAAAACGATTGATCACGAATTTATTTTTCCGGGCTTTATCCCGGTTGTTGCAAAGCAAATTATTGGTCACGTAGATAACAGTGAATATCCATTGATCCATGTTGATATTAAGATGATGCTTGTGCTGCCCGTGAATGTAAAAGGGCCTGTTCCGGTGCTGATGATGTTTGGCTTTCCTTCGTTCCCTGCGCCTGCCCAACCATCTGCAGATGACATGGAAAAATTAAATACGGTTTTTAAAGAAATGATGATAAAAACCGATCCGTCGATAAAAGAAATCTTTGATAAATATCCGGCTTACTCACCTGTTACAAGACTTCCCGGACCCAATTTTTTTGCACCAGCTCCTGCCGAACTTTCGCCAACCGAGCAACTATTACAGGCCGGCTGGGGCTATTGTACTATTGATCCC
>DAHXOZ010000014.1:11138-34336 GCA_027364635.1 bacterium | reverse complement strand
TTGTTTCTCCTTTTAAAAACCTGGATTATTGGCAAAAAGCTACTTCTCAGATTGACTTTTCTCTCAATGTAAAAGCTTCCAAAAGGGTAACTCTTTTTGCCAAAGTAACCAATTTGACCAATAACCCACTTATCCTTGAACTGCATACTACAGCAAACGGATATTATTTCAATAATATCCATTACCCTGACCAGGTGAGTAAAAATAACATCATTGTAAGGCACGACAATTTTAACCAGACTCTCTTTGTCGGGTTCAGATTTAAATAAAAATTTTATTATAAAAACGAAAATTAAAAAAAATGAAACATTCAAAAAAAGGAAGCCTGAAAAATGTTTTAACGAGCTTCTCTCTTTTATTATTGGCAAGCATCATTATGTTTTCCTGCAAAAAAACCAGCACCACTGTACAAGCTCCTTATGTGCCGGGAGGTGTAACCGTTCAGCCGGGTAATATCAATGGCTCTATTAAGGGAACCATGGAAACCAACCAGACTTATAATGTTACGGGGGATGTGATCATCAATGCCGGTGATTCATTGATTATACAGCCGGGAGCAAAAATTATTTTCCAGGGAGCTTATAACTTCTTTATCAAAGGAAACCTCTTTTCTTTAGGAAGTTCTTCCGCCCCGGTAATTTTTACTTTCAACAATGCACAAAAAATTGACAACCCTGGCGAAGCTGTTGCTTCTGATCCGGCTTATGTTGGCTTATGGGGCGGCTTATGGGCAGATACTTCCTGCACTAACTTAGTAATTAAATGGACACATCTTGATTTTGCAGGTGCGCCTATTTCTGCAGCACAACCTCCTATTGCCGGCGCTTCTACAGGCGATTCTTATAATATTTTCTTCCAAAACCCCAAGGGCAATTTCATTTTAGAAGATTCATGGTTATATGGTGGAACAGACGATGCCATTCGCTTGAAATCCGGCCACTTTTCAGTAATGAGAAATACGTTTGAAAAAGGTGGTGGAACAGGTGGAGACCAATTTAATGTAAAAGGCGGTGGTGTAGGTGACTGCGCTTACAATCTCTTTATAGGTTGCGCTACCAATGGCCCTAAAGCCTCAGACAAAGGCCAGCCCGGAAGCCAGCAAACCAATTGTAATTTCTACAACAATACGGTTGTCAATTCAGGTTACCGCATGGTTGAATTAGGTCGCGGTGGTTCTATCAACTACGAAGAAGGTGCAAAAGGTATGGCTTACAACAACCTGATCGTAAATTGTCGCTTCGGTTTGCGTATTGTGGGCGCTACTCAATCTTACCTGGGAAATTCTTTAGTGGTTGCCGATACTGCTCACATCAAATATGGTAATACCTTTAATTATAGTGATTCTACAGCAGGTGTTAACCAATTCTATCCGGTAACACCTGATACTTCAGCTACCGGTGCAGGCGGTGTTCCTACTTCAGGTTTGTGGACAAGACCTCAATCTTCTGATATACCAAACCTTGTAGCTATGATGCCTTCAGGATATTATCCTGGCGCTCCTTATAATAGTTCTGCAATAGATGCGCTCGCAGGACAGAACAATCCCATGTTTGTGAACTTCCCTTTACCTGAAGCTGCAACCCCTGAATCAATTGCTTACGCTTCTGGATATGATTTTCATTTGTCATCAGGATCGCCTGCAATTGGTAAAGGTTATACCGGTTTTCAGCCAATTGCCTCTGTTCCACAAGGTGGCCAATACGGGGCAAATATCACTGCTCCCGGTGCCGACATTGGCGCTTACCAAAGCAACGGAACGGGTAATCAACATTAATTCATTTTGATAAAAAATTAATCTCTTTTAAACGGCCCGCCGTAACACGCGGGCCGTTTTTAAAAACTATCTTTCATGAGATATTCCGCTTTTATTTTCTTTTCCCTTCTTTTGAACTTAAATAGTAAGGCACAAAGTACCCATCAGAAAAATATTCTGCAGTTTGTTTTTACTTCAGACGCACATTATGGCATTAAACGGAAAACTTTCCGAAATGATACGGCTGTTGATGGTCATACAATAAATGCAGCAATGATAAATGAAATGAATAAACTTCCGGAGGTTCAATTGCCACGGGATGGCGGTGTTGATGCAGGCAAACTCACCGGCCCCGTTGATTATGTAATTGAAGGTGGGGATATTGCCAACAGGATGGAGGTTCCTGATCAAAGCGATGCTGCATCATGGAGGCAATTTTGTTCAGATTATATGAATGGAATAACGCTTACCAATCATTCCGGAAAAAAAGCGGGGCTTCTTATAATTCCCGGTAATCACGATATTACCAATGCAATAGGCTTTTACAAGCCTATGAAGCCGAAGGTGGATCCAACTTCAATGGTGGCGATTTATAACCTCATGATGAAACCTGCAAAAATGCTGACGACGAAAAATTATGACTATTCGAAAGATAAAATCAATTACTCTAAAAACATTGACGGCATTCATTTTATGTTTATAACGCTTTGGCCTGATTCTTCAGAAAGAATATGGATGGAAAAAGATCTTAAATCTGTTTCTCCAAAAACACCTGTAATCCTTTTCACGCATGATCAACCTGAATGTGAAGCAAAGCATTTTACCAACCCGGATAAGACTCGTGGCATAAATGCAAGTGACCGGTTTGAGGACCTCGTGGATGAAGTGTATAAGGATGGAACAAAAGCAGTTGCAGGTAAAACGGACATAGAACAACGTGGTTGGGTAAGCTTCTTAAAAAGGCACCCTAATATAAAAGCCTATTTCCACGGCAACGAAAACTTCAATGAATACTATGTGTACAAAGGGCCGGATAATGATATAGCCCTTAATACTTTCAGGGTTGATTCCCCCATGAAAGGCGACTCTTCGAGAGCCGATGAAACAAAACTTTCCTTCCAGGTAGTTACTATTAATACAAAAACATTAACCATGACCGTTAGGGAATGTTTGTGGAATACCGATCCTTCACATCCGGAAAAGGGTGTTCTATGGGGTAAAAGTAAGACGATGAAACTAAAGTAAACCAGCCCCGGTCGACTATAGATTGGATTTCCGTATTTTAAATCTTACCAAATGAAAGTTTTAAATACTTTTCTTCTTATTCTTCACGGCTTACTACTTTTTCCTGTTTAAAAAAAATACCGGTACCAATAAAATTGACCCAACTCCATTGCCCGGCACAATGGAGAAAACAGATATACTTAGGGTGATGGCTTATAATGTGCTTAATGTGCACTTTATCACTTTTCAGATAAATATCCTTTAATGCTCAGGCTCGAAATAAAAGCCAACAGCAATGGAGTAAGTTCTGGCGATCCCTGAAAAAATTTGCAGACCTACACTACTCAATCTTTGATGGTAAATTGGTTATATTAAAACTTAACATTGGATGTCAAAAACGTATATTAAGTTTGTGTAAACTTTTTCAAAATCAAAAATCAAACTTAGTGGAATCAAATACCCAATCTAAAAAGGACATCCAAAATTATATTAAAAAGGAATTGGCTTCAATTCTCATTAACTTAAATCCTGCAATTGATAAAAGGGATTTTAAAAAGAGCATTAAAAAAGCAGGCAAAATTTTATACCAGGGTTCAACCAAAAGAAGGAAAAAGAATAATCCTGTTGAGCTACTAAGTACTACTGAAGTAATAAGCGTTACTGTTGATTAATTTTACTATCAAATTGTTTTGAGGAGCAACCTGCCAGCTTGAATACAACTACTTTCCGTCACTAATTTAAATTTCTATCAGCTTCTGCATCCGTTTGCTTTCAAATGCCGCCTGGATGATCTTAATTACTTTTTCTCCTTCTTCAGCAGTAACCGGAACCGGCTTATTATTTCGGATCGCTTCATAAATTCCGTGATAATAATCTCCATAATTTCCTTGTTCACTGGTAATATATTCTCTTACAATTTTGCCATCTATATCTGTGTGTAATAATCCTTTTTCACTTTCAGGTTCTGTGCCCCAATCTTTTCCTCCCGGCATATTTCCTGCCTGCAACATGATTTCCTGAACGTCGGTTTTTGCTTTAATGAAGGAACCTTTTGTACCATGTAAAATGTAGCCGGGTAAAGCTTCACGGACGAAATAACCAGCCTTTAAGCGCACACGCAGATTTGGGTAATACAACAATAATTCAAAATAATCATCCACTTCTGATAACGGCCTGGTAATTCTTATATCAGCAAAAACTTTTTCAGGCATTCCAAATAATTGTAACGCCTGGTCAATCAGGTGAGATCCCAAATCATACAAAACGCCGGCTCCCGGACCTGGTGTTTCTTTATGTTTCTTCGGACTTAATTCTTCCCTGTACCTGTCGAAGTGAATTTCCACTTCTACCAAATCGCCTAAAAGTTTTTGGTCTAATACTTTTTTAATCGTCCTGTAATCGCTGTCGTAGCGCCGGTTTTGATAAACTGAAAGCATTTTATTTTGTTTTTTGGCAAGCGCAATCAATTCTTCTGCTTCATTCACATTAACCGTAAAAGGTTTTTCAACAATCACGTGCTTGCCTGCTTCCAGTGCTTTTTTTGCATATTCGTAATGGGTATAATTGGGCGTGTTTACAATCACCAGTTCAATCAATTCATCTGCCAGCATTTTTTCAAGAGAGCGATAAGTAATTACCTCTGGAAATTTTTTCTGCGCTGCATTTTTTGATCTTTCCCAAACCGCGTAAAAATTAAAATGCGGATCCACACTTAAAAACGGTGAATGAAAAACAAGTCCGCTCATACCGAATGAACACAAAGCTGTATTAATAGACGTTGTCATAATATTATTAAAATGATAAAATTAAAATCATGAAAATTCGTAGGTGTCAGGCTACTCAAAGTGGCCAGGCACCTTAATTCAATCTCCACTACCCTTCTCCCCTATAAACCAGTTTTCTTTGTTTTTGAATAAAACATTAAAAGTGGTAAGTGTTCCATAAATTCGGGTAATGTATTGTTGCAGGTTCACCTTGTCTTCATCGCTCAATAATTTATGCGCATTAATTTGTTGTTCCATCACTCTAACCCTGTCGCGCAGCATCACAATTTTATGAAAGAAAATATCGATCGGTATTTCCTTTGGCTTTTGAGTTTTATCTGCCGGTTGCAGCAACATGGTTCCTCCTTTCCATCGGTCGCCCAGGGGAACAATTTCTGAAGCATCGCTCCAAAGCCTTAAAATTTTTAATAAAGATTTTTCCACATCACTGGTGGTTTCTAATTCAACGGTCAAATTTTCAGGAATGATCTCTTCCAGTTTGTCGTCATTTTTATCAATCTCTTTTATACCATCACTTATAAACGAAATGAGATAGGTGGCCAAACGAACACCAACAATAACGCCCGGCCCGTATTGCGGATGTTGAAGCCGGGTGCCGATTCCAAGGGTCAATTGATCCATATAATAGCTAATATTTTAATTAAAAGTCTAAAACTAAAACAAGAAAATCAATTGAGACTTCGTTTTCAATTTTTTTTTATCAATTCAGTACTTTTTCCAAATCTTTTTATTTGTTTTTTATTACAAAATTTTTATTCCTTCCCAAATATTTGGAGAAAAAACAGAAAGATAAAACGCTGTAAAAAGAATTATGCCAATAATCAGAACTCTTTTTATAACTTATAGATGCGTAAATTTACAACAAGCATAGGATTGTTCTACCTATTTTTGACTGGCTTTAGAAAAAGGGGCAATAAAAATTAGTTTTGGTTGTTTTATGATAAAATAAAAATGTTAATTATTGATTTGTTTACTACCAAAAGCCAACCTTTTTTTCAATAAATGCGATTTTTATGATAAGGTTTTTAAGGTTGCGTCAAGATTCTGTGATATTACCTGATAACAAATTGTAAAAATTGATGCCATTATTTTATTTATTGCGTACTTTGTTAATTAAAAAATTGAAAACTATATAAATGAAAACTATAACTGTAAAAAATCTATTCGTATTCCTTTTTATTATTGTTTTGGGTTCGATGGTTTCTTCCTGTAAAAAAACCAGCAATCCTACAACATCGCTGCAACCTGTTACAACAACAGCCCTGTCTAATGCTGATTCTTTAAAATACCTTATGTACAGAACTATGCAGGTAAGTTTTGTAGACGGCGGAAGAGATTCTACTTACGATCTCCCAACTTACTACTGGTATTCTAATGTACCTAAACTCGACCCTTTAAGCGCAAGTTATGATTCGGCTGATGTTTTATTGGCACAAATAAAAACTTATGCCATCAATCCTTCTACCGGAAAGCCTTTTGATAAGTATAGCTTTTTAGATCATGGCCAGGTTGCCGGAGAAATTCAGCAAGGTGTTGCCGGTGATATTGGCATGCAGGTAACTTATGCTTATGATCCCAATAACAATATTCTACTCTATGTTTTGTTTACTGATCCAAATTCCCCTGCAGGGCAGGCAGGAGTAAAGCGAGGAATGCAGATCACCGCTATCAATGGCGATACAAATATTACTTATGATGGTAGTAACGGGCCTAATACTACCAAAGTTATCAATGCCGTTTACTACGACCCTTCTGCTTCATTCACTTTTAAAAGACCTGACGGTTCTTCTTTCACTGCTACTTTAGGACAGGCGGTTTATAATATAGATCCGGTTTTGTTCGATTCAGTTTATACAGTAGGATCTAAAAAAGTAGGATACTTTGTATTTAATTCTTTTGCGGCCGTTGATAATGGATCCGGCCCTACTTTTACCCGACAGGAAATTTCAAGGGTATTCAATAATTTTCAGTCAGCAGGAATTTCTGATCTTATCGTTGACCTAAGGTACAACGGTGGTGGCTCTGTAGGAACAGCAGAATTTCTTGACAGCCTTATTGCTCCTGCTTCTGTTACAGGTAAAGAAATGTACCATTATTTATACAATGATAAATTAACCGCAATGGAAAGCCAGGTAGGTTTACAGGATAAAGTACTGTTTAGTGGCGGTGGAAGTTTGAATCTTGATCATGTATTTTTTATTGGTAGCTCTCACACAGCTTCAGCAAGTGAATTAACCATTAACAATCTTAAACCCTATATGGATGTGAAATTAGTAGGTGATACTACTTATGGTAAACCGGTTGGTTTCTTTAGTTTCCATCTTACCGATTATCCAAATGGAGGTACCACAGAAAATTTCCTTGCAGACCTTTATGCGATCAACTTTGAAACACGAAACGCCAATAACCAGGGTGGCTATTTTACCGGTATGATTCCCGATGCACCGGCAGTAGATTATGTTGATTTGCCATGGGGAAGTCCCAATGATGACAACCTGTCGAAGATATTTAATTATATCTCTACCGGTACTTACGGCCGCCTTTCCGTAGCAGAAAGAATGGCACAAAACAAATCATTGCGTTTGTCAATTCCTGCAACTATACATCCTTTGAGGTTTAATGGTATGGTTGATTACAAGCTTAGTAAATCTTTCGATGCAGCTATAAAGAAATTAAGAAAAGTGAACTAAAAAAATTAAAGAAGAAACCTTCTATATTCCTCTCAAATCATTCGATTTAATCCGGTGATTTGAGAGGATTTTTTTTACTTTCTACCAACTGATAAAGGGAAAATAGAAATCAGCTTTATTTGTTGCTTTACTGCTAATACCAAAGATATTTTCTTTAAAAAATAGAATATTCGTAACTTGTTTTCCCTTCTTTCATCAAAAAATTATTCTATATGCATCGCCGGATTTTTTTTCAGAAATCAATGCTTACTTTAGGAGCGTTAACATTAGGAAAGCAAAAAATATTACATGCCATGCAGGTAGATCCGTGGAAAATAACGATGCTCACCAACGATATTGGAATTTTTACTGAAAAAGGCGGAACTATTGCCTTTCACTTTTCAAAAGATGGAATTACCGTGATAGATGCGCAATTTCCTGATACAGCCAAGCACCTGATTGATGAATTGAAGAAAAGAAAAGACGAACCTTTCCGGCTGTTGATCAATACCCATCATCACCTGGATCACACATCCGGTAATATCGCATTTAAAGAGATTACAGATCGTGTGTTAGCTCATGAAAATTCTTTGACTAACCAAAAAAATGTGGCCATCGCCAATAAAAATGAAGACAAACAATATTATCCGAATCAGACATTTGGAACAGAGTGGAATGAAAATATAGGAAAAGAAAAAATAGCACTATATTATTATGGAGCTGCACACACTAACGGCGATGCCGTTATTCATTTCAAGCATGCCAACATAGCGCATGTTGGGGATCTTGTTTTTAACCGCCGCCACCCTTATGTTGACAGAAGTGCAGGCGCTAACATGCAAAGCTGGATAAAGGTTTTAGATTCAACTTTGAAAAAGTTTGATAATAAAACACTTTTTGTCTGCGGCCATTCCGGAGACAATTATGATGTCAAAGGATCAAAAGATATGCTTCTTTCTTTCCAGGATTATTTGGGCAATGTTTTAAAATTGGTAGAGAGTGAAATAAAAGCAGGTAAATCAAAAGATGAAATTTTAAAAAATACACAAATACCCGGTTCACCTGACTGGAAAGGTGAAGGAATTGAAAGGCCGCTAACTGCCGCCTATGAAGAAATCACCAGCGCATAAATATTTGATTTAAAATTCTAATTTTAAGAATTTTGGCTAATGATGATATAACCTCTCGACGGTTTTTTTATCACCCTTCTTCCAATCAGTAATACGGTAAAACTAATGACAGCGCATGCACACATAACCGCTGACATTGGCAAAGCAGTTCCGTTGTTCAGTAGGCTTACCAAAGCTGTAGAAATAGCGCCTATCCCCAATTGTATGGCTCCCATTAATGCGGAGGCTGTTCCTGCGTTTTTAGAAAAAGGAGCCAGCGACAGTGCGGAAGTATTGGGAAAGGCAAATCCCTGCGTGCTGAGAAAAATCCAGATTAAAAATATAGTGGAATATAAACCAAGTAAATGAAATGCATTTCCCAAAACCAAAGAAATACCGGCAAGGCATTGGCAGAATAAGGTAACTCTGATAATTTGTTCGCTGCTGTATTTTCGCAGTAAAATGGTATTTACCTGGCTGGCAGAAATAAGCCCCATTGCGACGAAGGCAAATATCCATCCATATTGTTTTTCGCTTACATGATACAATTCCATAAATACAAATGGTGAACCTGCGATGTATGCATATAACCCTGAGGAGGCAATAGCGCCGGCAAATGCATATGTATAAAACCGGGGAACTTTGGCCACTTCAATGAAACCTGATATAATAGGTTTGGGTTTCAGGGAAAGCCCGGTTTCCGGTGCCCTCCCTTCAGGTAATTTAAAATAAACCAACAAAAGTGTAGATCCTGCAATAAGAGCAAGAACATAAAAGATAGATTGCCATCCGAATAAAGCTGTCATATACCCGCCCAGCGTTGGAGCAATGATAGGTG
The DNA here is from genome assembly GCA_027364635.1 of bacterium. Taxonomy (GTDB): domain Bacteria; phylum Bacteroidota; class Bacteroidia; order Chitinophagales; family Chitinophagaceae; genus Ginsengibacter. The sequence goes on along the minus strand of DAHXOZ010000014.1, from coordinate 24,959 downwards.
ATACAGCCAGCACCAACATCAGTAAAGAAAAGATTTTCGCATTTTCCTCAACAGGAAAAATATCCCTCACCAAAGCCCTGGAAGCAACCAATCCGGCACAGGAACCTAAAGCTTGTAAAAATCTAAAACCGATTAGCATATTAGCTGTTGGGGCAAAAGCACAGGCTATAGAGGTAAGAAAATAAACAAACAAGCCAATAAGCAATGGGTTCTTGCGTCCATATTTATCAAGTAAAGGGCCATAAAGAAGTTGCCCAACTGAAATACCTATAAAGAAGCTGGTAATAGAAAGTGTAATGTGCGCTACTGTGGTATGCAGGTCTTTGGCAATATCAGGAAACCCAGGCAGGTACATATCAATTGAAAAAGCTCCCATTGCCGAAAGTAATCCTAAAGTAAAAATGGTAAAAACTCTTTGTCTTCCTTTCATAATGACCGGCGAAGATAATTCTATAAATAATTTTAATAAAGAGGCAAACCCCTTTTCATGTAAAATCAACAGCCAAACCAAATTAAAATTCGGTTTATTAGTTGGTTTACTGCAGATATTTAAAGCAACAACGCTTTCGTTACATTTGCAGCAATGAAAAAGAAAAAGTATTCATTAGAAAATATTCTGACGAATTTAAAAATAGAATCGCTCAATGAAATGCAGCAGTCGGCAATTAAAGCTAATAAGAGTAAGAAAGATTTTATTTTACTTTCGGCAACCGGCTCCGGAAAAACACTCGCTTTCCTTTTACCAATTTTAGAAAACCTTGAAGAAGATAGCAAGAATACCCAGGCCTTAATTGTGGTTCCGTCTCGCGAACTGGCGATACAGATTGAGCAGGTTTTTAAAATTATGGGCACAGGAAAAAAGATCACTGCCACTTATGGCGGCCATAAACGTGAGATTGAAGAAAATACCCTGGTACAGCCACCGGCAATTATTGTAGGCACAGCCGGAAGATTGTGCGATCACATTCGCAGGGGAAATATTACCGTTGATTCTATCAAAACTTTGGTACTCGACGAATTTGATAAATCCCTGGAATTGGGTTTCCTGGAAGAGATGAAATTCATCATTGATTCTCTTAAAAATGTTCAAAAGAAAATTCTTACTTCAGCAACTGAATCTGTTGAAATTCCTGCTTTTATTGGCTTGAATAACCCGGAAAGAATTAATTTTTTAATTCCGGGGCAGGAAACGGAACGCCTTGAGATCAAAGCAGTTTTTTCAGAAGACAAAGACAAATCCGAAACACTTTTTAAATTGTTGTGTTCTTTAGGAAACCGCTCTACCATTGTTTTTTGCAATCATCGCGAAGCTGTAGAACGTACCAGTAAATTTCTTTCTGAAAAAGGAATTTATAATGAATTTTATCATGGCGGAATGGAACAGCAACAAAGGGACAGCGCCTTGTCTAAGTTCAGGAACGGAACAACCAATGTATTGGTAACCACTGATCTTGCTTCGCGCGGCCTTGATATTGCCAACATCCGTTATATTATCCATTATCACTTGCCTCACACAGAAGATGCTTTTATTCATCGTAACGGTCGTACTGCAAGAATGGAAGCCAGTGGAACTGCAATATTAATTTTAAGCGAAGATGAGAAAACACCTTCCTATATTGATGGAGAAGTAGAAACCATTTCTCTTCCTGAAGAGGTTATTTTACCCGAAAAGCCAAAATGGGCAACGCTTTTCATTGCTGCCGGGAAAAAAGACAAAGTCAATAAAGTGGACATTGTAGGTTTTTTAACCAACAAAGGGCAACTCAAAAAAGAAGACATTGGATTGATTGATGTAAAAGATTTCTTCTCTTTTGTGGCAATTCGCAAAGCAAAAATGAATCATACGCTTCACCTCATAAACAATGAAAAGATCAAGAATAAAAAAGTGAAAATGGAAGTAGCGAAGTGATAAAAAACTTTATTTTTTAACCTTCGCCCGGATAAGAATTCATCCCCAAAATTTTTATTTATCAAAACTATGTATTACTTTTATTTTCTCTGATATCCCCAACTAGCGAATTTCCTGACTAAAATCCTGTTCTCTTCAAAACGACTGATGGTTCATCATCCTCTGAACAATTTAAAAAAGTATATTTTTTAAACTTTTATAATCAAAAGTAATTTTGAATTGCGTATGAAAATATTTTTTACGTTTTTATTTTTAATGCTATTTATTTGCCCAAAAACATGGTCGCAAAACGTTCCTGATTATGTTCCTTTTAAAGCGATGACCTCTGCACAACTGAGTGCTTACAGGCAATCAATATGGGACACTTTGCCTGCTGCTGTTGGCTGGGTAAATGATTTTGAAGATCTGTTCACACCACCACAGGAGCATTATCTTGAAAAAATCCTGGAACATTTTGAGAAAGCTACAAGCATTGAAATAAGCATTGTTACCGTAGATTCCAATATGGTAGCTGAAGCTAAGTTTGATGAGTTTAGTTATCGCTTAATGAAGATTTGGGGAATTGGAAAAATTACCAAAAGCAATGGAATAGTGATTTGTATTTGCAAAGATTACAGAAGAATATGTGTAACTACCGATTTCGGAATTGATAAATATATGAATGAAAGCGACAAAAACAGGATGATCAACAGAGAATTCGTTCCTTATTTTGCAAAGAATGATTATTATGATGGTATTTACAACGGGTTAAATGCTATACTTTCAAAGATTAATAAGCGGTGGACTAAAAATGATGATGCCGCCTTTTTAACAAAATAAAAATCCGATTAATTTCTTTGTTTACTGCTTCCTTTAATCAAGATGAAAAGTTTCCTTCATCGCATTTAAAACGCCATGGGTAGACCATTGACCGGCAACGATCATTCTCCTGATGGTATAAAGTGGTTGGGTAGAATCCCGCTTTGATGCTAAACTAAAAGCCATTTTATAGCCGGCCTTCTTTAATTCAGGGAAAGCAGCCCTGTTCCATAAGCCATAAGGATAAGCAAAATAATTGGCAGATTTTCCAATGATACCTTCCACTTTTTCCTTAGGCTGAACCAGTTGTATTTCCCAATCCTTTCCCTGGTATTTCGTAACCATATGATGATCCCATGTATGAGCTTCTACTGCGTTACCCTCATCTGATAATTGTTTCAATTGATCCTTCGTCATATAATGTGGTCGGTCTATCGAAACAGTCATTATAAAAAACACGCCTTTAAAACCATATTTTTTCATTTCAGGATAAGCGGTGGAAAATTGCTCTTCATCCGTATCATCAAAACTAAGGATTATCGGTTTTGCAGGCAGTGCTGCACCATGAACCAAATAGTTATAAAGTTGGTCAGGTAATATCGTTTCATAGCCATCGTCTTTTAAGGCTTTCATTTGCTCTGCAAAATGAGCGGGTGTAACGGAATACGTTTTTGTCATCGGGCCATCACCGGGTTTTATATCTTTTATATGGTGATAACACAAAACAGGAACTTCCTTTTTAGCAAGGATGGCTGCTGCATCAGCAACAGAAGAACTTTCTTGTGAAGGTTGCTCCGTCTTTTCAGCATTTTTTGTAAGAGCAGTCTTTTCAGTTCCTGAAGTTGCAGAATGGCAAGCGCCTAATAAAAACGCAAATAAAGCGGTAAAGACAAAATTGGTTTTCATAAAGGGGATGAAAATTATTGGTATTGTATATAAATTGGTTTTGGAATAAACTTTAATAATTCCTGTGGTGTGTAAAGATGGTTGCCTTTTTTAGTGTCATTTTTATAAAACAATTTAAAACCTGTAAACTCCACTGGTTCAGCATATATGTATCTTAAATAAGTAGAGCGTTTCAAAGTTTTATCACCCCAGCCATCCATATCCATTACAACCTGTACTTGAGGCACTTTTTTGATCTGTTTATAATTGGTGATCATTCCCTGGGTAAAACGGTGTACAATTAAAATTTTAGGAGGAAGGTTGTATTTTTTTACATAAGAAGCTAAATCGTCGATGGCCGCATTCACATCGTCTGCACTAAAAGTCCCGATTTTGGTACCCGGAACATGGCCGTCTTTCATGGAGAATTCCGGATCAATTCCTAAATGTACTTGCGGTAATTTTAAATATTTTTCCAACGGTGGCACTTCATCTCTTACAGAACTCATGCCAACCTGGATATCTAAAAACACAAGACCATTAATTTCATTTGCCCAGTTTATGATGGTATCCATCTGGCTGGAAGGCATACGCAATCTATGTTTGCCGTCTTTTCCGGCATAACCTTGTGCAGTTACAGCAATGTAATGCAAAGCCGGAATCACAGGAATGGAAGAATCGGCGGCTTGCCAGTTATGAACTTCCTGTTTTAACTTTTTAAGCATTTCGTTTTTAGGAAGCTCTCCCAATATGCCCATTTTTTTTGAATAGAGATTTCCATAAAACGCCACAATTCTGTGGAAAGGCAAAACCGCTCCCGGCAAAGGATAAGGCGCTTTAGCAGGCCATTTGCCCGTTGTGTCATGATTGGCAAGATTATTCATCAGCTTATTGTATAAAGCCGTGTCTATCGGTTTTTTCTCATAAACTTTTCCTTTTTCAACCGACTGTTCTTTAGTTGCCGAATCCTTTAAAGCGTGATCTGTAGCGGATTGGCCGGAATTACAACCGGTATTTACAAAAAAGAGTATAGAAACAACCGGCACGATAGCCGTGAATATTTTGGGGTTCATAAGGTGCGAAGGTATTTTAATTTTTAAATCAAGCGTACGGAATTCTGTAAATTATTCATAAAAAAAACGACACAGGTTTTCTTTTATTTTCCTTCACCAAAAATAAGTGGATTAGGAATGAATATAATCATGCAAATGGTTAATAGTTTGCTGCTGGAACATAATAGTTTCAGTAACCACATCACTGATAGAAATGATGCCGGCAAGTTCATTGTCTTTGAAAACAGGGAGATAACGGATGTTATTTTTTGTAAGTAGTTCCATACAATATTCGATAGAATCACCAGGTTTTAAAAGCGGAAAATCAGTCATCATAATTTCACTCACTTTAGTGTCAGTTGAATTTTTACCTTTCAGAATTACCTTGCGGGAATAATCTCTTTCGGTAATAATTCCACGGAACTTTCCGTTTTCCATTACCACTACAGAACCGATGTTATTTTCGGCCATAACTTTCAATGCATCAAGCACACAGGTATCCGGCAAAACTGAGATGGCTTTGTTTCCTTTGCGTGAAAGGATGTCGCTGATTCTACTCATAATGTAAAAATTTAGAAAAGTAAATTACGAAAAAAAAGATAGAAATACCAGAGATTTTAAAAATGTGGAAATTTTTGAAGATTTATTGAATTTTCATTAACTGCCACAAAAGTGGCATTTCAGTATATTTGCCGGATGAATTTTACTGAAAAACAAAAGGTTCATATTGCAATTTTGGATTTGTATGAAGGCTTTGAAAATCAGGGTATGCGCGGCCTACGGGAAATTATTAAGCATTTTGCAGAAACCAACGGCCTCGATATAGTAACCCGCGAATTTAATGTGCGGCAAAAAAATGAATTACCCGATACTTCATGGGATATTTATATAAGCAGTGGCGGCCCGGGAAGCCCGCTGGAAAGTGAAGGCCTTGAATGGGACATTCTTTACTTCCATTGGTTAAAAAAAATGGAAAGCTGGAATAATGATCGGGCCAATATTCAGAAGAAATATGTGTTTTTTATCTGCCATTCTTTTCAGCTTGCCTGCAGGTATTTTAAGGTAGCAGAAATTACCAAACGCAAATCCACCGCTTTCGGAGTTTTTCCCGTTCACCTGTTGCATGCAGGAGAAAAAGAACCGGTGTTTGTAGAAATGCCCGATCCTTTTTATGCGGTGGATAGTCGCGATTACCAGGTGGTTCAACCTGATAAAAATCACCTGAAAGAAACAGGATCGCAAATTTTATGTATCGAAAAAGAAAGGCCACATGTTCCCTATGAAAGAGCAGTGATGGGAATTCGTTTTAGTGATTATTTTATCGGAACACAATTTCATCCGGAGGCAGACGCGACAGGAATGAAACTTCATTTACAATCAGAAGAAAAAAAGAAAACGGTCATTGAAAATTACGGCCTGGCAAAATGGGAATCAATGATCGAAAGGTTAAACGACCCTGATAAAATTGTTTGGACACATGATCACATTCTTCCTAACTTTTTAAAGATTGCCACGGATCAATTAATGGTCAACAGCGGCCATGTACCAATATAGTAAAAGAACTTTTTTTGAAAATTTCAATTCTAATTCAACATAATGATTCCCGGGATAAGAGATCTATTCAATAAAAATTTTTCAGAAAAAAAATATACACAGTTTTTAACAGACTTAAATAGTAAACATCCCGGCGCTATTGATTTTCGCGTAGCTGAAACCCCGGTTTTTATTCCTAAAGATTTTACCCAAAAAATAATAAATGCCTGCGAATCTATCGTAGATGTAATTGCCAAACCAGGGTTTAAAGAATTGACTAACCGTGCAATTCCTAAAAATGAAAATGTTCCGAATGAAAATGAACACACTGATTTTATCGCCTTTGATTTTGGCATTTGTGAAAATGAGCAAGGAGAATATGAACCTCAATTGGTAGAAATGCAGGGCTTCCCTACCCTTTTTGGCTTCCAGGCTTATTATCCTAAAGTGCTTGAGAAACATTTTGATATTCCTCAAAATTTTTCAAGTTATTTAAATGGGTACAATGAAAGCACTTACCTGCAACTTTTACTGGACATCATTTTAAATGGTTATGATCCTGAAAACGTAATTCTTCTGGAAATAAAACCACATCAACAAAAGACAAGAATCGATTTTTATTGTACACAGGATTATGTACATATCCCGATTGTTTGTCTCACTGATGTTATACAGGAGGGTAAAAAATTATTCTACAAAAAAGAAGACAAGAAAATAGAAATAAAAAGAATTTACAACCGTATTATTTTTGATGAACTCGCGCAGGTAAAAAACTCTTTGGGCAAAGTAGTTGATATTACCCAACCATTGGAGGTGGAATGGGTGCCGCATCCCAACTGGTTTTACCGGATCAGCAAGTTTACCCTTCCTTTGATCCATCATCCTTATGTCCCTCAAACTTTTTTTCTGAATGAATTAAAAGAAGTCCCTGCTGATCTTGAAAATTATGTATTGAAACCCTTGTTTTCTTTTGCCGGGCAGGGTGTAATTATAGATCTTGATAAGAAAGATATTGACAAAGTAAAAGATCCCGAAAACTGGATACTTCAACGGAAAGTAAAGTACGCAGATATTATAAAAACGCCCGACGTGCCGGCTAAAGCCGAAATACGGATTTTTTATTTTTGGGAAAAAGGCAAACCGCGGCCGGTTGCCGTTAGTAATCTCGCAAGATTAAGCAAAGGCAAAATGATTGGTGTAAGATATAATAAAGATAAAGATTGGGTGGGCGGAAGCGTTGCTTATTTTGAAAAATAAAATTGACAAAGCTTTTCAAGTAAATACTGAAAAATCGCAGTAATTATTAATTATATTTGTAACAGTTAATTGAAGATTATGGAAGCCATCACAATTCATCCCGAAACAAAAGAGCAATTGAATGCGGTTGAGGCCTTTTTAAAGGCGTTAAAAGTACCATTTAAGAAAACGAAGGAAAAAAGACCTTATAATCCGGAATTCGTAGATAAAATAAAAAAGAGCAAAAAAAATTTTGCTGAGGGTAAATACACTACTTTAAAAGTCGAAGATCTATGGAAATAAACTTCGATGAAGTTGCTCTAAAAGATCTTGAATTTTGGAAAAAATCCGGAAATACCACAATCCAAAAGAAAATCCAAAAGTTATTACAAAACGTACAAGAATCACCCTATTCGGGAATCGGCAAACCGGAAGCTTTAAAATATGACCTCGCAGGAACTTGGTCAAGACGTATCACAAGCGAACACCGGCTCATATATAGTGTAAAAGAAAACAGTATTCAAATTCACTCACTCAGGGAACACTATCTTTAAAACTTCTCAATAATAAAAAATGCCGGGATATCCGATTCTAAATTCTTGTACAATTTATAACCAGCATTTGGTTTACTTTGCAAAAATTTTCAGAATAAATGTATAATGGAAAAAAAGTTGTTGTAGTTCTTCCCGCGTATAATGCCGCGTTGACAATGGAAAAAACAATTGCTGAAATTCCCATGGAGACTGTTGACGAACTTGTTTTGGTGGACGACAACAGCACCGATAACTCGATAGAAGTTGCACAAAATTTAGGAATAAAACATATCGTAAGGCACACGAAAAACCGGGGTTATGGCGGCAACCAAAAAAGTTGTTACGATAAAGCCCTCGAGCTAAATGCGGACATCGTTATCATGCTTCATCCTGATTACCAATATACGCCAAAGCTTTTGCTGGCAATGATCTCCATAATTGGTAACGATGTTTATAAAGTAGTTTTTGGCAGTCGCATTTTAGGTAAAGGTGCATTGAAAGGAGGAATGCCTTTATATAAGTATTTCGCTAACAGGATGCTCACTTTATTCCAAAATATGCTGATGAACCAAAAACTTTCTGAGTATCATACCGGTTACCGTGCCTATCATGCTGAAGTGCTTAAAAAAATAAATTACCAGCAAAATTCTGATGACTTTATTTTTGATAATGAAATGGTAGCAGAAATTTTTTACAATGGTTTTGAAATTGCAGAAATAACCTGCCCCACCAAATATTTTGAAGAAGCTTCGTCCATCAATTTAAGAAGAAGCATTACCTATGGATTGGGCGTTTTAAAAGTTTCTATTCTTTATTTTCTTACCAAGCTTAAAATATATAAATGGAAATTGCTAACGAAATAAATAAAAAGCAAAGCAATCTTTACCTTACTATAATTATTTTATCAGGCATTCTTTTCTTTATCCCTTTCCTGGGAAAGGTTCATCTTTTTGATTGGGACGAAATTAATTTTGCTGAGTCAGCGCGCGAAATGATTGTTACAGGAAATTATCATCGGGTTCAGATTAATTTTCAACCTTTCTGGGAAAAACCTCCATTCTTTTTCTGGTTGCAGGTGGGGGCGATGAAACTATTTGGCGTTAATGAATTTGCTGCAAGATTTCCTAATGCCATTTTTGGTATAATTACTTTGGTTACCTTTTTCCTGATCGGCAAAAAATATAAGTCGCCACGCTTCGGTTTCATTTGGGCGATCAGTTACCTCGGCACTTTTCTACCTCATTTATATTTTAAATCCGGCATTATCGATCCCATTTTTAATTACTTTATTTTCCTCGGTATTTATTTTATGTATAAAGATATTTCAGGAGAAATTTATAAAAATAAATATGTCTATCCTTCGCTGGCAGGGTTTTTCATCGGGTTGGCTACGTTAACCAAAGGGCCAGTGGGTTTGCTCATTTTCCTGATCACCTTTTTGGTTTATTTTATTTATAGCCGGTTTAAGAATTTCCCGGACGTTAAAAAGATTCTTCTCTTTATTTTCTTTTTTACGATCATTTGTTTGCTTTGGTTTGGAGAGGAAATTATTAATAACGGTTTTTGGTTTTTAAAAGAATTTCTGGCTTACCAGGCCGATCTTTTTTTGCATCCGGTTGCCAGCCATGGCGAACCTTGGTATTATCATTTTGTGGTGGTGTTTATTGGTTGCTTTCCGATTTCAATTATTGGCCTTCCGATTTTATTTGGTAAGAAGACAGAAGAGAATAAACATTTTTTAAGATTGATGAAAATTCTTTTCTGGACAGTAATGATTTTGTTCAGCATTACTACTACCAAGATTGTTCATTACTCTTCGCTTACTTATATGCCATTGGCGTTTATGGCTACCTGTTATCTTGACTGGTTGTTAGTAAACAAACAAAAAATGAAGATTTCTCTTTTGGTTTTAATTGCTTTTATGGGATTTGTTTTTTCATTTTTGCTGGCAGCACTTCCCTACGTAGCCAATCATCATGAATTGATATTGCCTTATTTAAAAGATCCTTTCGCAAAAGCAAGCTTGAATGTAAACGTTCACTGGAGCGGTTATGAGAGCTTTATAGGTATTTTTTATTTCCTTTTAGTACTGGCCGCTGTTATCCTTTTTTATAAAAAGAAAAATAAGATTGCCATTCTTTTTCTTTTCTATTCAACAGCGGTTTGTCTTTTCATTTATTTGCTGGCAGTAGTTCCAAAAATTGAGAAATATTCGCAAGGTCCTGCTATTGATTTTTACCAGACTTTACAGGGAAAAGACGTCTACGTATGGCCGATCGGTTTTAAAAGTTACGCCCAATATTTTTATGCAAAAAAACCTGCCTCGCCCGTTTATGGAGAAGCCGATGAACAATTCTTGTTAAAAGGAGATATTAAAAAGCCCGCTTATTTTGTGGTTAAAGTTACCAATACCGGTTTCGACAGCACTTGCAATAAATGTACTTTGATTGAGCAGAAAGGCGGTTTTAAATTTTATAAAAGAGAACCGGTCTCGAAGTGAAATACTGTTTAATCAGTGCCTTTAAGCAGGAAAAATGGATAAAGAATCTGACCTTATTGACTGTAAGATCAGTTTATTGCTTATTTACTTATGAAAGTAAAAAAATTACTTAAGCTGATAATTTCTGTTTTCCCAAAATTTCTTAAATCCAACAAATCTTTATCGCCTGTTATTAAATAATCTGCTTTTCCATCTTTTGCCAGACAAAGTAAAAAATCGTCTTTTGGATCTCTGTATTTAGCGATCTTACTTTTTACTTCAATAAGGTCTATAAAGGGTTCAAACGCAATCAACATTTTTTCAAGAGCCTTGTCCCGGAAATAAAATTTCAATTTTGGCTTTAATATTGTTTGCTGTATTTCATCAATCAATTCCTTACTAAACAACAATCTCAATTTTCCTGAGAAAAGAAAATTATCCAGTAAATTATATTTTTTTGAAATGATAAAACTAATCCAAAGATTAGTATCAACGATGACTTTAAGCGGCTTACTTTTTGCCATAACGCTTTGCTCTTACATCCTCAACGATTTTCGTGATTTCCTCCAAATCTGGAACGGAAGAAGCGTTTTGTCTCATCTTTTTTAAATAGCTTTTTAATGCTGAAACAGGTTCATCTGTAACTTTTATAAGTTTTAAATTTTCCATTCCTTTAATTAGCTGTAAAGCTTTAGGATTCAATATTTCAATTTTTAGAGCTTCCATAAAGCTAATTTATGAATTTTTAATGAGCTTTCTTAAATCGATTTATTTATGTTGGCCCCTACGCTACTGCCTTATTCACCAATTCCGCAGCTTCGCTCAATAAAATGGCAGATTCTACTTTCAAGCCGCTTTTATCTATAAGGTCTTTGGCCACTTCCGCATTGGTTCCCTGCAGGCGAACAATGATCGGAATATCAATATTGCCGATAGACTGATAAGCGTCTATAACACCCTGCGCTACCCTATCGCAACGAACGATACCGCCAAAAATATTAATGAGGATTGCTTTTACTTTCGGATCTTTTAAAATAATCCTGAAACCTGCTTCAACAGTTTGCGCGTTCGCGGTTCCGCCTACATCCAAAAAGTTGGCAGGTTCGCCGCCACTCAATTTGATCATGTCCATCGTTGCCATGGCAAGGCCGGCGCCATTTACCATACAACCTACATTGCCATCTAACTTCACAAAATTTAAATTGAATTTTGCCGCTTCTACTTCCGTAGGATCTTCCTCGCTTACATCGCGCAAAGCAGCGATATCAGGATGACGCATCAGCGCATTATCATCAATATTCATTTTGCAATCCACCGCAATAATTTTTCCGTCGCTGGTTTTAAACATTGGGTTTATTTCCAACATGCTGCAATCAAGCCCTACAAATGCGTTGTATAAATTGGTTACAAATTTTACACAATTTTTAAATGAAGTGCCCTTTAAACCTAAATTAAAAGCAATTTTTCTTGCCTGGAAAGGTTGCACGCCCCCACCTGGATGAATCCATTCTTTAAATATTTTTTCAGGAGTATCATGCGCCACATCTTCAATATTTACGCCTCCTTCTGTGCTGTACATGATTACATTTTTCCCTTTGGATCTGTCCATTAAAATCGATAAATAAAATTCTTTTACAGGCTCTGTGCCATCATAATAAACATCCTGGGCAACTAATATTTTATTCACTACTTTTCCGGCTTCACCGGTTTGAACAGTCACTAAAGTTCCACCCAAAATATTTTGAGCAATCGTTTTTACATCGTCCAGGCTTTTTGCCACAGCAACACCTTTTTGTTCCGTTCCTCGTATTTTCCCTTTTCCGCGCCCGCCTGCATGTATTTGCGCCTTTATCACCGCAAACTTGCTACCATACTGGCTGTTAATAAAACGGTATGCATCTTCTGCTTCTGAAACTGTGTTGCATGCGATTCCTTCCTGAACCGGAACATTGTACTTTTTCAATAACTCTTTGGCCTGGTATTCATGTAAATTCATAGAAAAAAATTTTCGCGAAGATAGCCTCAAAAAATTAAATTGGACTAACTTTCGCTCCATGAAACAACTTGGATTTTTTTTAATTTCTTCATTTTTCCTCTTTTCATGCAATAGTTCAAAGCGTCTTATTTTACCCGAAAGAAGCAAGGCTGCTATTACGGGAGATGAATTTTATAAAAGCGTATTTACGGCGAGCCGTGTTGAAAGAGAAGCTTCTGCAAAAACAGAAATCCTGCAGGGAAATATTCCACCTTTTTTAAGAAAAATGGTAAAAATAAAAACATTCATTACGACGGGTGATGGTAAAATAATTCATGCCTATTATTTTGTTCTTCCCGATTATTTATCCATCGGTTCCGATAAAGATTTTGCAAGAATACCTCTTACTCCCATGACTGCGCAATCAATTGCCGACAGCCTGCATTGCTTTTTGCCAACAAAAAAAATGGTAAACGATATTTATAATGCTGCAAAAGTAAAATTAGAGCCGGTACCGATGTATGCCTTTAGAGATAGCGCAGTTACCATGTATCAACATAATCTCATAATTGAAGGTCAAAGAAAATTACGAAAAGGTTTAATTGCCGGAATCAAAAAAGACGTGGTAATAACTGAAATGCTTACACGCAGTTCAAAACCGAACCGCGTGGCCATTTATGGTTGGCAAAAATTAGATGGAAAACCAATACAACCATTGTACACAGGACATGTAGACTGGTATGTCGATTACAGCCATGGAATCAGATTGGTGTACAGGACCATTTATGTAAACAAAAAACCAATGGATTACGAAGACGTTTTGAAAGATAAAACACTAAGCCGTTTATTGTGTGATGAAGAGTTTTGTGATTGCTACAGATATAAGACAACAGATTAAAAAATAAGTCTCTCACAGGATCGCTAAAATTGTAAAGTAAAAGCTGTTCCTTCTCCTGGTACGGAATGCACATTAATATTGCCTTTATGAAGCATCATAATTTGTTTGCATAAACTTAATCCTATACCGCTCCCGGTTTTTTTAGTACTGAAAAAAGGAATAAAAATATTTTCCAAAACATCCTTAGGTATGCCGCTGCCGTTATCTGCAACTTTAATAAAAACTTTATTGTTGCTGCTTAATGCTGCTGATAAAACGATCATAGCATCCTCCTTATCTTTTAAAGCCTCTTTTGCGTTTATCACCAAATTGATCAGTACCTGTTCAATAAGGCTTGGGTCTACTTCTACCGTTAGGTTTGGGTCTTTCAACACAATATCCATCTCAATATTTTTTTGCTCAAGCGTAGGCTCCATCAATTGGTACAGATTTTCAAAAAGGTCACGTACATAAACTTTTTTCAAATTTGGTTTGGTGATCTTATTAAAATTCCGGTAAGTTTCTGCAAATTTTAAAAGTCCTT
>DAHXOZ010000014.1:0-11130 GCA_027364635.1 bacterium | reverse complement strand
CGTACATAAACTTTTTTCAAATTTGGTTTGGTGATCTTATTAAAATTCCGGTAAGTTTCTGCAAATTTTAAAAGTCCTTCACTACGCCGCTTTATAGTTTCTATTCCTATTTCAAGGTCATGAACCGCCCCCTCACTGTTGTCTAAATGAGTGATGGATTTTTGAAGCCGGTTTTTTAAAGTGTCGGCCAGCGATGATATCGGAGCGACAGAATTCATGATTTCATGAGTCATTACACTCAATAATTTTTGCCACGCTTTTGATTCTGTTTCATCCAGAGCCTCATTAATATTTTGAAATGCAATGAGCATAAATTTTTCTCCCCCGGTTTGAAAAGCGGTACCGGAAAGTAAAATTTTAAACGACCTGTTTTCAAGATGTACCATTGCGATTTTACTTTCTGCGGGCTTTAATGAAATTACTTCATCATATAATTCTTTGTCCCTGTTCATTAATGAATGAATGGTTTTCATATAAGGAAGATTCAGCATTTTCTTCAATGATTCATTCATCCAGATCATTTCGCCCGTTTCAACATTAAATGACATTATGCCTGTATCTACCAACTCTAATATTTTCTGCAGATAGTGAAAAGACGTTTCTTTTTCTTTAGTTATTTCTTTAAAAGTGCTGGTGATCTGGTTAAATCCTTCACGCAAAGAACGCAATTCAAGAGGCGCTTTCTTTACACTAAAGTGTCTTGAAAAATCACGATAACGAATAGATTCAACAAATTGTTCCAGTTCTTTTTGGCTCTTGAAATGATAGCGGTAAAACTCTATTAATTGATATAAAATAACCGGCGCCAGCAAAACAAGATAATTATAATTTTTGCTGACTAATAAATAAGAGGCAACTGTCAACGATACAAACAACAGCAGTATCCTTATAAATATTTTAAACTCAATTCGCTTGAACATGTTAGTGGATTTTTTATTCAAAAACTTGCCATTATATATCATACTTGCTTAGCCGCCTGTATAAAGCAGTTCTTGTAAGCCCAAGTTCTTTAGCAGCCTTGCTGATGTTTCCATTGTGTTTTTCTATTACCCGCAAAATGGTATTTTTTTCAACCGCGCTTAAGTTCAAATCTTTCGGTTCTTCTTCTTTTTCAGGTACAGATTCAATGGGAGAAAAAATAAGATCATCGGCAGAAAGTGTTTCACCTTCAGACATGATCACTGCTCTTTCCATGGTATATTGAAGTTCGCGCACGTTACCCGGAAAATGATATTGCTTCAATTTTGCGATCGCTTTTGAGTCAAACTCCAACTCAGGTTTTAAATATTTCTTTGCATATATATTCGCAAAATGATTGGCAAGTAAAATAATATCATCTCCTCGTTTTCGCAATGGAGGAACCGTAATTTCAACGGTGTTGATGCGGTAAATCAAATCTTTCCTGAAGCGGTTTTCATTTGCCAACTCTGAGAGAGGCAAGTTGGTAGCGCATACCAGGCGAATATCAATATTCACCGGAAGGTTACTTCCCAACCGGGTTACCTGCCTGTTTTGCAAAACACTTAATAATTTTGATTGTTGTTGTAAAGTAATATTTCCAATTTCGTCCAAAAATAAAGTGCCTCCATTAGCCGCTTCAAAACGCCCTTCCCTGTCTTCTGCTGCGCCGGTAAAGGCTCCCTTCTTATGACCAAATAATTCGCTCTCAAAAAGTGATTCGGTTAGTGCGCCTACGTCTACTTTAATAAAAGGCTTTTTAGCACGAAGTGAATTTTGGTGGATCGCTTTTGCAATTAAATCTTTTCCTGTTCCGTTTTCTCCTAGTACAAGAATGTTTGCGTCGGTTGGTGCAATTTTTTCAATTTTAAAAAAAATATCTTTCATCGCTTCTGATTCGCCGAGCAACTCTTTTCCAATAACCGAAGAATCACTTGTAATGCGTTCATCTGCGGGTTTACCTTTTGCTTTTAAGGTCTTTTTGATGCAGTCAATTAATTTTTCATTGTGCCAGGGTTTTACCATAAAATCTGCAGCACTTTCTTTTAATGATCTTACAGCAAGATCGATATCGCCGTAGGCTGTAATCATTATTACATCAGCATTTGATCCAAACTCCCTTATTTTTTTTAACCAAAAAAGTCCTTCATTTCCTGTATTGATCGAACTATTGAAGTTCATATCAAGTAAAATCAAATCGACAGGATATTTCTTTAAAAGGTTCCTGATGTTTTCAGGATTCTTTTCCGTGATCACTTCATTCACCTCTGTTTTTAATAGCAGTTTCACTGCTGTTAAAACGTCTGTATCATCATCTATAATCAATATGGTTGCGTTCTTTGCATTCATTATACAACAGGTTTTTGTAAGAGAAGTTAAGCAGAAATTTTTATTATTTGTTCGTTTACTGTAACCAGTTTGTTTGCCTTGTACGTCAAATAAAAATAAGAAATACAAATCATCTTCATTGCAAGATTAGCAATTTTAAAAATAATTTCCCGTGATTTCTTTCAGATATTTTCAAAAGTGCACCACACTGTTTCAAAAGCGGATAGTTACTGTATCAGAAGCGTACACCGCTTTTAGAAAGGTTGTATCAAATTTATTGAAAAACAAGTACTTATGTTTTGGCACGCCTTTGTAATATTATACAAACAGAATAACGATAGGTTTTTAAAAATGTAACAAAAGAGAATTGAAAACCGTAATAAAAAAATAAAAACAAACTTTTAAAAATTAAAGATCATGAAACTTCAATCAAACAACCTGTTGCAAAATCTTACAAAAGGAGAAATAAAAACCCTTACAACAGAAGTTAAAGAAATGGTGGCAACAAATTTTAAAAAAGAAAAGAAAAGAATTTTTAGCGCTGCAGAATTTTGGGACATCCAGCGCCGTAAAAAAAGTCTTTACACAAAAAGATTTGCTTTTTAAAAAATTCAATTTTAAACCCCTTTTAAAAATTAAAGCCATGAAATTTGAATCAAACAATCTTCTCGAAAAACTAAGTACCAGGGATTTGAGAATTCTTACAATAGAAGTAAAAGAAACTCTCGACAAATGTCTTAAGAAAGAAAAAAAGAGGAATTTCAACTCTGTTGATTTATGGAACATCCATCGCAATAGAAGAAATCCATTCGTTAAAAGAATGATCTTCTAAAGTAGTCAGATTTTTGGGGCAAATCCTTGTATCAAAAATGAACGACAACTGTATCAAAAACGAACACTACCAGAAAATTTAATTTTCTAACTTATTGAAAAACAATGATATAATTAATGGCATACCGTTTATGTTTATTAGTTAAATAAAAAAGGAATAACCGAAACGAAAGTTTCTCATCCGCAATAAAAAAATTATGGACAGAGTAATTGAAAAAAAGAAATGGTCAAGAAAAAGGATCCTCACGATCGCCGGAATAGTTGCTGTGGTCGCTTTGATAGCTGCAAGTTACTATTACACTTCAGGAAAACGCAAACTTAATGTGGATAGTGACAGGATAACGATAAGTGAAGTTAAGAATGGAACCTTCCAGGAGTTTATTCCGGTAAACGGAGTGGTGCTTCCGCTTACTACTATTTACTTGGATGCGGTGGAGGGTGGTCGTGTTGAAGAAAGATATGTGGATGATGGAACGATGATGAAAAAAGGCCAGCCGATATTAAGGTTGTCCAATACAGATTTACAACTTGGGTTGGTAACCCAGAAAACAAATGTGTATAATTTGCTAACTCAGATGCAAATTTCCAAAAATGCCGCCGAACAAAATACGGTAAGTAAACTTAACCAGATGACCGACGTAGAAAGCGCTTTAAAAGAAGCAGAACGTGTTTATAATTTAGATAAATATCTATACGATAAAAAGGCAATCGGCTCACAGGAATATCAGAAAGCAAAAAACGATTATAATTATTATTTACAAAAACAAAAACTTTCTGAACAAATTTTAAAACAGGATTCTGTCTCTACAGATCAACAGTTAAAGCAGGCCAGGCAATTGTTTGAAGGTTCCCAGGATGCCTTGAACGTAATGCAACAAAAAGTAGGCGACCTTATTGTTCGCGCTCCGATTGATGGCCAGCTCACTTCGCTTGATGCTGAAGTAGGCCAAACAAAAAATAAAGGAGACCAGCTTGGTCAAATTGATGTGCTTAGTGGGTTTAAAGTGCGTGTGGATATTGATGAGCACTATATCTCAAGAATTTTCATCGGGTTGAAAGGCAACTTCGATTTTAATAATAAAACCTACAATCTTGAAATCAAGAAAGTATTTACACAGGTTACCAACGGCCGCTTCCAGGTAGATATGGAATTTGTGGGTGATGTTCCTGAAGGAATCCGTCGCGGGCAAACTTTACAGATCAGGTTGGCATTAAGTGACGAGACAAAAGCGTTGCTCTTACCCAAAGGTGGTTTCTACCAGCAAACAGGTGGCAATTGGATATTTAAAGTAAGCAGCGACGGCAAAACTGCCTACAAAACAGATATTCAACTTGGCCGTCAAAATCCTGATTACTATGAAGTATTGCAAGGCTTAAAACCCGGTGATAAAGTAATCACCAGCAGCTACGATAATTACGGAGATATGCAGGAGTTGGTATTGAAGAATCCGTAATGGGGAGAGGTATTAGGTATTAGGTTTTAGGTATCGGGTATGAGGTTTTAAGTTGGAATATTTTTTATGAATGAATGTATCATTTTTCGGATTTCGATCACTTCCGATTCAAGTTCTTTAAAAGAAGATTCTGAAATGTATTCTAAATCTTTCGATAGAATTAACTGATATTCTAATTCGGAAGATGAACCAGAAGCCATTACAAGGAAACGTTTGAAATCAGGATTACTATTTCTGCCACAACCTTCTGCAATATTTGTAGGAATTGAAGATGCAGAACGTCGCATTTGAGAAATCAGTCCAACAATTTCCTGCCTTGGAAATTGTTTGGTGGTTGAATAGATTTTTAAAGTAAATAGATGACTTTTAGTCCAGATGGATAAATCGCGAAAATTTCTCATGGCAAATAGTTTTAGTTTAAATAAGAATAAAAATTTTACATCAGGATCTTAAACATTTTTAAGATATACAATAAAACTTCATTTTATGAAAAAAATATTTTTCGTCATAGTTATTCTTTCCTTTTTGTTTGTTTTAATACTTAATAATTTAAAAAGAGAAAGTGTGGACGACCTGGCCTTTAAATGCGAGTCAAAAACAGCAGAAGAAATCAATATCAATCAATCAGAAATTTTTCCATATTCACAATTTTTAATAAAACTATAATTAACAGGTTAACGGTGAACAGTGATTAAATACAACCTGATACCTGATACCTGATACCTGATACCTAAAACCTAAAACCAAAAAAAAAAGAAATGATAAAAATTACCAACCTCGAAAAAATCTATCGCACTGAAGAAGTGGAAACAGTAGCACTCAACAAGCTTTCATTTGCTGTGAGAGATGGTGAATTTGTTGCCGTGATGGGTCCGTCAGGATGTGGCAAATCCACCTTGTTGAACATCCTTGGATTATTAGATGATCCTGACAGCGGAAGTTTTTTATTCAATGGAATTGAAGTGGCTCATTTCAATGAAAGAAAAAGAGCCGATCTGCGTAAACGCAATATTGGCTTCGTGTTTCAGAGTTTCAATCTTATTGATGAACTGACTGTATTTGAAAATGTAGAATTGCCTTTGATTTACCTGGGTATAAAATCGGATGAAAGAAAACAACGTGTGGAAGAAGTACTGGAAAAGGTGCAAATCATGCACAGGAGAAACCACTATCCTCAACAATTATCGGGTGGGCAGCAACAACGTGTGGCAGTAGCCCGTGCGGTGGTAAACAAACCAAAATTAATCCTTGCGGATGAGCCGACGGGAAACCTCGATTCATCTAACGGTAATGAAGTAATGCAGTTACTGATTGAATTGAATGAACAAGGCACAACCATCATCATGGTTACACACAGTGAACATGATGCCAGTTACAGCCATCGCATTATTCGCATGCTTGACGGACAAACAGTGACTGAAAATATTTTGGTTTGATGATTAGCTGATTAGCCAATTAGCTAATGTGCCAATACGGAAAATAGAAAATTGGATTATTTGTTTGTTGACTATTTGGATGATTGAAGATATAACGGTTATGCTGAGACGAACTACGAATTATGAATTACAAACTAACAACTAAAGATCATGTTTAAAAATTATCTAAAAACAACTTTCAGAAGCCTTTGGAAAAACAAAGGATATTCCTTTTTAAATATTTTCGGATTGGCAATCGGCATTGCCTGTGCTGCTCTTATTTTTCTTTGGGTTGAAGACGAGATGAGTTATAATGATTATTTCAATAACAAAGAAAACCTGTACAAGATAAAGGACCAGCAAACGTATGACGGCAATACTTTTACTTTTGATGCAACTCCCGGCCCTTTAGCAAAAAATATAAAGGCAGAAATACCTGGAATAAAAAATACCGCGCGTGCAACCTGGGGTAATCAGTCGTTGTTTTCAATCGGCGATAAAACAATTTTTGAGAGTGGCGTTTACGTTGACTCTTCCTTTTTATCTATGTTTCCGTTAAGATTCATAAACGGTAATCCTGCCGCCCCTTTTAGCGAATTGTATTCAATGGTAATCAGTCAAAAAATGGCTGAAAAGTTCTTCGGATCCACAGATGTTATAGGTAAGTCTTTAAAAGTTGATAACAAACAGGATTATGTGATAAGCGGTGTTTTTAAAGATCTTCCTGAAAACGTTTCTTTCAAGTTCGATTGGCTGGCGCCTTTTAAGATTTACGAAGAACAAAATCAATGGTTACAGCAATGGGGAAATAACGGGGTTATTACCTATGTTCAAACTGAATCAAATGCAAATATTGCCTCTATCAACAAAAAATTATACAATTATTTAGACACAAAAACTTCCGGGTTAAGTGCTAAATTTTCTATTTACCCTATGACTCGTTGGCGCATGTATGATTCATTTAAGAATGGAAAAGAAATTCCCGGAAGAATAAAATATGTAAATCTTTTCTCCCTGATTGCATGGATCATACTTTTAATCGCGTGCATCAATTTTATGAATCTTTCTACGGCACGTTCTGAACAAAGGGCAAGAGAAGTGGGCGTAAGAAAAGTTCTGGGAGCAGGAAAAGGAAAATTGATCGGGCAGTTTATGGGCGAAGCGTTGGTAATGGCGCTGCTTTCAGCCGTTTTAGCCGTTGCAATTGTATCCGGAGTGTTACCGGCTTTCAACTCACTTGTAGAAAAACAATTGACACTTAATATTTTCAATCCCGTTCATATTTTCAGTTTACTTTCTATTGCATTGATTTGCGGAGTGATTGCCGGGAGTTATCCTGCTTTTTATCTGTCTTCTTTCAATCCTGTAAAAGTTTTACAGGGATTGAAAATTAAAACAGGAAACAGCGCAGCTTTCATAAGAAAGGGTTTGGTGATTCTGCAATTTTCCATTTCCATTATTTTAATAATAAGCACTATCATTATTTACAGGCAAATAAATCATGTTAAAAGCCGCGACCTTGGGTACAACAAAGAAAACCTCATGTACCTGGAGGCACAAGGAGTTATAAAACCACATTTCAATGCCATCAAAAACGATCTGATCTCTACAGGAGTAGTAAAAGATGCAACGCTAAGTAACAGCCTGGTGTTAAGCCTGGGCAGTAATACAGGAGATTTTGCATGGCCCGGAAAAGATCCTCAAAAGCAGGTTTTAATCACTGTTGAAGGTGTGAGTCCCGACTACATTTCAACCATGGGTATGCAGTTAAAAGCGGGACGTGATTTTTATCCTGATTCAAAAATGGACAGCGGGAATGTGATCATTAATGAAACAATGGCCCATCTCATCAACAGCAAAAATGTGATTGGCTCTACAATTTCACGCTCCGGACAAAATCTGACTGTAACGGGAGTTATAAAAGATTTCGTTTACAGCGACATGTATAAACCAAGTGCGCCATTAATCTTGTTTTCGGATACTTCTAATATAAATTTTTTGACAGTACGCCTGAACCAAACTAAAAATTTACCAGCGGCTATTTCAAAAATCCAGGAAGTAATGAAAGCTGATAATCCGGGATTTCCTTTTGAATACAAATTCGTAGATCAGCAGTTTGCCCAATTATTTAAAACTGAAACATTGATAGGAAAATTATCCGGTGTATTTTCTATTCTCGCCATATTTATTTCCTGTCTTGGATTATTTGGTTTGGCTGCCTACACAGCAGAAAGAAGAACCAAAGAAATCGGCATCCGGAAAGTACTCGGGGCCAGTGCCTCCAACCTTGCCGGACTTCTATCCGTTGATTTTTTAAAACTCGTGGCTATTTCCTGTTTGATCGCGTTTCCGCTTGCCTGGTGGATGATGAATAACTGGTTGAAAGACTATGATTATAGAATAAATATTCACTGGACCATTTTTCTTTTCGCAGGCTTGCTGGCTCTGGTGATCGCAATGATCACAGTAAGTTTCCAGGCAATAAAAGCAGCGATAGCGAATCCGGTGAACAGTTTGAGAAGTGAGTAATTAGCTAATTAGCCAATTAGCTAATTAGCTAATTAGCTAATGAAGAAAACAAGAAAGTTAACTATTTGTTGGTTTACTGGCAAAATTGAATTCATGAATAGTAGCGGTAATAAACAGACGAAAAAATAATAAATTATTTATGTTTAAAAATTATTTCAAAACCGCCATCAGGAACTTAACAAGGAATAAGTTTTATACTTCTATAAATATTATTGGGTTGGCAGTGGGTATCACCACGTGTTTGCTAATCTTGTTATACGTTTTGGACGAATCGAGCTACGACAAGTATAATGTAAATGCTGACAATATCTATCGTGTAAATAATGAGGTAAAATTCGGGGATAATCATTTTGACCTTGCCGTAGCGCCGGCTATGATGGGGCCAACCATAGTTAAAGAATTACCGGAGGTGAAACAATACACCCGCCTTTTGAGGTATGGAAGTTTCCTGGTTAAAAAAGGAAATACAAATTTGAGGGAGAACCGTGTGGCTTATGGAGATTCTACCTTATTTGAAGTATTCTCTTTGCCTATGATTGAAGGGGATCCAAAAACTGCTTTAAAGGAACCTCATTCGCTGGTAATTACTAAAAGTATGGCAGAGAAATATTTCAACAGTACAGACGTAGTTGGTAAAAATCTGATTATTAATGACACGGGGAATTATAAGATTACAGGGGTCATAAAAGATATCCCGACGCAGTCACATTTCCATTTTGATTTTTTTGTAGATGCATCTGAAAACCCTGACAGTCGGGATGAAAACTGGCTTAGTGAGAACTGGAGTACTTACATTCTACTGAACAAAAATGCCAATGTAAAAAAACTGAAGGCTGAATTGAATAACATGTTGGATCGTTATATCGGGCCTGAAATCCAGGGAGTGACCAACCTAACACTAGGCCAGTTTAAAAAAGGAGGCGGCTTTATTCGTGCCAGCCTTACACCTTTGACCGATATTCATTTACATTCAAACAAAACAGGTGAATTGGAAGCCAATGGCAACATACAGTTTGTCTATATTTTTTCGGCGATAGCCTTATTTATTTTACTGATAGCCTGCGTAAATTTTATGAACCTTTCAACAGCGCGGTCTTCCAATCGTGCCAAAGAAGTCGGGGTTAGAAAAGTATTGGGTTCACTAAGGAAAAACCTTGTGCAGCAATTCTTAACTGAATCTTTATTGCTCAGTTTAATTGCCTTGATTTTTGCAGTTTGCTTTGTTTCATTAATGCTGCCGTACTTTAACCAACTTTCCGGGAAAAGCATCCATTTAGACAGCATGCTTCATCCCTCAATATTATTGGCTCTACTATCATTCATGGTGGTAGTGGGTCTGCTTGCCGGCAGTTATCCCGCTTTTTACCTTTCAGCATTTCAACCTATTGATGTATTGAAAGGTAAGGTTGCAAAGGGTTTCAAAAGATCCTGGTTAAGGAATACATTGGTCGTCTTTCAGTTTGTAGTTTCAATAATTCTCATAATCGGAACATTGGTTATTTACAACCAGCTTAATTATATACGATCAAAAGATATTGGGTTTAATCGCAACCAGGTGCTGATAATTAACAATACAAATGCACTCGGAAATCAGGCTACCACATTCAGGAATGAACTGATGCAGATAAGCGGTGTACAGAATGCCACCATGACCGGGTATTTGCCAACTAATTTTAACCGCAACAACAGTGCGTTCTTTACTTCTCCGGCCATTGACCCTAAAAGTGCAATATCCATGCAGATATGGAATGTGGATGAAAATTATATTCCAACACTTGATATGAAAATATTGGAGGGAAGAAATTTTTCATCCCGGTTCCCAACTGATTCTTCGGCAATCATCATTAATGATGCTGCTGCAATATTTTTAGGGATAAAGGATCCGCTGAATAAAAAATTGTATAATCCTGCCTACATCAAACAGGGCAATTTGCAGGAGTTTCATATAATAGGAGTGGTAAAAAATTTCAACTTCAGTTCATTACGCGACGTTGTAACACCTTTGGCATTACGCCTGGGAAAAAATACGGGTAACATTTCAGTGCGTATCAACGCTGCAAATATCGCTTCCATAATGGCACAGGTGAAAAATAAATGGCAGGAAATAGCACCGGAGCAGCCATTTGATTATTCTTTTATGAATGAGCAATTCAATAATATATATGCTGCTGAACAAAAAACAGGACAGATAATCATCATGTTTGCTCTATTGGCCATTCTTATTGCCTGCCTGGGTTTATTTGGTTTGGTTACTTATGCCTCAGAACAACGCACCAAAGAAATAGGGATAAGGAAAGTGCTTGGTGCAAATGTGGGCAGCATTGTATCGATGATTGCAAAAGACTTTTTAAGATTGGTAATTATAGCTTCGGTCATCGCATTTCCAGTAGCCTGGTGGGCGATGAATAAATGGCTGCAGGGTTTTGCCTACAGGATTACAATCAGTTGGTGGATATTCTTGTTGGCTGGTGCAACGGCCATTATAATTGCGTTGGCAACCGTCAGTTTCCAGGCAATAAAAGCAGCGTTGGCGAATCCGGTGAAGAGTTTGAGAAGTGAGTAATTAGCTAATGAGCTGATTAGCCAATTTGCTGATGAAGAAAATAAGAAAGTTA
>DAHXOZ010000149.1 GCA_027364635.1 bacterium | reverse complement strand
GGATTATAAGTAATAATCTTTCAAAAGTTCGTGGAAGTCTTTTGTATAATTGCCTTCTTTGTCTTTTATTACCAATTCTTTTGATCTGTAATTTTCTTTTTGGGTACTGAATAATAGTAAGCCGCGAAAAAAGGAATGTGCCGGAGTTTGCTTTACCAAAATAAGTATGTATCAATTCCTGGAAATTTTTCTTTTTATAAACCCGGTTCAACGTATAACTGCCGGTGCGGTTGCCATAAGCCATCATCCCGTTATGAGCACCCACTACCCCGGCAAAAAAACCAAAACCGATCAATCTTGTTCCGTCCGCATGTTCGAGGCATTCATAATCTATCAAAGTGATCTTTTTGCTAATAATTGCCTGCAGCAATTTTTGATTATACGATTGCAGTTTCCGGGTATGCGAGAAAAAAAAGTAAGTCTTACCGGCAATCAACATATCAACCGGCACTTCTTTTATACCGAATAAAATATCGCATTCACTTACATCCTCTTTTACTTTGATCCCGGCCCTTACATAATCTGCATCCGGATAGCAACGGGTTGCCGAATGTTGTACCACAATTGAAATATTTTTATTTTCCTGCACCCATTTACATTGGGCAGGCGTAAGAGCAACACGGTTATCAGGAGGCGTTTTACCTTCTCTTATTAATCCTATTTTCAGCATTCATTCATTTTTATGAAAGAAGCAATTTACAATATCTGCTGAACATGGTCAGATTGAAGTGATTTGTAGTAAACGAACTTTTTAGAAGGATTCCTGTTTTCAAAAAAAATCTTAAAAATACCATAATGGATTTTGGACAAATTGCGGGGAATGCGTAATATTGCCACCCTTTCGGTAAAACGAAAAGAAACTTGCCCAGGTGGCGGAATTGGTAGACGCAGCAGACTCAAAATCTGCCGTTCGCAAGGATGTGCTGGTTCGATTCCAGTCCTGGGCACTTTATTAATAAAAAGCCTTGATTGTATTAACTTTCAAGGCTTTTTTAATTTAAAGTCCGGGGGATAAGTCGTTTCGCAAGGAATGATCTTTTTTACCTTTAGCAAAACATACCTCACTACAAAATAAAAATCCCTTGCAAAAAATACAAGGGATTCTTAAAAAGGTGTGGCGTTTTTAATGGGTTAACCTTACAGTATCAACTGTGGTAATATTTCCAACAGTAACAGCCACATTATTTACTGTATCAGAATGATAGCCGGTAGTGCTGTCAGCAGCAAATATCAGTGTGTAATTGTTAGCGGGAAGTCCCCAAAACTTATAAGCGCCTGTAGCATCCGGTAGCGCTCCTAACGTATCAGTACCTGATATGGCACTTATTTGTGCATTTGCTGAATCAGGCAAAACAACGCCTTGAATTCCACCACCTGCTGCTTTCGCAAAAGCACGGATAACCGGTTTTAAAATATACTGTCCGCTGTTTCCTGCTTTTACAATAGAACGCGCAGCATCAAAATCAAGAACAAGTGCATAAGGAATGCCAGGCTGCAGTTCAGCATCCACATTTAATTTTAAACCGGATTGCTGAGCAGAAGGCGTTTTTAGATCAACAATGGATCCGTCTTCCAAAACAACCTGGTTGGTATCGCCAAGGATCAACCTGATCTGTGAAACTTTGCCTGCGGGCAAGTCGACGCCGCCTAAAAGGGTATCTTCCCCGTTACGGAAATTGAGTAAATTATACATTCCCGGTTTCAATAAAGGCACTTCAACCCAGCCTCCGGCACTATCCGCATCGCTTTTTACCATTACCTGTTGAATATCGACCCACACTGCTTTATAAGCGGCAGGCGCATCTGTAAGATAAATATTCATTTTTGAAGGTTGATTGCTGACGACGCCGGATTTTTTACAGGCATTAAGCGTAAAAACGAGCATTACAATTCCGGCAAAAGGAAGTACTCTTCCAAGGTGTTTTAATTTCATAGGGGTAAATTTTTAATTCACCCTGAAAAAGCCAAAATCCATGCCACTCTTAAAAAGAAGAGGATTAGCAATTAAATACTGCGCATTTTTACCGTTTAAAAATAGTATTACGAAGAGGCTTGTGTGGCCTGGGAAGCCGCTTCATTAATAGGTTCCCCTGCAATAATTTTTTACCTGCTTTGTGTACTTACGCTTGCCAGCTTTTCTTTCCTTTTTTCGTTCTTCCCCACAACTGTCCTTTGGGATGTACCTGAACTTCACTTCCCAATAATTTTCCCCAGGGCCTTAACCCATCCACCCTGTCAAAGATGATTTTAAGAACGGCGATGAACGGAACAGATAAGAACATTCCGGAAATCCCCCAGATGGCTCCTCCTAATAAAACAATAACAATAGAAACCAAGGCATTTATCTTCACCTGCGAGGAAACAATTTTTGGAACAATCAGATGGTTGTCCAGGAATTGAATAATCAAATAAGCGATGACAATTCCAATTTGCGTTGAATATCCTTCTTTAGTGACCGTTGCGATCAGTACAGGAAGTATAACAGCAAGGACTCCCCCGATATAAGGCAAAATGTTTAAGAGTGCCCCTATTACTCCTAACAATATAGCATATTGCACCCCGAGAATCAATAACGCTGTAGAATTCAAGGTGCCTATAATCAACGCTTCCATCAACAAACCGACCATGTAACTCTGAATAGCATTTTTTGTTTCCGACAAAACATTTCTCACCCCTTCTGAATTTCTTTCTGCAAAAATTTCATATAAAAAATTAAGAATACGTACTTTATAATACAGCAGCAAAAAAATATAGACCGGCAACAAAAATAATACGCTTAAAGTAACCAGTACAGTGCCTAATGTTTGCCCGATCAATGGCTTAAGGTTGTCGCCGAGTTCAGAAAGGTATTCCTGTTGCTTTTTAAGCGATAATGAATAATTGTTTTGAAGCCACAATTGAAGGTTGTGAAAAAGCAGGGAAAATTTTTGTTCCAAAGCTGCCATATTATTTGAAAACTTTACTACCTGTGAGGAAATAAAATATAATACACCTCCCACAAAAAGGATAGTCAATAATAAAGCAATTGATATGGCTATCACCCTGTTTATCTTTTTGCTGTTCAGAAAATTTACCAACGGATTCAACAAAATGGCGATCATCAACGCAAAAGCGATGGGGATCATAATATTCCGGAGTAAAAACAAGACATATACGAAAAGAATGATTCCAAAAAGGATGACTGTTGAACGGAGAAAGAACGGGTATTTTTCCTGCATAAAGTATTTACATCAATGGGTGATATAATTACCATACATATTTCGTGCTGAAATTCTTATGATTTTTAAAAACCTGTATTTTATCAGAAAAGATCACATAAAAAAGGGAGCCAAATTGGCTCCCCGTGCTATACAAATTTTGGCAAAATACCTTTTAATTGATATCACTCATTTTATCCTGGGTAACTCTTCCGCCACAAATAAATCTTTTAGCGTAATAGTGGTCATCGAGGCTGCTGATGGTAACACCATGTACAGAAGCCTGTACAAAATAATCATTCTCCAGGTAAACGCCTACATGCGATACACCCCCGCGGGTATTAAAAAATACCAAATCGCCTTCTTTTAAGTCATCCTTGCTGACATGCTCTGTTTCATCGTACTGCTCACGGGCAGTGCGTGGCATGTTAAATCCATAAACGGCCAACAAAAGAGCGCCTGTGAGGGCACTGCAATCAATCCCTCTTTTAGTAGTGCCTCCATAACGATAGCGGGTACCAAACCATTCATCAATAAATCCCAGTAAAGAAAGATTTTTTAAAGATTCCACATCTACATTCATCATCATGGCATATTTATACTGCAAAGGCGAAAGATTTTCAATAACAGAATGTTCTTCGGCTACGGGTGCTGCTGATGCCTTTTCTTTTGTAACGACCGGTGCGGGGAGGTTTTTTATACTTTTAGTACCACCACTTTCAGTGGCTCTTAAAATACCATCAGGAGTAAATGAAATGCCATCCACAGGAGAATATAGAGCGTTTTCTCCATTATCATTGTTAGTAACACTTATAGTGTTGACGCTGGTTTGAGCATTCGCTAGTTGAACG
This sequence comes from bacterium, assembly GCA_027364635.1. Lineage (GTDB taxonomy): Bacteria > Bacteroidota > Bacteroidia > Chitinophagales > Chitinophagaceae > Ginsengibacter. The sequence continues at coordinate 4,139 of DAHXOZ010000149.1, read as the reverse complement.
GAGCACGCAAAGATGATTGCTATGCAGGTTAATGCGGGTTTGTTCATTCTATCGGGTTATTTATCGTTTATTAAAAAATAAAGCACCATGAATTGGCATAGGCTTAGCTTTTATACAAACGCAGAGTTATCAAGTTTATTTTCTCTAGCCGGACGAAGATAAGTTTCACTTCACATAACAACAAAAAAAAGTTTATTTTTTTACTGAAAAGATTTAAGAAAATTTTTTCCCTTTTTGTTGATAATTTGAAAAAGACTGCCCATCCATTTTTACGATATTTGCTGAATGCTGAATGCTGAATGCTCTTAACTCATAACTCTTAACTCATAAATGAAGTTTTCTCATCTACATGTTCATACGCAGTTTTCGTTACTGGACGGCGCTGCTTCCATCAAAAACCTTTATAATAAAGCGATTACTGATGGGATGCCTGCGCTCGCCATTTCTGATCATGGAAACATGTTTGGGGTTTTTGAATTTGTAAAGCATGCACATACCCTTAAAAATGCAGATGGATCTTTAAAAGTAAAACCCATTGTAGGTTGTGAATTTTACATTACTGAAAACAGGCATCAAAAGCAATTTACCAAGGAACAGAAAGATCCGCGCCACCACCAGATATTATTGGCAAAAAATGAGGAAGGGTATAAAAACTTAACCAAACTTACTTCGCTGGGCTACATCGAAGGAATGTATTCAAAATACCCGCGCATTGATAAAGAGTTAATTCATAAATACCACAAAGGCCTCATTGCTACTACCTGTTGCCTTGGCGCTTTGGTACCACAGACGATCTTAAAAAAAGGAGAAGCCGAAGCGGAAAATGAATTCAAATGGTGGTTAAATATTTTTCAGAAAGATTACTATGTTGAACTGCAAAGGCATGGCATTCCCGAGCAGGACAAAGTGAATAAGATCTTATTGAAGTTTGCGAAGAAATATGATGTAAAAGTGATTGCCAGTAACGATTCGCATTATGTGGATGAAAAAGATTTCAATGCCCATGATATTTTACTTTGTATTAATACGGGCGAAACACAGGCCACTCCTGCCCTACGCGAGTTTACTGATGATGATGTGATGATCAAGAACAAACGATTTGCCTTTCCCAACAACCAGTTCTATCTAAAGAACACCTCAGAAATGCTTTCTGTGTTTGACGACCTTCCGCAGGCTTTGGATAACACCAATGAAGTCATTGATAAGATTGAGGTGCTTGATTTGACGAGAGACATTTTGATTCCACATTTCCCTGTGCCGAAAGAATTTGAAAACCAGGAAGCTTATCTGGATCATTTAACATGGACTGGTGCCAAAAAAAGATACCAGACGATTACTCCTGAAATTGAAGAGCGCATCAATTTTGAATTGTTTACGATCAAAACCATGGGCTTTGCAGGATACTTTTTAATTGTAAGTGATTTTATTATTGCAGGAAAAGACCTGGGCGTGTTTGTAGGCCCCGGCCGTGGTTCGGCTGCGGGATCGGTGGTAGCTTATTGCATCGGCATTACCAATATTGATCCCATAAAATACAATCTTCTTTTTGAAAGGTTCTTAAATCCCGATCGTAAATCAATGCCGGATATTGATACTGACTTTGATGATGAAGGACGACAAAAAGTGCTGGATTATGTGGTAGAAAAATATGGTAAAAACCAGGTAGCACAAATCATTACCTATGGCACCATGGCTGCTAAAATGAGTATCAAAGATGTGGCACGTGTAATGGACCTCCCGCTTTCTGAAAGCAATGCTTTGGCAAAATTAGTTCCGGATAAGCCGGGAACTTCATTAAAAAAAGTATTAAAAGCTCCGGTTACCGGCCCAAAATCTTTAACTGAAGATGGTGTTGGCCCTGATGACATAAGCAATATTTTAAAGCTGCGCGAAATATATAACGGTGATGATATACGCAGTAAGGTTTTACATGAAGCTGAAATTCTAGAAGGTTCAGTAAGAAACACGGGCATTCATGCTTCGGCTATTATTATCGCACCGCAGGATTTGATGGAATTGATTCCTGTGGCTACTTCCAAAGATTCTGAATTATGGCTTACGCAAATTGATGGAAGCAATATCGAGAGTGCAGGCGTTTTAAAGATGGACTTCCTGGGTTTAAAAACTTTAAGCATTTTAAAAACAGCGTTAGGCCTGATCAAAAAAAATCATGGTATTACTATTGACCTCGATACGCTACCATTGGATGACCAGGAAACGTATAAATTGTTTCAACGTGCCGAAACCAACGGAACGTTCCAGTTTGAAAGCGCAGGAATGCAAAAATACCTTCGGGAATTAAAGCCCGATAAATTCGATGATCTTATTGCGATGAATGCGCTCTATCGCCCGGGGCCAATGGCGTATATTCCCAACTTTATTGAGCGTAAGCACGGCAGGCAGGAAATTGTTTATGACTTGCCCGAAATGGAAGAGTTTTTGAAAGATACTTACGGCATTACGGTTTACCAGGAGCAGGTGATGTTGCTCTCTCAAAAAATTGGGGGTTTCAGCAAAGGCGATGCAGATATGCTGAGAAAGGCGATGGGGAAAAAGAAAAGAGACGTGCTGGATAAAATGAAGGAGCAATTTATTGAAGGTGCCAAAAAGAACAACCACCCGGTAAATGTCCTGGAAAAAGTATGGACAGATTGGGAATCATTTGCCCAATATGCTTTTAATAAATCGCACTCCACCTGCTATGCCTTTGTAGCTTACCAGACAGCCTATTTAAAAGCGCATTACCCAAGTGAATATATGGCTGCCGTTTTAAACCACGCAGGCGCCATTGAGAAGATTACCTTCTTTATGGAAGAATGTAAAAGCATGGGATTAACGGTTCTGGGCCCGGATATTAATGAATCGCAAAAAGGTTTTGCCGTTAATAAAAAAGGGGAAATCCGTTTTGGTTTTAGCGGTATGAAAGGTGTAGGCGAAGCAGCTATCGAAAATATTATTGAAGAAAGGGAAAAGCACGGCATGTTCACTTCCATTTTTGATATGATCAAAAGGGTGAACCAAAGAACGGTAAACAAAAAATCGCTTGAAAGTCTTGCTTACGCCGGTGCTTTTGACTGTTTTAAAGATTTTCACCGTGCACAATTCTTTTATACAGTTCCCGGTGATAACATTAACGCTCTTGAAAAAATCATCAAATTCGGGCACCAGTACCAGGCACAACTTCATAATAATACCAACACCCTTTTCGGTGATCTGCAGATGGAAGAAGTAACGCCGCCGGTTATTCCTGATTGCCAGCCGTGGCCTTTGATACAAATGCTGGATTTTGAAAGAGAGGTGATAGGGATGTATTTAAGTGGCCATCCGCTGGATAATTTTAAATTCCAATTAAAATATTACAAATTTGATACGGTTGCAGAATTTAATGAATTCAAAGCCGCCATTAATTTATATCCCAATCCTTCAAGATCCTTTAGAATAGCAGGATTGGTAACCGAAGCGCAACACCGTATCTCTAAAAAAGGCAATAAGTTTGGTGTAATGCACCTGGAAGATTATACGGAGAAAATGGAACTCATGTTCTTTGGGGAAAATTATGTAAAATATGCTCATTATTTAGAGCCCGGAATGGTCATCAACATTACAGGTTCCTTTAAACAACGATATAGCAATTCGCCTTACGAATTCCAGATCAATAATATCTGCCTTTTGGAAAGCGTAATGAAAATCAGCACAAAAAAACTGAATATTGAGATCAATCCAAAAGACGTATCTGAAGAAATGATTAATTTTATCGGCGGAAATATTCAAAAATTTCCCGGCAACTCGGGCCTTAGGTTTAATATCTGCGATGAGATTTCTAATTTAAAATTTGCTATGTACACAATGGATAATGCGTTTGAAATGAATGACGAAATGGCTAATTACCTGCAACATAAACCCGAATGCGAGGTGAAAATAGAATTAACATAATGTGGATATGACATTTCATCATGTGAAAGATATTGGCTTTAACTTTGCAATCTATTAAGTAACAAAATAATTTTAAAATAAAATAAAAAGTACATTATGGCTCAGGAATATACCGATGCAAACTTTAAAGAAAAAGTTTTAGACTCAGACAAATTAACAATGATCGATTTTTGGGCAGAATGGTGTGGCCCTTGTCGCGCTATCGG
>DAHXOZ010000148.1 GCA_027364635.1 bacterium | reverse complement strand
TTTCAGAAGAAACAAAATTGTAGTAGTAAAGCAATCATAAACTTAATATGCGTTATAGACAATCCGGAATGCCGGCAGAAGAGATGTGGGAAACCTTTTTTTCTCCAGAAGAAATCTTAATACAATTAGGGGTAAATCCCTTTACCAAAAATTATCTTGAAATTGGCTGCGGGTATGGAACATTTTTATTTCCTGCATCCGATTTGGTTGGTAATAACGCTATCGGTATAGATATTGACAATGGTATGATTGATGTGTGTAAAACTAAAATATTGCATCAACAAAAAAATAACATTGAATTAATTTTAGGTGACATTACCCAAATTGAAACACTGAACAGGATAAAGAAATTTGATCCTATTGATTTTGTTGGCTTATTCAATATTTTGCATGGTGAAAATCCAATTAATTTATTACAGATAGTCTATGATGTAATTTCTTCAAATGGGAAATTAGGAATAATCCATTGGAACTATGAAAATACACCCCGTGGCCCTACATTGGATGTCAGACCCAAAAAAGAAAGTATTATTGAATGGTGTCAATCAGTCGGTTTTGAATTAACCGGAACTTTTGATTTCAAACCTTATCACTTTGGATTATTATTTAAAAAACCATAAAAAATGAAAGCACTTATTATTAACAATACCCAAACTCTCACAATCTGGTAGTTGCCAACCATTCAGTATTAACTATTTTAAGAAAGAACGAATGAAAGAAAGAGGCAATATTCCACTGTTGTTAAACAAAGATTATTCTTCACCTTCTGTATTCCTGCCGGAAAATTTATTAAGAGAAGCAAGAAGGCAGAAATCTATTCCCGAATGCACCGTGCCTGAAATTTGCGTTTTGGACCCTGATGGCGACCTGGTAGATTACTTACTCCAAAAAGGTGAAGCAGTAAAAAATAAATGCTGGGCCTGTTATCATTCAAATTTGTATAGCTTTAAAACAGGAGGTACAGAAATGGGCATCATTCCATGCATTGTGGGTGCTTCATATGCCGTACTGGTAGCCGAGCAATTATTTGTATCGGGTTGCAAATACCTTATCAGTATTACATCAGCAGGTATCATTGGCCATCCATCATCCAACAAAAGATTTGCCCTAATTACTGAAGCTATAAGGGATGAAGGTACAAGTTATCATTATTTGCCCCCCGATGCCCCTTCCATTTTACCTCAAACCTTTTACAAAAAACTGGCTGTTGTTTCAGCAGTCGGTAATTGCCCATACTTTGAAGCCAAAAGCTGGACAACAGATGCACCGTATAGAGAAACCCAAACAGCAATTTCAGCAATGGAAAAAATAAATGTCTGTTGTGTGGAGATGGAAGCATCTGCTCTTTATGCTTTTGCAGCAGCAAAACAGAAAAATGTAATCTGCTTTGCACATCTCACAAATACAATGGCTCAGGCAGAAGGTGATTTTGAAAAAGGCGAACATTTTGGAAGCATTGATACCTTAAATCTATTGTCATATTTATTGAAACGAATCTTATAACAATGGAAATACAATTAGGACTAAAAGAGAACTGGAAACAGTTTACGTTGCTGGGTATCATTTAAAATACCTTACTCAAATTTTTTGAGGCCGCAAAAGCGGCGGTGAGCAATCCGGCTCCGATAATTCCCTTAGACGATTTTTCCGATTTCAAAAAAGAATTTTCGTTATTCATAAAATGCCTTTTTTTGAATGAAGATTATTGAATTCGTTTATTTTCTATTTCACATTGAGCGCAATCCTTGCTATGTTTAAGTAAAACGGTTTAATACTGCCATACTAATTAGTGTATTCATACTAATTCCATTTTTGCATTCAATTCATTTACATATTTAAACAAAGAGCGAAGCATTTTTAAATGTTCAGGTTTCAATGAATAATAAATAGTCTGACCTTCCTTGCGAAACTGAATGATACCGCCATCTTTCATTTTGCGCAAGTGCTGCGAAATGGCCGGAATGCTCATGCCAAGAATATCACTCAAATCGCAGGGACACAATTCTTTTTCTTCTTCAAGCAGGTAAAGGATTTTAAGCCTTACCTCATTGGCGGCTAACGACAATACGGCCGATATTTGAGAGAAAGCATTTATTGTATTTTCAACTTTTTCCTTACAAGCTTTTATCTGAACAGGATCGGCATATAAACGGATACAAGTGTTCATAATTTTTGATAAAGATAATACTAAATTTATTATTTAAGCAAATACTTAAATAAAGTTATTAAAAGGCCTTGTTAAAATACGGTTAGTTCATTATTTGCTTTTCAATTATACAGATGACGGCGGCTCGCATGAGGGTTTGATACGGGTTTGCGAAAAAATTTATTTTGCCTGTTTTTTCAATCAATTGAGCCAACTAAAAATAATTGTTGTTGCCTGTTTCACATCAATTGGGTTTGTTCGTAAAAGTATTTGTGAATGGTTACAGTAAACAAAGAAATAAAGATGATTTCTATTTCCATATCGTCATTGTTGTGAGAAGCCGTGCAAAATGTTTATCGCTCCCTTCCCCCGTTAGTATCCACACGAAACGAAATCTCTGGCGTATAAAAAGATATAGTTTCCCATAAACGAATCAGAGATTTTTAATCTGAGTCTACATCTTTCCCTTTCTGCTCTTCAGAAACGATATAATAAGTGCCTTTGGTTACTATTTTAGCATCGGGGGGAAGATCTTTCAGAAACGTAACTGCTGTATATCCGGCATCTGAAATGCCTGTCTTAACTTCTATTGGTAAAAAAATATAATCTTTATTTTCACCTTCGGCTTTAATTTGTGACAGCATAAATACATTCTCCACCTGCCCCACTTTATTGATTGCTTCATTGGGAAGAGCGTTTACTTTTTGCCTGCCAACCTGAATGTATCCCTGAACATATATTCCCGGAAATAAACCTGCCATTTTATTTTGAAGTACCCTTGCATGAACGGTAATAGACTTTGTTGCATTGTCGAATCCCTTGTCAATGGCATATACCATTGCTTCATATTGTGAAGAATTTTGGTTAGGCAAAGTAAAATAAACTTTTTGGCCTGGTTTCACTTTTTCTATATCCTGTTCGTACACCTGCAGGTCAATAAAAAGCCGGCTATTATTAATGATTTGAAACATCACCAAAGTGGGATCTGCGAATTTCCCTACATTAATATCCACCTTTTGCACATAACCATCCATGGGGGATAGGACAGGTATGGCTGAAACCATCTGCCCGCTTTCTAAATTTTTAAAAGAAATTCCCAGGAGCGTTAGTTTGTTTTGAAGTGATAATACAATAGCCTTGGTGGAATTGTAATTATCCAATGTTTGTTGATACATTTTTTGTGAGGTGGCATTGGCATTTAGCATTTCTTTTTGGCGGTTAAAATCTTTTTCCAAAAATACCAGGTTGCTTTTTGCTTTCAGATAATCTTCCTGTAACTGTATATAATCCGGTGATTCCAGTGTTGCCAGTATTTGCCCCTTTTTTACATTATCGCCGGTAATAACATTCACAGATTTTACTACGCCTCCTACGAATGTTGAAACATCTGCTTTTAACTGGGGCGGCAACATAATAAAGCCATTTGCCTTTACAATGTCCGACAGGTTTTTTAGTTCCGGAGTGCCTAGTTGAATACCCGTTGCATCAAACTGTTTTTGTGAAAGTACCACTTCACCAGGTTGAACACTTTCTTTCTTCTTTGTTCCTGTTTCATTTGGCTGTCCCTTCTGGTTCTTGTCTTCTTGTTTAGATTGACAGGAATATAATCCAAGAACTATTACTATAATTAGTGTTGATAATTTTATGATTGACTTTTTCATTTGTATTATTATTTTTATTTACAAACCATTATTTTCCTAACAGGTAGTTAATATTGAATATACTTTGGTTATACTGATTAAGAGCATCTAAATATTGCAGGCGAATATTAAATGCCTGTGAAATATCCTGTATATATTCTACATAACTTATGTTCCCATATTTATAGCCTTTTTGAGCAGTATTCAAAATTTCATCAGCTTCGTGCAGTCCGCTGCTTTTATAATAATTAAGTTGTTCCTCCCATTTCTGATATTCCCTCACCTGTTGGTTATAAGCAGACACGATATTATTTTGATTATTTTCATAATCTGATTGTGCTATTTTTACTCCTATTCCCGCAGCCTGGATTCTTCCCTTTTGCGGCCTGAACCATAATGGAATATTGATACCTGCCTGATATCCGTAATAACTGCCGCTACCATTAACTTTTTGTTTGTTGTATCCTATGGTAAAGTCGGGGAGCAACCTGCTTTTTTCCAGGGAATACTGATCATGTGCAAGGTTTATATTCTGTCGGTAGTAATTAAGAACCGGGTTTTGTGTAATCACCAGGGAATCTGTATTAAACTTAAAATACAGCTTTTGCAAGGAATCCGTTATCTGTATAGGTTGACGGGTGTTTAGCCATTTTTGCAGTTCCTGCTCATCGATTTGCAAATCTCTCTGCGCTTGTTTTTTTAATAGCAATACTTGCTGGTATCGCGCATCTGCAGCCACTTTCTCTAAATAGTTTGTCTCCCCACTTTTATATCTTACACCGGCAGCTTGGGCAAAATCAGCATAAATACTATCCTGGTAATCCAACAGATGTAAACGGGCTATATTGTAGGCCAATTGATAATAGGCAGATTTTACGTTTCGCACTAAGCTGGATTTCGAAATAATCAATGAGCTTTTACTAAGTGTTACCTCCTGGTTTTGCAATTTACTTTGCCTCGCATACACGGTAGGGAAACTAAATGTTTGCTGAATTCCTAAATAACTATCGCCATTGGGTGTAGTATTATCTGCTGAGTAAACAAAACTGGTTTTATTAAGATTAAAGGCTGTTTTCTTTAATGCTTCCTGCTGCTGCACGGTATAATCTGCGCTTTTGATTGCAGGATTATATTTCATTGCCATTTTTATTGCTTCATCTATGGAAAGTTTTAAAGCAGGTGCCGGGCTATTGGGTACCGCACTTTGGCTTTTGCTTAAAATAGGTGAGAGTGTGAAACCAATTAATAAAATTACCCCTCTAACAATTTTCCCTGGCAGGTTTTTCTTTCTATTTTTAAATCCCGACATAAAAATGCTGTACAAAACAGGTAAAACGATTAAGGTAAGAATGGTGGAAGTAATTAACCCCCCAATTACTACGGTGGCTAAGGGACGCTGCACTTCAGCACCGGCAGAAGTTGATAAAGCCATGGGCAGGAAACCTATAGAGGCTACTGAAGCTGTCATTATTACAGGCCTTAACCTCATGTTTACTCCTGTTAACACTCGTTTTGTGATATTATTTACGCCTTCTTTTTTCAACTGATTAAAATAGCTAATCAGGACAATGCCATTCAAAACAGCTACCCCAAATAAAGCAATAAAACCAACGCCTGCTGATATACTGAAAGGCATCCCCCTGATCAATAAAGCGAATACGCCCCCTATAGCTGCAAAAGGGATGGCGGAAAATATGAGCAAAGTTTCAGTTAAAGAACCAAATGTGATGAACAACAGGGCCAGAATAATAAATAGTGCAATTGGCACCATAATCATTAACCGATGTTTTGCATCTATCAGATTTTGAAATTGCCCACCATAAGTGATATAGTAACCAGGAGGTAATTTCAATTTTACTGCCAACTGTTTTTGAATGTCATTTACAACACCTTGTACGTCTCTGTTGCGAACATTTAAGCCAATTGCAATTCTTCTTTTTGTATTATCTCTTGCTATTTGCGAAGGCTCTTCCTTGTATTTTACGGTAGCTACTTCACTTAAAGGCACCTGGTTACCATTGGGTAAAGAAATAAATAAATTTTGCACATTGCTCAAGTCTTCCCGATGTGCTTTATCGAGACGTACCACCAAATCAAAACGCTGATCATCTTCGTAAACCACTCCTGCCTTAACCCCTGCAAAAGCACTTTCCAGCACATTGTTTATATCACTGATGGTGAGTCCATATTGTGCTATTTTATCACGATTATAATCCACAGAAATTTCAGGAAGTCCCTGGGTTTTTTCTACTAATACATCTTTTGCCCCAGGCACTGCAGAAACAATATTGGCTGCCTGGTTTCCCAAAAGAGCAAGCTCATCTAAATTTTCTCCATAAATTTTTACTGCTACATCCTGCCTTATGCCAGTCATTAATTCATTTTCACGAAACTGAATAGGCTGTGAAAACTCGTAACTGGCTCCGGGAATAACTGATAACGCTTTTTCCATCTTATCAGCCATTCCGCTAATCGTGTTGGCGGATACCCACTGGCTTTTATCTTTCAGTATAATAAAAATATTATTCACATTCATGGGATCGGGATCAGTAGGTATACTGGCCACACCAATCCGGCTAACTACCGTTTTTACTTCAGGAAATTCTTTTTTTAAAATTTTACCTGCTTCTATACTGGTATTAATGCTTTGAGTAAGCGAACTTCCAGGGGGTAAACGCATTTCTCCTGCAATATCTCCTTCCTGCAGTGTGGGAATAAACTCACCGCCCAAGCTATCGAAAATAAGTATGGCTGCTATTAAGAGTATAACGGATAAGAAGATAATAATTACCTTTCTCCTTAAAGCAAAGTGAATAATCGGTTTATATGCCCGATGCAAAGCATCCATGATTTTGTCTGCAACAGATCTTTTAAAAGATATTTTTTTGCTTAATAATAAAGCAGACATCATGGGTACGTAAGTTAAAGAAAGTACTAATGCGCCGATAATAGCAAAGCTCACTGTTTCTGCCATAGGCCGAAACATTTTACCTTCTATGCCCGTAAGGGTAAGAATAGGTATATAAACCATCAGAATAATAATTTCGCCGAATGCTGCAGATTTCCGGATGTTGGTGGCCGACAAAAATACTTGCTCGTCCATTTGCTCCTGATTTGACCTGGTAAGCCCTGCCAGTTTTGAATTATGATGAATATGATATACTACACTTTCCACGATAATTACCGCGGCATCTACAATCAATCCAAAATCTATAGCTCCGAGGCTCATTAAATTGCCGGAAACTCCAAACAACTTCATCATGCTTAAAGCGAATAGCATGGCTAATGGTATGACGGATGCCACTACTATACCGGCTCTCCAGTTACCTAAAAACAGGATCAATATAAATATTACAATCAATCCGCCTTCGATAAGATTATGACTGATGGTATTAACAGCCCTTTTAATGAGTTTGCTTCTGTCAATAAAAGGTTTTATGCTTACCCCTTTGGGAAGAGATTGCTGAATTGTAGCTATTTTTTCTTTTACATTTTTTATCACCTGCATGGTGTTGGCGCCTTTTAGCATTAATACGACACCGCCCACCGTTTCACCATAGCCACTTTCTGTCATTGCCCCGTATCTTATAGCATGTCCGAATTGCACGTTGGCAACATCCCTGATTAGAATAGGAATTCCGTTATTATTTTTAATTACAATTTTTCTAACATCATCCAATGTTTTAACCAAACCTACTCCTCTTATAAAATAAGCGTCATGATCCTTTTCTATATATGCTCCGCCGGTATTTTGATTATTTTGTTTCAGCGCATTAAAAATATCCGTGATCGTAACATTCATACTGCGCAATTTATCAGGGTTAACAGCTACTTCATATTGTTTGATATTACCACCAAAGCTGTTTATTTCTGCCACACCCGCCGTGCCTTCCAACTGGCGTTTCACTATCCAATCCTGCATGGTGCGTAAATCAGTAAGTGAGTACCGTTTTTCATAACCGGAATCGGGCTGCAATACGTATTGATAAATTTCACCTAAGCCGGTAGCAATCGGGGCCAGACCTATTTTAGCTACACCTGGTGGAATTATATCCTGTGCTTCCTGAATTTTCTGAAATATTTCTTCCCGTGCACGATAAATATTTACCTTGTCTTTAAAAACAACAGTGATAACAGAAAGTCCGAAACGGGAGATGGACCTGATTTCGGTAACATCAGGGATATTTGCCATGCTAACTTCTAAAGGCGAAGTAATCATTTGTTCAACATCCAGTGCTGCCAACGCAGGTGCAATAGCATTTACCTGCACCTGGTTATTGGTAATATCCGGCAGCGCATCCATGGGTAAATTATTCAAAGAGTAGAGGCCCCAACCTATTAAGCCAAATACAAAAAACCCGACTACTGCTTTATTTTTAATTGAAAAGCCAATAAGCTTATTGATCATTAGTAAAAATTGAAAGAAAGAAATAATATTGAAATTAGATCACAGTTATTCTGGTTCTGAAAAACATTTTTTTCAGACACAAAAGGACATAGCTATCCCATGATTATAATCAGAT
>DAHXOZ010000147.1 GCA_027364635.1 bacterium | reverse complement strand
TTTTTTACCCATTAAACGTTCCTACGGAACGAGATTGAGCCGTTGCTTTTACATTTGACAAGAAAAAGGGATAATAATTTTCATAAAAACATCCTTTTGGCGCAATACCATGAAGAGGCACTTTCTAATGACAATGTGGTGAATATGCTTTTACAATCGGCGTAGGAAATTATTTTTGAATGCGGAGAAATTGGTGTGATTTTATTCTTAGTCTTAAAGAATGTTTGTAAAATAAAAATTGGGGGAATTTGTTGGTTGTACTAATCCACATATTCAGTCTTACACATCAAACAAGAACTGGTTACTATAAAGGTTTTCAAAAATATTTTATCATAAACAAACTTTTTTGAACGACTCATATTTTACTTAATTTCGGTAATTAACGATATAGGATGAAGTTTACCAATCACATTGAGAATACGAAATCAAAATTAAAAAAATTGAAATTTAATACCAAGTCAATTATTCATGTTTAAAAAAACATTACCAAAAAAGTTTGCTGACCGAGAACTGGTGGAGTAGAAGTTGAAGAAATAAAAAATAGGCAGGGGTGCCATATTAAAAATATTTTTTTCTTCGCTAAGGTGTGGATTTAATGCATATCCATGATCGGGTAGTTCATTTTGCTCATACACTTCCAATTGAAAAAGAGGGATGTTAGTGGCTTTTTCGGGTTGTTCGGTAGTATTGTCTCCTGCGATGGTTACCGATGCCCCTGCCTGTGACCCCTTTCTGCGCATGATACCGGGAACTCTTTTTTTAATGAGCGTTTGAATAAGGCTCAATAGCATCCCTAAGGCAAATATTCCACCGAACACCAGGGTTATAGTAGAATGGGTGAAATAACCGATTATCAGTATTCCAAAAGCTATCAAAAAAAATAAACCAAATGAGAGAAATTGGTTTTTGATTTCCTTTCCTTCTTCGTGCTTTACCTGGTCTGGCACGATCAACTGTTGCACAACAGGAGTTATTTCCTCATCGCCGGTAAAGAGTTTCATTTAATAAAATGATTAGAAAGTAAATCTACCTTTTTTGCGGGAATAGTTACAGGAAATATTTTCTCAAAAACTATTTCCTTTTCAGCGCCTCTGCAATGGCTTTGTCGGTGAGTATTTTTCAACTCAACCCAGAGTTAGTTTCCGTACACAAGTTTTTTCAAAATCGAATATACAAATTAGGACAACGAACCATTTTGTTCCGTAGGAACATTTCGCAGGTAGAAAATGTTTATCAAAAGCGGTTTCGTTCCATAGGAACGTTTTGTGTAAAAGGTTTTTCCTAAAATCTAATTAATGATTAGGACGAATCATTCCTACGGAACGAAGTTTGGATTGCTGTGTTTTTTACCCATTAAACGTTCCTACGGAACGAGATTGAGCCGTTGCTTTTACATTTGACAAGAAATATCGAAGAGTCAAGTAGTAAACCAACAAATTTCCCTAATTAATATTTTGACTCCATCTCAAAAACCTATTTCCTTTTCAGCGCTTCATCAATGGCTTTGTCGGTGAGTGGTTCCATTACTTTGTAGCCTTCTAATGTAGGATGAACGCCGTCTTTCGAGTAACGCGCCTGCATGCCTCCACGGTCATCTACTAAAGAGTCGTAATAATTGAGATAAACAATAGAGTGGCTGGCAGCATATTGCTTCAACATTTTATTGAGCGTTATGATTTTTTGAGCCGGTTGTTTGCCGGGGCGCCATGGATAATCAAAAGCAGGCAGCACAGAAGAAATGACCACGCGGATATTATTGGCTTTGGCCAGTTGCGCCATGGAAACAATGTTGTCAAATATTTCCTCAAGCGTTGCAGGGCCGGTGTTTCCGGCGATGTCGTTGGTGCCGGCAAGGATCACTACCACAGCGGGTTTCAGGTTTATTACATCTTCTTTAAAACGCACGAGCATTTGTGGCGTTGTCTGCCCGCTGATACCACGATCCACATAAGGATTGTTTTTAAAATAACCGGGATCGGAATTGATCCATGCATCCATAATGGAGTTGCCCATAAACACTACTCGTTTTTCATTGGCGGCAGGCGGCGGTAATTTTTTATTGGCTTCTGCATAACGGCCTATATTGGGCCAGTCGTTCAACATATTTTCCATATAGCTGATTTGTTGGGAGTGTGGCGTTTCCGTATTTTTTGTAAAGCCCTGCTGTTGCAGCCAGTCGCCAAAACGGTCGATCCAGGCATCAGTAGGCAAGTTCTGTTTGCGCATACCAAATCCGTGGCCTCCTTTGGCGTAAAGATGTAATTCTGCAGAATGTTTGGCGGCGGTCCATTTGCTGTAAAGGTCTACGCTGTTGGCATTTAATCCAAGTCCGTCGTCTGTAGCAGCAGCAAGAAACAACGGTGGTGCATCTGTTGGAATCTCTTTTTGCAAAGATGGCGGCATATAAGCATAAATAGGCGCATCGAAATCAGGACGGTTCTTCGGCGTGTAGTCATACGCGGCAGAAGCGGCAACAGTACCACCTGCAGAAAAACCAATGATACCGATCTTGTCTGGCGAAATGCCATATTCAGATGCATGAGCGCGTACGTAAGCAATGGCAGCTTTGCCATCGGCGATCGCCAAAGGAATATCCGCACTCATTTTATCCTGCTCTTCTTTTGTACCCAGTCCTTCATTCCATTCTTTTGCGGGATCGTCTCCCAACACATGCACCAAACGATATTTTAAAACGAAGCAGGTTACGCCTCTGCGTGCAAGCCATTTGGCCACATCGTTGCCTTCACTGCTAATAGACAAAGCATAAAACCCGCCGCCCGGGCAAATTACGACCGCAGTTCCCGAATTGGCAACGGAAGAATCGGGCAGAAAAACGGTGAGCGTGGGATGTGAAACGTTGAAAGCGAGTTTTGTGTTCCATGCATTTTGATCACTTTCCTGTTCGTTCCACGTCCAGTCTTCGGAACCCGGCGCATTGCCGTTATATAATTGAATTACCCTTTTCTGGGCATTAATTACAGGACCAGCAAAAGCGAGCAAAAGAAAAAATAAAAAAGATTTCATTTTCATGGCAACATGTTTTTAAAATGATAAAGAAGCTAAAGGCGCAATAATGATGACAAGATAAAAGTAGGGAAAGAAAATTATTTTGGCGTTATCTTACAATTTTTTCTCTTTCTTAAAACTCAATCCCTTTTCTTTTAACGCCTTTTGCAATGTGGGGATAGCGGTTTTACCAATTCCATGTAATTGCAATACTTGTTCTTCAGTGTGCTTCGATAAATCCTTAATCGTTTTGATGCCATTGTTTTGCAACGCACGACGCGCAGGAGCGGAGAGGCCGGTAAGAAAATCGGAAACCGGCTCGTCCTGCTGTTGTACACGAAACTTGACGATTCTTGTAATCAAATCCAAAGGCATTGGCTGATCAAGCGGAAACTGTACCGAACCTTTTCCTTGTTTGTAAACTGATAATTCTTTTTGAAAAGCGGCGTGGCCGGACGGTGTAGTATAAACGCCGATGTGATTTTTATAACCTGCAAAATAAATGATAACCTTGTCTTTGTACCTGAAAGCCGGCATTCCGTAACTGATCGTTTCTTCAGCGGTTGGTGCTGCTTTTCTAACGGTTACGCGTACCTGCATTAATAATTTGGCTGTTGAAGCCGGAAAGGTTGAGATGTATTCATCAATAGTTGTGGCAGTTGCTGTTTTCATTTGTCTCAGTTTAAAAGGTGATTCTTCTGTAAAAATAATTTTAAAAGAAGTTATCCGCGAGGTGCGATTGTGACATATTTCAGGATGTTTGCGACAGTTATTTTGCTTCAGTGTAATTTACAAAAAGGTGATTTTCGCTTACGCATTGCTGTTATCATCTTGTGATTAGAGCAGATACTAATCTATAAAGTGGTCCATCCGCCATCCACCATTAAAGTAGTACCTGTAATAAGTGAAGCCGCCGGAGACGCAAGGAACAGCACTGCATTGGCCACATCTTTGGGTTCGCCTATTCTGCCTAAAACAATTTTGGATAGCACATGTTTTTTTGCTTCTTCATTGGCCAGGTATTCCTCGGTGCCGGGTGTATAGATAAAAGTGGGCGCCACAGCATTTACGGTAATATTGTATTTGCCCCATTCTGCTGCAAAACATTTGGTAAGATGTGAAATACCGGCTTTGGTCATGCAATACACTGACTCTCCCGGCAATGCGATGAACCCAGCCTGTGAACTGATGTTAATAATTGTTCCGGATTGTTGTTTTATCATGAAAGCGCCGGCTGCCTGGCTTACAAAAAAAGTTCCTTTCAGGTTAACCGCAAGCGTGTCATCAAAATCTTTTTCCGTTACATTTTCTATAAGGTTTTCGGGCGCTATTCCGGCATTGTTTACCACGATATCCAGTCTTTTGAAATGCTCTTTTATGGAATCAAAAGCAGCATGTATTTCTTCCATTTTACTTACATCCATTTGTAGTGGCAGCACTTTTCTCCCGAGCGCTTCTATTTCTTTTATCATTCCATTATCCGCATTCACGTCTCTTAAACCAAGCGCTATGTCGGCTCCGGCTTCTGCAAGTGCAAGCGCACAGGCTCTTCCGAGGCCTCTGGCTGCGCCGGTTACCAATGCGATTTTCCCTTGTACGCTTACATCGTCTGAATTTTTCATTTTTGATCTATAATTTATTGTAGGTAAAGCCTAAAGAATAATAAATGGAACACAAGGTAATTTACAAAGAATTCGGATAAAGATTTATAAAGACTTGACGGGGTGAATGGCGATATTTTTTTGCATAGTGAATTTTAAAAACAGCGGTCTGTAAAAATAAAGGCCGCTATTTAACGGCCCTTATATTTTAAAGAAGGAATTATTGAAGGATTTTATCTTTTATGCTCATCGTGCCCAAAACTTCTGCTGTCAGCTTTGTGACCGTAATTGCCATATTGGTATTCAACCTGGCTCATTTCATTTTTGCGTTGTTCCTGGATCCTTTTAATTTGTTGTGCTTTTTGCCTCCGGTTTAACCAACGGTTATTTTGTACGAAAGCAATTTTCTGATCATATCCGCGGTTGATCCTTTCAAGTTGCTGTTGTTTTTCTTTGTAGGAATTGTATCCATTATTGTAACCGGCAGTGTTGCTTTTGCCATAGCTGTCATGATTATCATAACCGTAGCTTTTTTTAGAATGGTCATTATAAGCTACATTTTTTTCATGTTTGGATTGTGCAGAAGCGGCACCAATAGTACCGGCTGCAACTAAAATAATTGTAAAGATCTTTTTCATGATTGTAATTTTTAAAAGTGATTTAATGTATGTAAGATGGTTAATTGATCCCGGCGTTTAAAAGAGGTTATGCCTGTACGTCGCGTCTTTTAGACTGTTGGTCGCATTATTATCAGTTAACCCTTAAAGATTGGCTTTTTCCCGGGAAATCAGCTTTGCTGGTTCTTAAAAATTTATTTGATCTCAGTAGATGAATGTGAATTCAATGGATAAACAATCCTCTTGCATTCCCTCGATTTTTATTTTGCAATTGGGGCTGATATTTCTTTGTGCCCTTTCGGGAAAACCGGGAGTGTAACAGTAAACAAATAAATTTTGCGGATTTTTCTTTTATAAAAATAAAATGAAACCGGCAAAAGAATAAGAAGGGAACTCCAAAGCATCAAAACCAACGGCATTGATATTTAGGAATTATTTTTTTTTGGAGCTATGTAATTATAATAACTGAGCGCTATAAAGATGTAAACCAGTTCAAAACATGGTATTAGGCAAAGGACCCTACGCATGTTTCATTTTTTCATTTATTTACTTTTAAATTTATTGCACGCAAGTTGGGATTCGTCTTTCTTTTGTTTTGTAATGAAAAAAATGTTATTATTTTTAAAAAGGGAACCGGTAATTAAAGCCAATTGAATGTATGGGCATCGGAGGTTTGGAATGATTCAATTAATTAAAAAATATCTATTACAGTTATGACATCACAGGAAAAGCAGGAATTGAAAGAAGCCATAGAGCGAAAAATTAAAATGACTAAATCTGCTATTGGAGACTATAAAGAAATGACAAAACCCGTAGCGCCTGATGTGGCTATTGGTCGCATCAGCAGGATGGATGCCATCAATAATAAAAGCGTAATGGAAGCTGCTTTGCGGGAAGCGGAAGCCAAACTAAAACGCCTGGAAAAGGCTATATCAAAAATCGATGATGATGATTTTGGGATTTGCAGCCAATGCAAACAGCCGATCCCATTCGGACGATTAAAGGCTATGCCGGATAGCACAAAATGTATGAAGTGCGCCTCCTGAAATTAAAATAATAAAAACCGAGTTCAGGAATTCCGTTATTCTTCTCATACGCAACATGAATTTTTTCAATACCTTTTTCATCCTGCAATGTATCAATCAGTCTTTGAATACAATGGTCTTTTTCATTGGGTACATCAGGAAGAATGAGCGGTATTTTTATGTGGAGTTTTCCATTTTTTTATTTATGGACCCGGAAGTTTTGAATATTACACCACTGTATGGTCGCCCACTATTTCACTTAATGCCAATCCCCAATGTGGAATTTTACCACCCAGTGTATAATACATTTGTTTGAACCCCATCTTAAGTGCATAAGGGGTAACACCCATTTCCAAATGACTTTCGTTACCTCCCCACCATTCGTTGGTTCGCATATAAAAACCTTTGATACCACCCATGTCGCCCATGCATAATAATTCAAACTCCATTGGTTTTCTGTCGCCTTTGATTAAGCCTAATTCTTTGGCTAATGTGTTCGCTAAAACTTCAGCTTCCATGTGGCCCAAAGAACCAATTTTTGGAACAGTAATAGAAGCCGCATCTCCTACTGCAAAAATATTTTGATAATCGGGGTTACGCATATACAAATCGGTAATCACAAAACCCTCATCATCGGTAAATGGTAACTCTTTAAGAAAAGTATGTGCCTGCCAGTCGGGAAATATTATAGAGATTTCTGCTTCTTGCGAAGAACCATCATTAAATTCTATTCCGCCATCATAAACCTTTTTAATTCCATTGGTATTTGCCTGGTAATTGTAACCCATTTTAGTCATCATTGGTAATAATTGGTGCAAAATGGTTTCACCCGCATCTTCGGCAATTACTTTTGCCGGAGTAGATAAATAAACAGTATTGGCATTGCCCTTATGATTTTTTTCAAGCCAATGTGCTAATGAAAAAGCCAACTCAACCGGAGGGCCTTCACAGGCTGTTTGTGCAATAGGCAAATCTTTGGGCAGTTTATCACTTTTGCCCTGATGAAAAATATCAGAAGTAATGGCTATTGGTCCACCTTTGTATTCTTTGTGCAGGTAATTTCTTAACCGGTTACCAAGGAAAGTATCTGTTACGCTATGCCCGTTTTCACTAAAGCCGTCAATGGCATCATACGCCAGGCGGTTACCTAAAGCGATTACCAGATAATCATATTTAATTTTCCTTACAGGATGACCCGGCCTTTCATTGGGCTGATAGAATACAGTATTCGTATCTGCATCAATAGTAGTTACTTCTGCCTGTATAAAATTACTTCCATCATGCTCTAAATACGACATGAATTTATATTGCAAATCAATGGCAGGATTGATGTTTGCCAACACCTGTAATGGAATATTGGGCACAAAAGTGAGCAATGATTTACGGTCAATGATGGTAATATTTGCTTTGTCTTTTACTGAGGCATGGATATATCTTGCTGTTGTAAGACCGGCAAAATTGCACCCGAGGATGATGATGTGAGGTTTTGACATAACTTTTTATTTAAGAAATGATGAATACAATTTTATATTTTGCTTTTTAAAAATCCACCCCTGCATATCTGATTCAAAGTACTTTCTTTCATTTTACATTAATGACTGGGATCATGGTAATTTTTGACTTTACAGAATTTGAAATCAAACAGGCTGCTTCTGATTTTTGTAAAACTCTTTCGGCTCTTTCACGGTCTTTTTCATCCGTAATAATTATCGTAGGTTCAAGTGTAATTTCACTCATCATAAATTTTCCATCCACCTGTTCCAACTTCCGCTTTGCTATTATCGTCAGCGCCTGCCGATTTATTTATAGTAGAAAATATAAATGACTTTAAATGGGAACCCGTTTTAGAAAATAAGTTCGTTAAAACAGATATCATTAATAAAGCACTGGCTTTATGTAAACATTAATAAATTAAGTAAAACTATACTAAAATGGAAACAACAGAACAAGTAGTGGCCATGCCACGAATAGGAGATAAAGCTCCTGAATTTAAAGCGATTACCAGATAATCATATTTAATTTTCCTTACAGGATGACCCGGCCTTTCATTGGGCTGATAGAATACAG
>DAHXOZ010000146.1 GCA_027364635.1 bacterium | reverse complement strand
GGAACTTTATCTTTATGTGTGTTGGTTACTTCAAGATAATAACCAAATACATTATTGAACCCGATCTTTAATGAAGAAATTCCGGTTTTTTCGATTTCTTTCTGTTGAAGGTTTAGCAGGTGTGCTTTTCCGTTAGTAACAATATTTTTTAAATCATCAAGTTCTGCATTTACCCCTTTTGCAATAATGTTTCCTTTGGCCGCAGAAACCGGCGGATTTTCAATAATCTCTTTAAAAATTTTATCAGCAATGTATTTACAGGGGTTCAACGAGTCTCCCAATCTTTTTAAATATTCATTGGCTGACTCATCGCACCATTTTTTTATTTCAGCAGTTAATTTTAATCCTTTCCCGATTTGTAAAACCTCCCGCGGATTTATTTTTTTTGATGGAATTTTACTTACTAATCTTTCTATATCGCCAGCCTGTTTGATGTTGTGGGCAATCTTCGTTTTTTCTTCAGGCGTTTTAATAAAATATTCAACTAAGTTTTGCCTTTCCTGTATTTTATTAATTTCTGTAAGAGGCAGCAGCATCCAGCGTTTCAGCAAGCGCGCGCCCATGGGCGAAACCGTGTTGTCTAACACTTTTAATAAAGAAGTATTGTTGTCATTACTGCTTAATAATTCCAGGTTGCGAATGGTAAAGCGGTCCATCCATAAATAATCGCCTTTGTCAATTCTTTGCAGGGAAGTGATGTGTTGAAGATTCGGATGTTCGGTGTCTTTTAAATAATGAAGAATAGCGCCGGCAGCGATGATTCCGGTTTTCAGGTCTTCCACTCCAAAACCTTTAAGGCTTTGTGTTCCGAAATGTTTTAATAAAGTGTCTTTGGCGTATTGCTCTGTAAAAACCCATTCGTCAAGTGTGTAGGTGTAGAATTTACTTCCGAAATAATTCTTAAATTCCTTTTGTTGATTTCGTTGAAAAATAACTTCTGCCGGATTAAGACTTTGCAACAATTTATCCGCATATTCCTTATCGCCTTCAGCAATAAAAAATTCGCCGGTAGAAATATCCAGGAAAGAGATCCCTGCTTTTTCGTCAATAAAATGAATACCGCATAAAAAATTATTTTGATTATGTTCCAGCAGTTTATCGTTGGTGGCAACACCGGGCGTAATTAATTCGGTAACGCCGCGCTTCACAATTCCTTTTGCCTGTTTGGGATCTTCAAGCTGATCACAGATGGCTACACGGAAACCGGCTTTTACCAGCTTATGCAGATAAGTATCCAATGCATGATGCGGAAATCCTGCAAGTTCCGACGCTGTAGGCGAAGCATTGTTTCTTTTGGTAAGTGTAATTCCTAAAATACGCGAAGCAGTAATGGCGTCCTGTCCGAAAGTTTCATAAAAATCACCGACACGAAAAAGCAGGATCGCGTCAGGATATTTGGCCTTGATCGCGTTGTGCTGTTTCATTAAAGGAGTGTCTGAGGAAGTCATTTTATAAATAAGATTTAGAATCAGTGAGCCAAAATTTTATCAGAATTTCTATTTTCACATAGCCAAATTAGCATATTATCACATTTTAATCCGGCTATCGAATTTAAATGGTATTGTTTTTATAAGTTTTATTTTTTTAAAATCTTTATGTGAAGGATTTAATAAATAATTTGAGTCTCCCGGAATTATTGCTGAAGGAACTTTTAATACAGACGTTTTAGCGGCGTTTATCCACGCATCCCCAATTGATTGTGTATAGGGCATTTGCCGAAAATCTTTCCATTCGGGTTTTAAATCAGTTTCTTTTATTTCTTCCATCTCAATTGCATCAGGGATTGCAATATTCATTTGCCTGAAATCTTTTTGTAACCCTCTTGAATTTCTATGTACCACATTTTCCAAACAAGCAAGTGCGTTTGATTGAGCAGTGTAAATAACTTTAATGTCTTTTGAGTTCCATCTTGCCGGATTTCCCGAAGCAATCAGTTTCGTTGAATATTTGGCTATAGAAATTCTGTAAACTATCATATTTAAGCAAGATCTCCGTATTCTATCCTCGTAAGTTCTTCAGCCACCAGTTGAATGCCGGTAATCGTATCCAATAATTCCTGTGGAACCATATTTCCCAAACCGAATGATGGCTCTGCCAGCCACTTATTAAATTCTTCAATGCTTCCAAAAACACTTTGCCCTTTATCATACAGTGAAAAAAATTTTAATAATTTTTCACTCAGAACCGGATCTAAAAGCGTTTTATTTTTTTTATAAGAGGTGAAAGTTTTAATGGTTTTGTTGAGCACTTTTTCAACGTAGGGAAAAGAAAAATCAGATAGTAAAATGAAGTCAAACACAGCCTGGGGCAGCAGCCCTTTTTTTGAAACAGTAACCAGAGTTATATTATCATTAAAAGATTTCTGATATTTTGTCAAAATAACAGAGGACTCTTTTGATCCGATTGCATTCATACTTACGCTTTTTACGAAGTTAAGAAATTTTTCTAAAAAAAATAGAAATATTTCTTAGGAATGTGGTATGTTTAATAATAATCTCACGCAATCCTCCACTAATTACTTAATTAACGAACTAACCAATTAACCAATTAAGTTATTTTTGCAAATTAATATTCTTTTGATGAGAAAACTAAGAATGGATGAACTGAATCGTAAATCGGTGGACCAAGTTAAAGAATCTGATAAGAACCCGGTAATTGCGGTTTTGGAAAATATCCGAAGTGCTTATAATGTAGGGAGTGTTTTTCGTACGGCTGATGCTTTTTTAATTGAATCGATATTTATAACAGGTTATACAGCTACACCGCCGCACAAGGAAATTACAAAAACCGCTCTTGGAGCGCAGGATTCGGTTGATTGGAAATATTTTAAAACCACCAAAGACGCCATTGAACATCTTAAAAAGGATCAATATAAAGTCTTTGCAGTGGAACAGGTAACCAACAGTATTTCGCTTGAAAATATTGCTGAATTATCAGCGGATAAAATCGCCTTTATTTTTGGTAATGAAGTTACGGGAGTAGACGAGGAGATTATTTCTTTGTGCGATGGTTGCGTAGAAATTCCGCAATTTGGTATGAAACATTCTTTAAATATTTCAGTAGCTGCGGGAATTGTATTGTGGGAAGCGGTGAAAATAACTAAAACTTAAAACAGAAGTTCCTCATTAAAATTTTTGCATTTAGCAAAAACAGTTATGGAAAATAGCGGTAGATTTCTTTCCTGTTTAATATCCTGCTCAGTTTAATGATGTTTTCTTCAAAAATAAAACCAATGCGATAATCGCCCAATTTGATTCGATATGCAGTTTTATATCCGGTTACTTTTTTACATTATTTATTGAGTGAAGGGTAGTTGCTTCTTGCAACTGTTCAATAATTTCAGCCAATTTTAATTTCATTGCTTTCGAAAGCTCTTTATCAACATCTTTATCAAATTGTCGCGTAACGATAACTTTCATTTAACTCCTAAGTTTGCTAAGGAAGGTATTTGTGTCAATTAATTCATTATAATCTGTTTCTTGCATTAATTTCCCCAATACAATATCTTCTTTGTCCTCATCACTTAAAACTCTTCCTTTTATTTTATGCTGCCGTAAGAATGATTGAACTAATTTCATTTCTTTCTCATTATTTGCTTGTATTAATATTGTTTCCATTGGCAAAGGTTTTAAACAAATTTACAACTATTATAGTAAGAGTTTAACTTGAAAAAAATATGAGTAATTTGCATTTTTTTTAAATGTTCTTATGTAAAAGTTGCTGAATAGAAAATTGATGTTACAAATCAAAAATTATTTTTCTCTTGTAAAATTCGCGCATACGATTTTTGCAATGCCTTTCGCATTGATTGGTTTTTTTTATGGGTTAAAAACAATTAATTATCAATTAAACAGGCCCTGGTGGATGCTTTTTGCCCTGGTAGTTTTATGCATGGTATTTGCAAGAAGCGCGGCTATGGCCTTTAACCGTTGGCTGGACGCAGACTATGATGCAAAAAATCCAAGAACGGTAATCCGTGAAATTCCGGGGGGCATTATTTCCAAAAGAAATGCGATGATCTTTGTGATCGTCAATTGCATTGCTTTTATTGTTACCACTTATTTCATCAATGTGATGTGTTTGGCTTTGTCACCCGTTGCTCTTTTTGTTATACTGTTTTACAGTTATACAAAAAGATTTACCCCTCTTTGCCACCTGGTACTGGGACTCGGCTTAAGTCTTGCACCCATCGGCGCTTATATTGCGGTTGCCGGACAATTTGCTTTGGTGCCGGTGTTGTTTTCTTTCTCGGTTTTGTTTTGGGTAAGCGGCTTCGACATCATTTATGCTTTGCAGGATGAAGAGTTTGATAAGGAAAATAATTTGTATTCCATTCCGTCATGGTTGGGCTCAACAAAGGCTTTGAGAGTGAGCGAATATCTACATTTTCTTTCGGCCGCCGCAGTTATTGCTGCCGGAATGATCGGGCATTTTTCATGGTTGTATTGGACTGGCGTTTTGGTTTTTTCTTTCTTCCTTTTTTACCAACATACTTTGGTGAAACCGAAAGATCTTTCAAAAGTGAACAAAGCATTTTTCAGTTTGAATGGAATTGCATCTGTAGTTTTCTGTGTATTTGTTTTGCTGGATATTTTTATGGCCTCCTAACCTCCAAAGCACCCCCGGATGAACCAGTTCGGACGGGTAGGAACATGTAAAATTATTTACAGTGAACAAACAAATATTATTAATTCCTCTTTTTTGAACCCTCCTTTGGAGGGCAGGGAGGCAAACTTTTTCAAATGTCCCGAATCCTTTGTATTGACTATGGAAAAAAGCGCACTGGCATTGCCGTTACAGATCCGTTGCAAATTATTGCTACCGGCCTCACTACTGTTGATTCTCATGAGTTAATCCCTTTTCTTAAAAAATATTTTCTCCAGGAACCTGTTGAATTGATCGTCATTGGAGAACCTAAAAATCTGGATGATTCAGATACGCATGCCACGCCTTTGGTGAAAGAAATTATTAAAAAGCTTGAAAAAGAATTTCCACAAATACCCATAAAAAAGGTAGATGAAAGGTTTACGTCAAAAATGGCTAAACAAGCAATGCTTGATATGGGTATGAAAAAAAAGGACCGCAGAAATAAAAGAACAATTGATGAAATAGCGGCTACCATTATGTTGCAGGAATATATGCAAAGCCTTTAGCTTATTTAAATAGCCGAAATCCTGTAAATTTGCATTTCAATTATTAAAAAAATTACAATATTTATGGTTTTACCAATAGTGGCATATGGAAATCCCGTTTTAAGGAAAGTTGGTGTTGACATTGCTCCGGCTTACACGGGCCTTCAAAAGTTGATAGAAGATATGTGGGAAACCATGTATAACAGTAAAGGCGTTGGTCTGGCAGCTCCACAGGTAAACCGGGATATTCGTTTGTTTATAATGGATAGTCTGCAGATAATTGAAAACCTTGATGTGGATGAAAAAGATGAATTCCCGGAGGATGAAGGATATAAAGGTGTTTTTATTAATGCCCGGATAGAGGAGATTAATGGGAAGGAATGGGTTTATAATGAAGGATGCCTTAGTATACCGAAAATAAGAGAAGATATTATGCGTAAGGAAAGTGTTACCATTAATTTTCTGGATGAGAATTTTGTGCAACATACCAAAACGTTTGGCGGTGTTACAGCCCGTGTTATTCTTCACGAGTACGATCATATTGAAGGCAAACTTTTTATTGATTATTTAAAACCTCTTAAAAAGAGTTTGCTTAAACGAAAGCTGAATGATATTTCCAAGGGTAAAATCTCAGTTGATTACAAAATGGTTTTTAATAAATAATTAGCTAATCAGCTAATGAGCTAATTATGGTTCAAAAGTTTTTTACACTTTCTGTTTTACTGTTTACCTCTTTATTTCTTTTTGCTCAAAAAGAAAATGACAGCACTGTGAAAGTGGATGAAAATTATATTACACTTTCTGAAATTGTTGTCAATAAAAAATTGGACGTTGATTGGTTTATCCAAAGGGTAAAAAGTGATACTACTTTTTATAAAGCTTTTCGCAACCTGAGGATTATTGGTTATACCGCCATAAATGACATCAGGATGCTCGACAAAAACGGGACAATAAAAGCATCCTTGCACAGCACTACCCAACAAATGCGAAAGGGTAACTGCAGAACCATGCAGGTGTTGGATCAAAAAACCACGGGCAATATATTTGACAGGCAGGGAAATTTCAATTACTACACTGCCCAGATGTATGCGGGCCTGTTTTTTACCAAAGATTCTGTTTGCGGTGAAAATAATATTGTTAAAGGACATGAATTTTCAACCAGTGGCTTAAGTGGAATTGAAAAGCACAAGGAACAATTAAAGATGTTATTTTTTGACCCGGGAAAAAAGATTAGCGGCCTTCCTTTTATCAGTAATAAAACAGAAATTTTTGATCCGGCGATGGCAGATAATTACGATATGTATATTGATTATAGAAATTATAATTCGGTGCCTTGTTATGTATTTACCATCAACGTAAAAGAGGGCAGGAAGAGTAACGTAGTAATAGATGAAATGACCACCTGGTTTAATGCAAAAACTTTTGAAATTGTCGCAAGAAATTATGCGTTAAGTTATGATGCCGGCGTCTACGATTTTAATGTAAAAATGGAAGTACAAATGACCAAAGTCGGTAGCTTACTTGTTCCTAAAGTGATAACTTATAATGGAAACTGGAAAGTAATTTTTAATAAAAGAGAAAGGGGCGTTTTTACTGCTACGTTGTTTGATTTTGTAAGATAAGATAACATAAAGTGGGTAACGAGAATGTCGTAATGGAGAAGGACGACCTTAAAAACTTTTAAAAAATTCAGCAGGATTTAAAATAGGAACATTTCTAAGGGATGCAATAGCAATTTGCGAGATCAGGTGGAACATTAATTATAATACTTTCCATAAATTTTGTTTAATCGATACATTTACAAATTTATGGTTAAGTAACAGGTTGGTTTTGTCCTTATTTTTAATAAGCCAGTTAATTTCGAAGCAAGTGAGTGGACAGAAATATTAATACAACATTTCAAATTCTTTTTTTGAAATGACTTTGATAGGACTTCCTTCCCAATATAGAAGAGGTTTATCTCCACAAACAATTGCTTTGGCTTTGTTGCTTATTGCAAGTTCAAAAACATAGTCGTCATCAGGGTCAGGGGAATTAATTGTAGCGGGTACATCTTCTTTCATTATAACTATTGCAGAAATTACATTCGTGTACGAAATAACAGAATTATTAAGCAACTTTTTGACTTTTGCATACTGAAGCACTTTTTTTATCTCTGAAAGTAATAAGGGAGAGGCATATATGAGCAACCTGTTTTGCAGTACATAATGAGCCAGCCACTCAAGTTCTCCATTAATAGTATAAGATATCCAGACATTTGTATCAAGAACAAACCGCTTAAGTTTTTTTCTTCTTACTGCGGACATGGCGGGTCATTTTTATAATTTCTTCCATAGAAACATTATTGCCTTTTGAAGCGTAGTCTGCTTTAGCGGCTGCAGCATAAATAAATTCCTGGTTCAACTGTAACCAAAGTGATTTTTGTTGTTCTTCATTCATCAACCGAACCCGATCAACAATCTGAGCAAATATGGATGGCGTAGAGGGCATATTCAAAATTAGTTTATTCTGATAACAAGTTAAAATGGTTTTTTTTAAACACTTTTTCTGCAAGTTAATTCTGTTTATATTATTAATCCCTTTTCACACTATACTTCCTCCACTTCTCAATTACCGCGCTCATGTCTGCCGGTAGCAGACTTTCAAACTTCATTTCTTCTTTTGTAACAGGATGAATAAAACCTAATTGTTGCGCATGTAATGCGTGGCGCGGACAAAGTTCAAAACAGTTCTCAACAAACTGTTTGTATTTTGTAAAGACGGTTCCTTTTACAATTCTATCGCCACCATAAGTGTCGTCGTTAAAAAGCGGGTGGCCGATGTGTTGCATGTGAACGCGTATCTGGTGGGTGCGGCCTGTTTCTAACCTGCATTCAACAAGCGTTACATAATTAAATCTTTCCAATACTTTATAATGCGTGACCGCTTCTTTTCCATGCTCGCCTTCCGGGTAAGCAGTAAATAATTTTCTGAATCTTTGATGCCTTCCCACATGCGCAACAATCGTTCCTTCATCTTCTTCAAAATCGCCCCAAACAAGGGCTACATATCTTCTGTGAACTGTATGATCGAAAAATTGTTTTGCCAGGTTGGTCATTGCCTTTGGTGTTTTTGCCATCACCAAAAGCCCGGAAGTGTTTTTATCGATGCGGTGAACCAGGCCAAAACGAGCTAATTCGCTTTCCTCTATTTCTGGATTTTTTTGCTTTAAGTAAAACGCAACCGCATTCACCAAAGTGCCGCCGGGATTACCGCTTCCCGGATGGACTACCATTCCCGGTTCCTTATCTACTACCATCAAATCGTCATCTTCATAAACAATTTTAAAAGGAATATTTTCAGGAACGATCTCGTTGCTTTCCGGAGAATAATCCTGGTAAATAACAATCTTATCTAATGGACGAACTTTATAATTTGATTTTACCGGGTGATCATTTAATAAAACCCGTTCCGCCTCAATTGCCTGTTGAATTTTGTTCCTATTTTAAATCCTGCTGAATTTTTTAAAAGTTTTTAAGGTCGTCCTTCTCCATTACGACATTCTCGTTACCCACTTTATGTTATCTTATCTTACAA